>JBDSHF010000025.1:0-5414 GCA_039918595.1 Thermoanaerobaculia bacterium
AACCAGGAGCTCTTCTCGCAACTCGAGCTCACCGCGCCCGAGGAGATCGCCTACAAGAGCTTCGACGGCCGGGAGATCCACGCCTTCGTACAGAAACCGACGGACTACAAAGCGGGGAAGAAGTACCCGCTGATCCTCAACATCCACGGCGGCCCGCACTCGGCCTTCGGCTACACCTTCTTCCACGAGATGCAGTGGATGGCCGCCAAGGGGTACGTGGTGCTCTACCCGAACCCGCGGGGGAGCTCTTCCTATGGCCAGGAGTTCGGCAATGTCATCCAGTACAACTTCCCGGGCGACGACGCGAAGGACCTGCTGGCCGGCGTCGACGAGATGGTGAAGCGCGGCATCGCCGATCCCAAGCGGCTGGGGGTGACCGGCGGCAGCGGCGGCGGCATCCTGACCAACTGGATCGTCACCCAGACGGACCGCTTCGCGGCGGCCGCCTCGCAGCGCTCGATCGCCGACTGGTCGACGTTCTTCTACACCGCCGACTTCACCCTCTTCCGCCCCACATGGTTCCGCGGCGCGCCCTGGGAGAACCCGCGGGACTTCGCCCGCCTCTCGCCGATCACTTACGTCAACAAGGTGACCACGCCGCTGATGCTGATCGAGGGGGAGGACGACTACCGGACGCCCCCGGCGGCCGGCGGCGAGCAGATGTTCCGCGCCCTCAAGTACCTGCGCAAGCCGACCGTCATGGTGCGTTTCCCGGGCGAGACCCACGAGCTGTCGCGCTCGGGCCAGCCCTGGCACCGCATCGAGCGGTTGCGGCACATCACCGCCTGGTTCGACAAATACCTCCAGGGGAAGAAGATCGACACCTACGACGTGCCTTGAGCCGGAGTTGAATCCAGCGTTTTCGGTGCGGCGGCGGTCTTTCGGGGCCGCCGCCGCTGTTTCCGGCGACCGAAATGTTTTCCCCGATTTGACACTGATCTCAGGAGATTAGAAAATCTTTTCAGATTAACGCGTCAAACCTGGATGGAGGCTGTTGATGAGCCGGTGCCGTTCTTCCCTCTTCGTTCTCCTGGTGGCCCTTGCCCTGTTCCCCCTCGCCGCCCCGGCGGCCACGGATCCCACTTACGCCGCCCTGCGCGCGGCCCGGCCGGACGGCCGGACGGTGCCGGTCAGCGGCCTGGTGCTGGAGCGGGACGCCTTCCGGTTCCAGTTCGACTCGGGGGCGTTCCATTTCCTCGCGCCGGTCGGCGGCCGCACGGTGGGGGCGGTCTTCGTGGGCCGGGGGAGCTACCGGCTCAGTCCGGCGAGCGAGAACGAGCGGCGCCATCTCGCGCTCGCCTCCGGCGGCGACAAGGGTTCCGAGACGTTCGCCGACGAGTTCGACGACCTGGTCCTGCTGTTCGCGGACGACACGGCCCAGGAGATCGAGCAGCACGCGGCGGCGAAGACCGGCGCGCCCGACTCGCGGGCGGTCTCCGTCTACGAGTCCTATCTCAAGCGGCAGCGGAAGGATTTCCGGATCAACTTCCACGTCCGCGTGCTCGAGGACATCCTCAACCAGCCGGGGCTGATGAGCGGCGTCTTCCTGGCGCTGGTCAACGGCAAGAAATACCCGCCGGCGCTCGCGGCGGTCGATCCGAACGGCGCCGAGGCGCTGAATTTCGGCGCCCGGCTAGGGGAGGAGGACACGGTCTTCCTGGTCGCCGACAACGTCAAGGGGGGGATCTGGTACCAATGCGACCGCCGGGTCGAGGTGGACGCCAGGCGCAGAAGCCCCGAGAAGCGCCTGGCCGACGCCCTGGACTATACGGTGGAGACCACCATCGCGCGCGACACGGACCTGGCCGGCACGACGACCCTGCGTTTCAAGACGCTGATGCCGAAATTGCGGGTGCTGCCGGTCCACCTCCTGCCGTCGCTGCGCCTGGAGGCGGCCACTTACACGGTGGAGGCCGCGGCGGGCGGCGAATCCACGGAACCGGCCTGGAAGCCGCTCCCCTTCGTGCAGGAGGAGGAGAAGGAGGACGCCACCGCGGCGGTGGTCTTCCCCGAGCCCCTGGCCAAGGGAGCGGTCGTGCGGCTGAAGCTCTCCTACAAGGGGGACAAGGTCCTGTTCGACGGCGGCGACAAGAACTATTACGTCGGCGCCCGCGAGAGCTGGTATCCGAACGTCGGTGTCTTCTCCGATCCGGCGCTGTTCGACCTGACCTACCGCGTGCCGGCCGGCAACCAGATCATCTCGGTGGGCACCAAGCTCGACGAGAAGGCCGAGGGCCGGGAGAGCGTCTCGCACTGGAAGACCGAGCAGCCCGTGCAGGTCGCCGGCTTCAACTACGGCAAGTTCAAGGAGATGAACAAGCAGGACGAGACCAGCAAGATCGACGTCCAGGTCTTCACCAATCCGGGGACGCCGGACATCATCAAGCAGATCAACGGCTATCTCAGCCAGTACGGAGCGGTCAGCGAGCTCCCCGAGGGGGAGTACTACACGCTCGGCGGCGGCGCTCCGGGGCCCAGCCTGGGCAAGGTCAACACGGGGCGGCTGGCGGAGGCATCGCTGGCCGACGGGCTCAACTCGGCCCGGCTGTTCACCGCCTACTTCGGTCCGCTGCCGCAGACCCACGTGGCGATCACGCAGCAGTCCGACTTCAGCTTCGGACAGTCGTGGCCGTCGCTCATCTTCCTCCCCTACATCGCCTTCCTGGACGGCACGCAGCGCCAGCGGCTCGGCATGAACAACCGGACCACGGATTTCGTCGACCAGGTGGGATATCACGAGTTCGCCCACCAGTGGTGGGGACATCTGGTGGGAGCCGAGACCTACCGCGACCAGTGGCTGGAGGAGGGATTCGCCGAGTTCTCGGCCTCCCTCGCCGTCCATCGCACGCAGGGGTGGCCCGAGTACGACCGGTTCTGGCGCGCGCGGCGCAAGGAGATCGTGGAGAAGCTCCCGGGCAACGCGACGGCCTTCTACGAGGCCGGGCCGATCACCGAGGGCTGGCGTCTCTCCACCGCCAGGACCCCCGGCGCCGCCTTCCTGATCTATCCCAAGGGGGGCTACGTGCTCCACATGCTGCGCATGATGATGTACGACTGGAGCTCCAAGGATTCGGACGCCCGGTTCATCGGGATGATGAAGGACTACACCTCCACCTATGGCGGCAAGTTCGCCTCCACCGCCGATTTCCAGAAGGTCGTCGAGCGGCACATGCTGCCGGCGATGAACGCCACCGGCAACGGCAAGATGGACTGGTTCTTCAACCAGTGGGTCTACGGCGCCGAGGTGCCCCGTTACGTGGTGGACCTGAAAGTGGAACCGGCGGGGGAGGAGACCCGCATCCACGGCACCCTCCGGCAGGAGGGGGTGGGGAAGGATTTCCGCGCCCTGGTCCCCATTTACGTGGAGTTCGGCAAGAATGAGACCGCCCGGGTGGGGATGGTGCCGATGGTCGGGGAGGCGAGCGTGCCGGTGGACGTGAAGCTCAAGCTGCCCAGGAAGCCGCGCAAGGCCCTGCTCAATGTCCACGGCGAGGTGCTGTCCCGCGACTGAGCTGCCGCCCCTACAGAACATCGTCAGTTTCGCCGGGCGGTGTACGAACGCCCGGCGGGTCCCGATCGTTTTTGCTATATTGCCACCAGGATCTCTTCTTAACCGGGGAAAAAAGGTTGCTCCGTTGTTCAAATTCATGCGCCGCCGGTCCCTTCGCACGGGCGAGCACGGTCTCGCCCGCCGGCTAAAAACCGAGCGGTCCCTGCTCCAGGCCCTGCGGGAGAGCCGGGCCCGGATCGAGCGCCTGTTCGAATCCAACATCCTCGGCATCTACTACGCCGACGAGAAGGCGCGGATCACCGGGGCCAACGACGCCTTCCTCACCATGCTCGGCCACAGCCGGCGGGAGCTCGAGGGGGGCGAGCTGAGCTGGGTCGAGCTGGCGCCCCCCGGCTGGGAGGAGGCGGATCAGCGGGCGATGGTCGAGCTGATGACGACCGGCGCCTGCACCCCCTACGAGAAGGAGTTCCGCCGCGGCGACGGCAGCCGGGTGCCGGTGATGGTCGGTTCCGCCCTGCTGCCGGAATCGGACGCCTCGGTCGGTTTCGTGCTCGACCTGACCGAGCGCAAGCGGGCGGAGGGGCGGGCGGCGCTGCTCGCCGAGGCGGGGAGCGCCCTCTCCGAGTCGCTCGACTACGCGGAGACCCTGCGGAGCCTCCTGCACCTCACCGTCCCCCGCCTGGCGGATTATGGCCTGATCTTCGAGCAGCAGGAGGGGCCCCGTCTCCGCCAGGTGGCCCTGCTGCACGTCGATCCGGGCAAGGAGGCGGTGCTGCGGCGGCTGGGGCAGGTCTTCGAGGGGCTCCCCAAGAACCGCGGAAGCATGCTCTGGCGGGCGGCCGAGACCGGGGAGAGCCAGATCTTGACCCGCGTGAATTACGAGATGGCGTTGTCGGTCCATCAGGACGCGGACATGCTCGACGGCTTCGTGCAACTGGTCCCGCGCTCGTTCATCTCCGTCCCGCTGGCCGCCCGCGGTGAGGTCCTGGGGGTGATGCTCCTCGCCACCTCCGACGTCTCCGGGCGGAACTTCGGTCCGCCGGACCTGGAGCTCGCCGAGGGGCTCGCCTCGCGCGCCTCCCTGGCCATCGACAACGCCCGTCTCTACGGCCGCGCCGAGGCGGCGAGCAAGGCGAAGGATCACTTCCTGGCCGCCCTGAGCCACGAGCTGCGCACGCCGCTGACCCCCGTGCTGATGCGGGTTTCGGCCCTCGCCCGCTCCGCCGACCTGCCGGAGGCCCTGCGCGCCGACCTGCGGATGATCCAGCGCAACGTCGAGCTCGAGGCGAAGCTGATCGACGACCTCCTCGACCTCACCCGCGTCTCCCGCGGCAAGCTCACTCTCCATCTCGAAACGACCGACGTCCACGCGCTGCTCGAGCACGCGGTGGCGATCTGCTGCGAGGGCGGGGAGAACCGGCAGCTCGCCATCGACCTCGAGCCCGGCGCCTCCGAGCACCACGTCCAGGCGGACTCGGCGCGGCTGCAGCAGGTGTTCTGGAACCTGCTCAAGAACGCCGTGAAGTTCACCCCGGCCGGCGGGCGGATCCGGGTGGTTACCAGCAATCCCGAGCCGGGGCGGATCGAGGTCGCGGTGATCGATCCCGGCATCGGCATCGCGCCCGAGGACCTGCCGCGCCTGTTCAACGCCTTCGAGCAGGGGAATCCCGAGATCACCCGCACCTTTGGCGGCCTGGGGCTCGGCCTCGCCATCTCCAAGGCGCTGGTGGATCAGCACGGCGGCACCCTTACCGGCTTGAGCCCCGGCCGGGGGCAGGGGGCCACCTTCACGCTGGGTCTTGCCACGCTGGTCGCGCCCGCGGCCGCCGAGCCGGCCGGGATCGCCACGAAGCCCGCCGACGCGCCGGCGCTCCGGCTCCTGCTGGTGGAGGACAACGAGCCG
>JBDSHF010000026.1:0-4554 GCA_039918595.1 Thermoanaerobaculia bacterium
TCCGGCCCCTCCAGCATGATCAGCGTCCCCTTGTACTGCCCCAGCAACCGGAACGGACGGGCCTCCCCATGCCTCCCCGAAAGCGGGACCATCGCCCGCTCGAGCGGAGCATAGGAGGGGGTCGCCAAGCGAGTGGGGATGACGGGAAGCTCCACGGAACCCGAGGGCGCCGGGCTCCCCGTCACTACCCCGGGTCCGGCCGAGGGACGATCCCAGGCGACCGGAGCCCGCTGCTCCCCCAGACCCTGCCAGGCGAAGGCGACGTAGGGCTCGGAGGCCGGCGGCCGGAGCGGTGCGGCCTCCTCGCCGCGGGCGCGCTCCAGGGCGCGGCGGAGGGCGTGGTAGATCCGGTCGAGCAGGCCGGGATCGCGGAATCGGACTTCCGCTTTCTGCGGGTGGACGTTGACGTCCACCTCCTCGGGCGGAATGTCGAGGAAGAGGAAAAGGGCCGGGAAGTCCTCCCCCTTCCACTCGTCGCGCACGGCGCGGTAGAAGGTGGCGAGCACCGCCCGGTCGCGGATCAGGCGGCGGTTGACGTAGATGAAGTGGCGCCGCCCCCGCGCCGTCGCCGGAGTCCCCACGAAGCCGTGGATCGTCTCCTCGTCCCTCCCCTGCCCCGCCGGAATCTCGGCGAGCTCGCGGGCGAGCTCGAGACCGAAGATCTGGCCGATCCGCTCGCGCGAGCCCGCCGCCGTCCCGGGCGCGGGCAGGGCGTCCAGCAGCTCCCGCCCCTCGTGGGAGACCTGGAAGCGCACGTCGGGCCGCGCCAGGGTATACCCCTGCACCACCTCGACGCAGCGGCGCAGCTCGGTCTGGGGGGCCTTGAGGAACTTCCGCCGGGCCGGCACGTTGAAGAAGAGCGAGCGGACGTCGATCGTGGTGCCGCGCGGACGGGCGAAAGGCTCGGCCACCCGCACCCTCCCCCCTTCGATCAACACCCGGTGCCCTTCCCCCGGCTGCTCGGCGGTGGTCATCTCGACCCGGGCGACGGCCGCGACGGTGGCCAGCGCCTCACCGCGGAACCCCAGGGTGGCGACCCGCTCCAGATCGTCGAAGCTGGCGATCTTGCTGGTGGCGTGGCGGTCGAACGCGAGAAGCGCGTCATCCCGCCCCATGCCCCAGCCGTCGTCGCCGATCGCGATCCGTGCCTTGCCGCCGCTCTCGAGCTGGATCTCGATCAGCCCGGCGCCCGCGTCCAGCGCGTTCTCGACCAGCTCCTTGACCACCGACGCCGGGCGCTCCACCACCTCGCCGGCGGCGATCTGGCTGACCAGGGTGTCGGGGAGGAGATGGATGCGGGACACGCCGGGATTGTACAGGCAGGAGAAGTCGCGTTCGAGCGCGACCGCTCCTGCCTGGGGAGAAACAGGCTTACTTCTTGGCCGCCGTCTCCGCCACCTTCTCCTCGCGCTGATCGGTCCGCACCTTCGTCTCGGAGGCCCGGGCCTCGCGCTCGACGTCGGTTCCCGGGTTGCCCCAGGTAAAGGACTCGGTGGTGGCGAAGCCGCCTTCGCGGCCGTAGTCGTAGGAACCGGTCTCGCCGGAGGCGATGGGCTCCTCCCCGGCGTGGGAGCCCTCGATGTGCATCGCCGCCTCTTCAGGGCTCAGCTGCTCGCCCTGAACCTCTTCGGGGTTTTCCCCCCCGTATTCGTAGCTCTTCTCGTCCTTGCGATCGTGAGAGCCGTGGTAGATGTCTTCGCTGTAGCCATAAGTCCGTTCGGAGTCGTCCATTCTGTACCTCCTGTCCTTTCAAGCCTGCAAAGAGCGGGCCGGTCAGGCCTTGGCCGGGGCCGCCGCCATCGACACCGGCGGAACGGTTCCAGCGCTGGCCCCCGGATGGCGGGCCGGGGGCTTCAGGGACTTCGACGCCTCTTCCGCCTTGCGGTCCAGGCTCGCCCGCGCCGCCGCCAGACGAGCGATCGGCACCCGGTAGGGGGAGCAGGAGACGTAGTCGAGGCCGACCCGGTCGAAGAAGTCGATCGACCGCGGATCGCCGCCGTGCTCGCCGCAGATCCCCAGGTGGAGGTCCGGCCGCGCCTCCCTCCCACGCTCACAGGCGATGCGGACGAGTTGCCCCACCCCCTTCTCGTCGATCGACTGGAAGGGGTCGTGCTGGAGGATGCCGGACTTCAGGTACTCCGGCAGGAAGCGGCCGGCGTCGTCGCGCGAGTAGCCGTAGGTCATCTGCGTCAGATCGTTGGTGCCGAAGGAGAAGAAGTCGGCATGATCGGCGATCTTGTCGGCCATCAGGGCGGCCCGCGGGACCTCGATCATGGTGCCGATCAGGATCTCCAGACGGACTCCCTCTTCCTCCAGGACGCGGTCGACGACCGCCGAGACCATCTCCCGCAGGCGCACCATCTCCGCCTCGGTGCCGACCAGCGGGACCATGATCTCCGGCCGCACCTCCTCCCCCGCCTTGGTCCGTACGCAGGCGGCGCGGACGATCGCCTCGACCTGCATCTCGTAGATCTCCGGAGCGGTGATGCCCAGGCGGCAGCCGCGCAGGCCGAGCATGGGGTTGGCCTCCGCCAGCGCCTCCGCCCGCGCCTTGACGGCGGCGGGGTCGATCCCCATCTGCTTGGCCAGGATGCCCAGGGCCTTCCCGCCGTGCGGGAGGAACTCATGCAGCGGCGGATCGAGCAGGCGGACGGTGATCGGCTTGCCGGCGAGCGCCGTGAAGATCCCCTCGAAGTCCTGCTGCTGCATGGGCAGGAGCTTGGCGAGGGCGATGGCGCGGCTCTCGTGGTCGTCGGCCAGGATCATCTGGCGCACCCAGGGGATGCGCTCGTCGGCGAAGAACATGTGCTCGGTGCGGCAGAGCCCGATCCCCTCGGCGCCGAGCGCGGCGGCCACCCGGGCGTCGCGGGGGGTGTCGGCGTTGGCGCGGATCCGGAGCCGGCGCTCGCCGTCGGCCCACGCCAGGAGCTCGAGGAAGCCCGCGGAGGTGGGCGAGGGCTCGGCGCCCTCGAGCAGCACGCGCAGCACCTCGGATGGTCGGGTGGGCAGGGCGCCGGCGATCACCTCGCCGGCCGTGCCGTCGATCGACAGCTCCTCCCCCTCGCGGAAGGTCTTGTTCCCCACCCGCACAACCCCTTCCTCCTCCTGGACGTCGAGATCGCCGGCGCCGACGATGCAGGGCTTGCCGAGGCCGCGGGCGACGACGGCGGCGTGCGAGGTCATGCCCCCCCGCGAGGTCAGGATGCCGGCCGCGGCGTGCATGCCGACGATGTCCTCCGGCGAGGTCTCGGCGCGGACCAGCAGCACCGGTCCGGAGGCCGCCATCTCGGCCGCCTTCTCGGCGGTCAGGGCGATCCGCCCGGAGGCGGCGCCCGGGCCGGCGGGCAGGCCGTGGGCCAGGAGCGAGCCGCCGGAGACCGCCTTCTTCTTTGCCTCGGCGTCGAACTCTGGGGCCAGGAGCTGCGCGAGCTGCGAGGGCTCGACGCGGCCGAGCGCCTCGCGCCGATCGATCAGCCCTTCCGCCACCATCTCGACGGCGGTGCGCACGGCGGCCGGGCCGGTGCGCTTGCCCGCCCGCGTCTGCAGCATGAACAGCTCGTCGTGCTGGATGGTGAACTCGACGTCCTGCATGTCGCGGTAGTGGCGCTCCAGCTTCTCGCAGACCTCGCGAAGCTGGCGGCTGGCCTCGGGGAAATCCTCGGCGAGATTGTCCCGGCCATCCTCCCCATTATTTTCATTAACAATCGGCTTCGGCGTCCGGATGCCCGCCACCACGTCCTCTCCCTGGGCGTTGGTCAGGTACTCGCCGTAGACCCGCCGCTCGCCGGTCGCCGGGTTGCGGGTGAAGGCGACGCCGGTCGCGCAGTCGTTGCCGCGGTTGCCGAAGACCATGCTCTGCACGTTGACCGCGGTGCCCAGCAGCCCGGAGATCCCCTCGATCTTCCGGTACTCGCGCGCCCGGGGGTTGTTCCAGCTCGCGAAGACGGCGCTGATCGAGCCCCAGAGCTGCTCGTGCGGCTCCTGGGGAAACGGCTTGCCGCAGCGCTCTTGGATCAGGGCCTTGAAGGCGTCCGCCACGCCACGCAGCGACTCGGCGCTCAGTTCGGCGTCGTTGGCCGCTCCCTGCGCCTCGCGGGCGGCGCCAAGAATCCGCTCGAACTCCGCGTGCGGCACGTCCATCACCACGTCGCCGTACATGGTGAGCAGCCGGCGATAGGCGTCGAGCACGAACCGGGCGTCCTCGCCGCGGTCGATCCAGGCGGCCACGACCTCCTCGGAGATACCGAGGTTGAGGATGGTGTCCATCATCCCCGGCATCGAGCGCGCGGCCCCGGAGCGGACCGAGACCAGCAGTGGATTGCCTGGATCGCCGAAGCGCTGGCCGGTCAGCTCCTCGAGCCTGCCAAGGTGCTCCGCGACCTCGCGCTCGAGGTTTTCCGGATAGCCGCCGTCGTGCTCTTGGTAAAACGTGCAAACTTCGGTCGTGATCGTGAAACCGGGAGGAACCGGGATGCCGAGCCGGCTCATCTCCGCGAGCCCAGCCCCCTTGCCGCCGAGAAGGTTTTTCTGGGTGCCGTCACCTTCCGCCGAACC
>JBDSHF010000027.1:0-6780 GCA_039918595.1 Thermoanaerobaculia bacterium
CCGGCCTCTCGCGCGCCGAGCGGCGGGAACGGGCCAAGCGGGCTCTCGAGCGGGTGGGACTCGGCTCGCGCATGAGCCACCAGCCCAACGAGCTGTCCGGCGGCCAGCGCCAGCGCGTCGCCATCGCCCGCGCCCTGGTCAACGATCCGTCGATCCTGCTCGCCGACGAGCCGACCGGCAACCTCGACTCCGCCACCTCCGAGGAGATCATGCATCTCTTCGACGAGCTCCACCAGGCGGGCAACACCGTGGTGCTGGTCACCCACGAGCCGGACATCGCCGAGCACGCCTGGCGCAAGGTGATGCTGCGCGACGGCAAGGTCACCTCCGACCAGATCACGGCGCGGGCCGAAGCCGCCGCCGCGGCCGCCCCGGTCTCCTGAAGGACGCCGCCGCCATGGTCTTCCTGGAAAACTTCCGCATCGCCCTCGGGGCGCTCCGCGCCAACCTGATGCGCTCGATCCTGACCACCCTCGGCATCATCATCGGCGTCGCCGCCGTGATCGGCGTGGTCTCGATCGTCCAGGGGCTCCAGTACACCATCACCGAGCAGCTCCAGGGGGTGGGCGCCACCTTCATCGCCGTCTCGGCGAAGAACGACCGCGGCAACATCCCCGGCGTCGCCGCCCGGCAGGTCAAGCTCACCTCCGAGGACGCCCAGGCGATCGAGGAGCGGGTCCCCGGCGTCAAGCTGATGTCGCCGTTCATCCTCGGCCGCGCCGTCGTCAAGTACAAGGACCGCAAGCACAACCCGCTGATGACCATCGGGGCGACCGAGAACTATCAGGACGTCACCAACCAGACCGTCGACCGCGGGCGCTTCTTCTCCCAGGTCGACCTCGACAACCACCGCAAGGTGACCGTCATCGGCCCCAAGATCGCCGACGAGCTGAACCTGGGGCCCGATCCGCTGGGCAAAGAGATCTACATCGACATCTATCCGGCGACCGTGATCGGCATCATGGAGAAGAAGGGGCAGAACCTGGGGATGGACTTCGACGACATCGTCTACGTCCCGTTCAGCTCGGCGGTCAACCTGTTCGGCCGCAACGCCGCCGACCAGGTGCAAATCCGCCTCCAGGCGACCAACGCGGAGAGCGTGCCGCAGGTCAAGGACAGCATCACCCGGCTGCTCCGGCAGCGCCACAAGATCCCCACCAGCGAGCCGGACGACTTCGAGATCCAGACCCAGGACGAGATCCTCAAGACGGTCAACAGCGTCCTCGGCAGCGTCACCGCCGTGGTCGGCGGCGTGGTCGGCATCGCCCTGCTGGTGGGCGGCATCGGCATCATGAACATCATGCTGGTGTCGGTGACCGAGCGCACCCGCGAGATCGGCGTGCGCAAGGCGGTGGGGGCGCGCCGCCAGGACGTCCTCGTCCAGTTCCTGATCGAGGCCGTCACCCTGTCGCTGATCGGCGGCGGCATCGGCCTCGCCCTCGGCTACGGGCTGGGAGCGGCGATCTCCAAGATGATCCCCGGCTTTCCGCCCGCCCACGTCCCCCTGTGGGCGGTCGGTCTCGCCATCGGCTTCTCGGCCGGAGTCGGCATCTTTTTCGGCATCTATCCCGCCGCCAAAGCCTCGCGGCTCGATCCCATCGAAGCCCTGCGCTACGAGTAACCCTCCCGGGGAGGGGAGGGGGTTGGTGCCGGAGATGGGAGTCGAACCCACACGCCCTTGCGAGCGGCGGATTTTGAGTCCGCTGCGTCTGCCATTCCGCCACTCCGGCCTTGCAGAGAGGGAATCCTAGGGGGTCCCCCCCGGGGTGTCAACCGCGGATTTTTCCCGCTTGGTTTTTCGCTTCGTGACACGACCGTAACCGCGTTCCTCCGTCCCCTGGAGTTGACGGGGAGCTTGTTCCGGTGTATAACAAGCGACGTAAGCGGAAGTCCCTCAGCGACTTACTTACCACATCTCCATTCGTTTTGCATCAATCCAAGGGGGTCTCGACGTGACATTGAAAGTCGGTCAGAAGGTGGTTTACCCCAACCACGGCGTCAGCCTGGTCGAGAAGATCGAGCCGGGCCACATGGACGGGGTGGAGCAGCTCTACTTTCATCTCCGTCTCTTAGCCAACAACTCCAAAGTCATGGTGCCGAAGTCCAACATCGAGCTCGTGGGCCTGCGCCCGCTCTGCCACACCCGTGACGTGCGCGCGCTTTTCGACATTCTCGAAGACGGTAACATCGACACCTACAAGGATTGGAAGGGGCGGTACAAGCAGAACCTCGACAAGATGAAGACCGGACGCCTCACTGACGTGGCCGAGGTGCTCAAGAATCTGCGTCTCGTTTCACAGCGCAAGAGCCTCTCGTTCCGTGAGAAGAAGATGTACGAGCGCGCCAAGTACTTCATCGTCAGCGAGGTTGCCCACGTCAAGGGCATCATCGAGCGTGAGGCCGAGGAGCTGGTCGAGCAGTCGCTCAACTCCAGCCTGGAAAAGCGGCAGCGCAAGATCGCGAGCTGATCCGGTTCGATCGACGCCATAGGGTAGAAGAAAAGGCCGCTCTTCGGAGCGGCCTTTTTCTTTGGACGACCCTGATAGAATCTCCACCCTCATGATTCGTCCGATCCCAGCGGTATCCATCCTCATTCTTCTGCTCCTGCCGCTCGCGGCCGGGGCCCAGGCGCCCGCCGCGCCGAGCACCGCTTCCCCCGAGCTCCGCCTCGAGCAGCGGCTCCTCTCGCTCGACCTCGTCGCCTACAAGGAGACGCGCCAGCGCGAAGGGCTCGCCCGCCAGCGGGTGACCGACGTCCTCGCCCGGCTCGACCAGGCGCTCGCCGCCGACGCGGTTTCCCTCGGCACCCTCGAAGCGCTCCAGGCCGAGCTGGAGATCGCCCGCGGAGCGGCCCACGCCGCCGAGGACAAGCTCAACAGCCAGCTCGAACGGATGGGGGAGCGGCTGCGGCGGATCGCCCTGATGACCGAAAACGGCACGGCCGCCACGCGGGCGGCCGACATCCTGAGCGGGCACTGGCGGGTGAGCATCCCGTCGCAGAACCTCTCCGCCACCTTCGATCTCCGTCTCGACGGCACCCTCGTCACCGGGGTGTATCAGGTCAACGGCTCCACCGCCGGCTCGTTCCGCGGTAATCTGGCCGGCAACTTCCTGCGCATGCAGCGCTTCGACGCCCGGGGCGGCTTCGACAGCACCTGGGAAGGTACGGTCGCCAAGGGGCGGATCACCGGAATCTGGACGGGCAATGAGCTCGTGACGGGGCAGCCCAGTCGTGGGCAATGGACCGCGGTCCGAGAAAGTGGGCAATAGCTTGAACAAAGACAATCTGCTCTTCCTGATGGGCGGCCTGCTTCTCGGCTTCGTCTTCGCCTACCTGCTGTTCGAGGCCATGGCCAGCCGCCAGCCGCCGCGCCTGACCGCGGCGCTGCGGTCCCAGATCGCCATGGGCGACGAAGCGGGCGGCGGTGGCGCGATGGGCGCTGCCGCGGCGGAAGCTCCCGCCGGCGCGGCCCAGGGCCAGGGGAGTGGCCCCGCCGCCATGGCCGAGATCCAGCAGCTCCGTGCCTTCGTGGAGAAGAACCCGAACGATATTCAGGCCGTCCGCAAGCTCGCCGACCTGAATTTCGACATCCAGAACTGGCAGCGGGCGCAGGAGCTGTACAGCCATTACCTGGAGCTCAAGCCCAACGACCCCGACGTGATCACCGACCTCGGCATCACCTACCGGGGCCTGCAGCAGTACGACAAGGCGATCGACCTGTTCAATCAGGCGAAGAAGCTGGAGCCCGGTCACTGGCAGGCCTATTACAACGAGGTGGTGGTCCTCGCCTTCGATCTCAAGAAGCCCGAGCAGGCCAACCAGGTTCTGGGGCAGCTCCAGAAGCTGCAGCCAAGCAATCCCGAAGTGGCGAGACTGGCGGAGGCCATGGCCAAGCAGCGCACCGCCGCCTGAGCTGACCCGTTTTTTCATGACCCGGTTTTTTCCGTGACCAAAATCATCGGCATCATCCTTCTGCTGGTCATCCTCCGGTTGGCCGTGAAGAACTTCAGCGCCCAGCTCAAGGCGGCGGTCTTCGGTCCCCCCTCCCTTCCCAAGGCGCCGCCCCCCCGCGCCGTCGCCACCGAGACCCTGGTGCCCTGCGCCGCCTGCGGCACGTACATCGTGGCCAGCCGGGGGTTCAAGAAGGGGGATGAGGTGTTCTGCTCGGAGGAGTGCCGGCGAAGGGGAGCGGGGTAGGGCTGGGACAGTCCAGACGCTCCCGACCCCGAGCTTTTTTCCTCCCCCTTCAGGGGGAGGCCAGGAGGGGGCTTTCCGGAGTCCGAGACCGCTCCTTGTCTGGGGCGCCCCCTCCTAACCTCCCCCTGAAGGGGGAGGAACAAGACGCTCCGCCGCTCTCCGGTTGTGCGACGATGAGCCCCGCATGGAGAAGCCCCTCCGCCTGGCCGACGTCGCCCTTCCGCTCCCGCTGCCGGACCCGCTCACCTACGAGATCCCGGCCGCCTGGGATCTCCAGGCCCAGGTCGGCATGCGCGCCCGCGTCCTCATCGGCCGGCGCCGGCTGGTCGGGCTGATCGTCAACATCCATGAAGACCGCCCCGAGGGGGTGAACCTGCGGCCGCTCGTCGAGATCCTCGACCGCGAGCCCGTGGTCCCCAAGGACCTGCTCGAGCTCGCGCGCTTTACCGCCGACTACTACATGGCGCCGCTGGGCGAGGTCGTTCGCTCCATGCTGCCGGCGGACCTGCCCCCCTGGGGGGACCGCAAGGTCTGGCTGACTGACGCCGGCGCGCTCTCGCTGCCGCGCGGAGCTTCCGAGGCCGCCGTGATCGAGGCGCTGCGCGAGGGGGGGCGGATGACCGTCGCCGAGCTGCAGTCCCGGATCGGCGCGCTGCCGGACCTCGACGCGGTGCTCGCCACCCTGGCCGAGGGGGGGCGGGTTAACACCGCCGAGCATCGGGCTCGTTCGGCGCGCTACATCAACGCCGTCGAATTGGCGCCGGGGGAGGTCGCGGACCATCTCGCCAAGGCCGGGCGCTCGGTCGCCGGGCGCGAGGTGATCAACTACCTGTCCGCGCTGGGCCGGCCGGCCACCACGGCCGAGGTTACGGCCACCATCGAGTGCACGCCGGCCGTGGTGCGGCGGCTCGTCTCGCTCGGCGTGCTGCGCCAGTTCACCCAGGTCGAGCGCCTCTCCCTCGACCGCCACATGATGGGAGCTCCCGGCAAGCGCCCCGAGATCCTCCTGCGCGAGGATCAGGCGTTCGCCCTCGACCGGCTGACCGCCGTCATCGAGGCCGGCCAGTTCGCGCCGCTCCTGCTCCAGGGGATGACCGGCTCCGGCAAGACCGAGGTCTACCTGCGGGCCGCCGAGGAGGCGCTCGCCCGCGGGCGGTCGACGATCCTGCTGGTGCCCGAGATCGCGCTCGTGCCGGCCCTCGCCCGCGCCGTCGAGCTGCGCTTCGGCGACAACCTCGCCATCCTGCACTCGGGGATGGGGGTCGGCGAGCGTCACCAGGAATGGGAGCGGGTGCGCCGCGGCGAGGCGCGCGTGGTGCTCGGCCCCCGCTCGGCCCTGTTCGCGCCGGTCGCCGACCTCGGCCTGATCGTGGTGGACGAGGAGCAGGACTCCTCCTACAAGCAGGAGCTGTCGCCGCGCTACAACGCCCGCGACCTCGCCCTCGTCCGAGCCCGGGACGCCGGCGCCGCGGCCCTGCTCGTCTCCGCCACTCCAAGCCTCGAAAGCCGCTACAACGCCGAGCGCGGGAAGCTCGACCTTCTACGCCTGACCGAGCGCGCCGGCCAGGGCACGCTCCCCGAGGGGATCCTGGTCGACCTGCGCGAGGAGGGGGTCTCCCGCCGGCCCGGAGAGATCCACTTCTCCGAGCGCCTGCGCCTCGAGATCCGGCAAGCCCTGGCCGACGGCGATCAGGTGATCCTGCTGCGCAACCGCCGCGGCTACTCGCCGATGCTGCTCTGCCGCGCCTGCGGCGAGGACATGCGCTGCGAGGACTGCGGCCTGCCGCGCACCTATCATCGCCGCGACCGGCGGCTCGTCTGCCACTACTGCGGCTCGATGCTCCCGGCCCCCAAGGTCTGCCCCAATTGCAAAGAGGAGGCGCTGGAGGCGATCGGCGCCGGCACCGAGCGGGTGGAGGAGGATTTCAAGGAGCTGTTCCCGGAGGTGAGCGTCGACGTGCTCGACCGCGACACCGCCCGCCGGCCGGGCGGTCCCGCCGCCTTGCTGGAGCGCTTCGACCGCGGCGAGATCCAGGTGCTGATCGGCACCCAGATGGTCTCCAAGGGGCATCACTTCCCGAACGTGGCGCTGACCGCCGTGCTGGCGGCGGACGCCTACCTGAGCTTTCCCGATTTCCGGGCGGTCGAGCGCACCTACAACCTGCTCGTGCAGGTGGCGGGCCGGGCGGGGAGGGGGGAGCGCCCCGGCCGCGTGGTGATCCAGACCTACCATCCGGACCACTACGCCATCCAGGCCGCGCTGCGCGGAGACGACGAAGGCTTCGCCCGCGAGGAGCTGCACTTCCGGCGGGTCTTCCACTATCCGCCGTACACGCGCATGGTGCAGCTCCTGGTCCGCGACAAGAACCGCGACCGCGCCTGGAAGCTGATCTCCGATCTGGCCGCCGACCTCGCCGCCCACCCCTTCGCCCGCTCCGTCCGCCTCTCCGGCCCGGCCCCCGCCCCGCTGGAGCGCCTGCGCGGCGAATGGCGCTTCCAGCTCCTCGCCCGCTCCGCCGACGGCCGCGGCCTCCACCGCATGCTCAAGGAAGTCCTGCCGAAGAATCCCGGCTACGACCTGG
>JBDSHF010000028.1:0-69665 GCA_039918595.1 Thermoanaerobaculia bacterium
TGGTTGTCGATGCGGCGGGCTTCGTGTCGTTCGGTGCCGAGGATGTGCAGACCGTCCTGGGCGATCACCTCGTCGTGCTCGGCGTCGCACTGCGCCTTGAAGTGCCGGAAGATGCGTTCCCAGTCACTTCGCGGCACGCGGTAGTTCTCGCCGTGCGAGAAGTAGACGAACGCGTCGTCGTCGACGAACCGCTCTTCGCCGCGCTCGAGCACCTGGGCGACCTCTTCGGCCAGGCACTGCTGCCGGGCCATGTGGTCGGGGCTGCCGCCGAGCAGGATGTCGGTGCCGCGGCCAGCCATATTGGTGGCGATGGTGACCATGCCGAGGCGGCCCGCCTGCGCCACGATCTCGGCTTCCTGCGCGTGGTACTTGGCGTTCAGCACCACGTGCTTGATGCCGCGCCGCTTGAGCATCGCCGAGATCTTCTCTGACTTCTCGATGCTGACCGTGCCGACCAGCACCGGTCGGCCCTTCTTCTGCTGCTCGGTGATGTCGGCGACGATCGCCTCGTACTTCTCGTTCGCCGTGCGGTAGACCAGGTCGGGTTCCTCGATCCGCCGCATCGGCTTGTTGGTCGGGATCACCATCACGTCGAGCTTGTAGATCTTGTTGAACTCGGGCGCCTCGGTTTCGGCCGTGCCGGTCATGCCCGAGAGCTTGGCGTACTTGCGGAAGTAGTTCTGGAAGGTGATGGTGGCGAGCGTCTGGTTCTCGCGCTCGATCTTCACCCCTTCCTTGGCCTCGACTGCCTGGTGCAGGCCGTCCGACCAGCGGCGGCCGGGCATCATGCGGCCGGTGAACTCGTCGACGATCACGATCTTGCCGTCCTTGATCAGGTACTCGACGTCGCGCTGATAGAGGGCGTGCGCGCGGAGTGCCTGGTTGACCCCATGGATGATCTCCATGTTCTCGGGGTCGTAGAGGTTGCGGACGCCGAGCAGTTGCTCGACCTTCTCGACCCCCTCCTCAGTGAGAGCGGCCTGGTGCGCCTTCTCGTCGACCACGTAGTCGCCGGTGGTGGTCTTCTTGCCGTCCCCCTCGTCGATCTCCTCCCCCTTGACCAGGCGGGGAATGATGCGATCGATCCGGTAGTACTTGTCGATCGACTCCTCGGAGGGGCCGGAGATGATCAGCGGCGTCCGGGCCTCATCGATCAGGATCGAGTCCACCTCGTCGACGATGGCGTAGTGATGCCCGCGCTGTACCATCGACTCGAGCTCGAACTTCATGTTGTCGCGCAGGTAGTCGAACCCGTACTCGTTGTTGGTGCCGTAGGTGACATCGGAGCCGTAGGCCCGCTTGCGGTCGGCGTCCGGCATGTCGTGCTGAATGACGCCGACGGAGAGCCCAAGAAATTTGTAGATCTGGCCCATCCAGTCGGAGTCGCGGCGGGCCAGGTAGTCGTTGACGGTGACGACGTGGACCCCCTTGCCCTCCAGAGCGTTCAGGTAGACAGGGAGAGTTCCCACCAGGGTCTTGCCCTCGCCGGTCTTCATCTCGGCGATGCGCCCCTTGTTGAGCACCATGCCCCCCATGAGCTGAACGTCGAACGGCCGCATGTGGACCGCGCGCCAGGCGGCCTCCCGGGCCACCGCGAAGGCGGGGATCAGGAGATCGTCGAGGGGGATCCCGTTGTCGAGCTGGGTCCTGAACTCGGCGGTCTTGGCACGCAGCTCGTCGTCCGAGAGCGGCTTGATCTGCGCCTCCATCTCGTTGATGGCGGCTACGACCGGCAGCAATTTCTTGACTTCACGCTCGTGCTGGCTGCCGAAAATCTTGGTCAGAATCGTGTTAATCATCGAGGTCTCGCTAGGTTCGGGGAAGACTCGAAATCGAGTTCAAAGGCAAGCGTCTACAACGCGCAGTCTAGCAGAAAGATTCCATCGGCCGCCGGTGGGCGGCACACCCCGGAGGGGGAGGGGAGGGCACCTACGAGGCGCCCGCGGCCGTGTCGTCGAGGATGTAGGCGAGGGGGTTGACGGGATCGCCGTCGACGCGCACCTCGTAGTGCAGATGGTAGCCGGTCGAGCGGCCGGTGTTACCGACGCGCCCCACGATGTCCCCGCGCTTGACCCGCTGCCCCGGCCGGACCTCGATCCGCGACATGTGCCCGTAGCGGGTGGTAACGCCGAAGCCGTGGGCGATGAAAACCGCCTGCCCCAGGCCGCCGATCTCGGCGGCGCGGATCACCACGCCGTCGGCGCTGGCCCGCACCGGCTGACCCGGAGCGGCGGCGATGTCGACGCCTTGATGATCGCCGCGCCCGTGCGTCATGGGATCGGCGCGGACCCCGAAGCCGCTGGTGAAGATCCCCTTGACCGGAGCGATCGCCGGGGTGGCGGAGATCCAGCGCACCCGCTCGTTGAGCCTGGCCTCGACCGCGTTGAGGGTGCCGGCGAGCTGACTCGTCCGGCTTTCGAGGACCGGCAGGCCGTTCGCGCCGGACTCCTCGATCGGCGAGCCGCCGCCGATACCCGCCTCGGCGCCGCTCCCCAGCCCCTCGACACCGGCGACGATGGCGAGCTGGCGGGTGCGCTCCTCGTACTGGTTGAGCTGCCCCTGGATCTTCTTGACGCTCGACTCGAAGGTGAGATTGGTCCTGCGGAGCTGTTCGTTCTCGCTCTTCAGCCGGGCGATCTCGATGGGATTGACGTTCTTGCTGAAGTGAAGCCAGGTGAAGAGGCCGGCGGCAAGGGTGAGCAGAAAGAAGGCGCCGGCCGCGATCGCGACCTGCAGACTGGTCACCTGCCACTTGCGCAGTTTGGCGTGCGCGTGGGGGATCAGGATGATCGTGTGGTGACGTTTTGCCATGAACCTTCTTACAGGGAGCCAGACAACCTGGACACCATCGGCCACAGAACCCAAGCGGCTGATCGAGATGCGTATTGTAGACCCTGGACTTCGGATGTCAAGAGGTCGGTAAACTATGGCGAATCAGCATGCCGCGATTGTGAAATATTGCACAGGCCATGTTGCCGGGTGGGCATGGCGACCTTAGACGCTCTTCGCCTCGGGCTCTTCAGCCTCGTCGGCGGGGTGCCGCGGCGGCTTCGCCACCTTCTTCGCAGGCTTTTTCGCCGCCTTCCGCGGCAGCTTGTCGCGCCACTTGGAGATCGCCCGCTTGTCGGCGATGTGGATGTGCACCGCTCCGTCGAGCGCCATGGCCAGCTTGACCATGGTCAGCAGGGTGAAGTTGGCGCCGCCGCCGAGCAATTTCGTGATGTAGGCCCGCGAGCTGCCGATCCGCCGCGCCAGCTCGGCGCGCGAGACCTTCTTCTCCTTCATGATCCGGCAGAGGTCGTCGGTGAACTCGAGGACGGGGATGCCCATCCAGTAGTCGGGTTGGGTCTCGGCCTCCTCGAAGAGCTTCCGGTAACGCTCCATGCTTTCGCTCGCCATCTCAGTCCTCCTCGATGTGGAGTCTCCCCAGGAGCTTCGCCCTGAAGTACTGCTGTTTCAGATCCTTCGCCAGCTCGAGTCCCGGCCTGGGAGTCCGCTCCGCCTTGCAGAACGCGTTCGTGCAGACGATCCGGCAGCCGTCGTCGTAGAAGAACAGGACCCTCACTTTGGGTCCCTTGGGTTGGCGCCGGAACTCGAAGATCCCGTCGCCCAGGGGCTTGCAGAGCTCTCTGTTGTGCGCCGGCGGGCCCTCGACGGGCAAGCGGACGCGCAGAAAGATGAGCAAGGTCTGTCGCGCCTTGTCCTGGCCCGGGGCGGTCAGGAAATCGAGCACCTGGCAGTCCTCTCTTTCATCCATGACTGCCAGGACATCCCACCGCTCACGGGCGATCCGGACGAGCTTCATGTTAACTCTCCTATTAACGAACGTCAAGAGCTTTCCCGCGCCCGGTGCCTCGCTCATCCGGCCACCCGCCGATCGAGGCTGCGGTATTGGATGGCTTCGGCCAGATGGGCGGAGCGGACCGCGTCGCTGCCGGCGAGGTCGGCGATGGTGCGGGCCACCTTGAGCACGCGGTCGAGCGCCCGCGCCGACAGGCCCAGTCGCTCGAAGGCGTTGTCGAGCAGCCCCCGGGCCGCCGCGTCGACGGCGCAGAACCGGCGGAGCTGCTCGGGGCCCATGGCGGAGTTGGTCGGGGTCTGGATGTGCGAACCGAAGCGCTCGATCTGCACGGCCCGCGCGGCCGCCACCCGGCGCGCCACGGTCTCCGTGCTCTCGCCCGCCGAGGAGCGCAGCTCCGCGAGGCTCACCGCCGGCACTTCGACGTGCAGGTCGATGCGGTCGAGCAACGGCCCCGAGACCCGTCCGCGGTAGCGCTCGATGAGCGGCGGCGGACAGCGGCAGCAGTACCTCGGATCCCCCAGATGACCGCAGGGGCATACCTGCGTTCCCTTTCTGCCATGTCACCCTACGAGGACGGAAACCGCGCTCGGGCTACCCCGAGGAGCCCGCGACGATGGGGCAGCACCTCAAGAAGCGGCGGCTTGATCTCGGGCTCCGGCAGAAGGACGTAGCGGAGAAGCTCGGGGCGAACCCGAAGACCTACGAGTATTGGGAGCAGGAGAAGTATGAACCGGAGTTCCGGTTTTTACCCGCGATCCTCTCTTACCTGGGGTATGACCCGAGACCCGAGCCCAAGACCCTCGCGGAGAGAATCCAGGCAACCCGTCACCGGCAAGGCATCTCGCAGCGGGAACTTGCCCGCCGTCTCGGGCTGGACCCTTCGACCATCACCGCTTGGGAAGCCGGGACGGTGGAGAAGCCGTATCCGCGCTTCACCCGGTTGTTTGAGGAGTATGTGAAGAGTGTGTAGAGAAGTACCAGCCCCAAGAGGTAACTCTTAGGGCTGTCTTTACTCCCATGGTGTTGTAATTTTAGTAACAACGAGACATCGATGAGCACCGATGGAAAAAGAGTGAGGTCGGGGTGTGAAATGAAAGAGAGGGGGGAGCCCTACAGCTCCTCCCCTCGGGGGTGTTGCTACCTGCAACCGGTGCTGGTAGCGCAGCGGATGAAGTTCACTTGGTCGTTGACCCGGTTGTAGCTGTTGGAACGCGTACCGGTGTAGAAGCAGCGTCCAAGGCCGGTCGACCACGTGGAGCAGTTCTGCTCCATTACGTAAATCGTCTTCAGATCCGTGGTGTAGTTCACGACCCACGCCACGTGGCCAATCCGCTGTACACACGCGATGCTGTCGAGGCTAGGGGTCGAAGAAACCACCCATTTGGGGTTATTACGGGCGTTGCTGCACCACGTGGTGGCATTGCCCCATCCGGGCACCACCCAGCCCTTGACCTGCTGTGCCCTCATCGCTGCGTACCACGTGCAGTTGCCGTCGACGGAGTCGGTGAAGCTGCCGTTATTGTTGTTGTCGCAGCACGGGTACAGCGGTGCGGTGGTGGTGGTGGAAGGGCCGCACTGCTTGGCACCGTACTTAGTGCCGCTGTTGCAGGAGGTCTTCGCCGACGCTGAGAAGTCGATAGGCAGCGAGATGGTGGAGTCGTCGGTGAAGCGCACTTTCACGTCGAGCGGTGCGGCGGACTGCGACCACTGCGTACCGACCGGGATGGCGACCGAGCCGTCCTTTAGGTCCAGGGCGCCTTGGAGCACCCGGTCGTCGAGCACCTGATCGCCAACCCGGACTTCGAGGATCTCACTCCGCCGGGCACCGGCGACGTAGATAGTCAGCTCGCCGTTGGAGAACTCCCAGGCGATGCCGTGGCCGTGGTCTTCCGCCTGTGCGGCGACCGGGGCGAGGAGGGAAACTATGGCGAAAAGTGCAACTGTGAGGAGCAGGGTGTGCTGTTTTGTAAAGTTCACTGTTAGCCTCCTTGGCTTCTTCAGCGTTTTGCATGTCTCTCGATCGAGTACACGTCGGGCTGCTTGGGACAAGGAGGGAGCGCGCTTTGACAGAGAAAATCAAGGAGGTTATACTTGTAAGTGGCTTTCCTGAGCGTTCTTGTCTCCGCTAAAAGATTGGACGCTTTAGGAATCTGTCACAAGGGCGCTCCCCAAGAGCGCCTTTTCTATTTTACCTTCAGCATTTCCACCTCCTTATCCCCTAAATTGAAGAAGGCCGCCTGAAGTTCGGGCGGCCTTTCTCATTTACCTCTGACCTAAGCCCCGCTCGCCACGGGGCAGCCGCGTTCCAGGTCTCAGAGGCGCTCTTCTCATATGGCTGGAGAGTACAACCGATCCAATCAAGCTGTCAAGCAAGGTAAGTCGCCATGGCCATCTCTCGGAGTGACCAAAAACTTCCTATGAGAATTGGGAGCACGACAAACACGAACCGGAGTTCCGGTATTGGCCGGAGATCATTGCCTTCTCCGGGTACGACCCAAGGCGCGAGCCCGAGACTCTCGCGCGAAGAACCCAGGCCACACGCAAGAAGCAAGGTCTCAGCGGGAGCTTGCCCGGCGTCTCGGGCTCGACCCTTCGACCATCACCGCTTGGGAAGCCGGGACGGTGAAGAGACCCTCCCCTCGGTTCGTCCGGCTATTTGAGGAGTACGTGGAGAGTGCCTGAAAACCACAACCCCAGGAGTCACCTCCTGGGGTTTTTGACTTGGCCTATAACGGCCTAGTGCTTGCTGTCCTTGGGAGGATTTGGATCGTTCCCGTACGAGTCGGAATCCCTGATCGTGCCATCGCGCCGGTGGATGACCACCTCCGACCTCTGGTTGATCGCGATTTCCCTTGCCCTCGCGGCGGCTTCAGCTTGGGTGTCGTGAATCGACGTGACCTTCCCGTTGCCTTCGCCCCGAACTGCCCATTCTCCATCGTGGGGAACTACATGCTGGTCCTTGCCCATGGCGTTGGACCTCCTTCTACGTCAGCGGACGGCACTGACTTCTGATTGAGTAGGGGACCCCGTCCTGGTCCGATGCTGCTTACACTGCAACGATCCTATCAGGCTTGAAGAAGGAAAAGCAAGGAAAAACACAACATACGGTATCGATACCCTACCTGATACCCCATCTGTTGTGGATGTCGTGGGGGAGCTGGACACACCGGGGCATCCCCTCTGGTAGGGGGGCGGCCGACAGGCCGTGAGGTGTTTGGGCACTAGTCCTGTTGTAGGCGCTGGCCGGCTCCGCTGCCTTATTCCCCCACGCTTCCGCGCTCCCCCAGGTGGGACCGGGACGTTGCCCCTAAAACGCACCTCGAAAAGTGCGAGTGCTGGATCGACTACCAGCCCGTAGCCCGGATTTCGTGCAGCGAACAAAGGAGCCCCTCTCGGCTCCTACCGACGGTCGGCGGCTTCGACTCCCACGTCGGGGCTCTGCCACCCCGACTACCTCGCTCTTTTGGCGCCTCACGGCGGCGGGAAGAGAGCTGTGCTTGACCCCTAGACTGTGCCGTACCGCTTACGTCCAACTACTGCCCCCGAACCTACACCCTAAAAGACTGCGAGGTCAAGAGAAAACCACAAGATCTTGTGGCGGTGACCAGCGGAGTATGGATCTATAAGGGTAAGGCGATGCCTTGGCGGAAGGCATGCGGGAAGGCTTTAAGAAAGGTATCCTGCGGCCTACCAGTTACTTCGCTCCGATGAGCTAAGGAGAGGAAAATGCACACCAGCAGCATTGTTAATAGTCTAGGGCTCGTCATCAACATTATTGGTACTTTTTTCGTATGGAAGTATGCACTTCCAAAAACTTTAGACCCAAGCGGCGTACGCCTCCGCACTCGCTCAGGGCTTGATCCGGAAGGTCCAAGCGACGAGAAGCTGCTCTTCCGCTCTCGGAACGAGCTTGGTTTCAAGTTCCTCCTGTTTGGATTTTTCCTCCAGCTCGCCAGCAATTTCCTGCAACAGCTAGGTCACTGACCGACGACGGACCTTAGACAGATTTTGCCCGCCTCCAAGTACTCCTCACACTTGCGACCACTCCCGGTGAGGAAATCGCAGGGCTTGCCGATACCTCCATTTTCGATCGCTCCTTGTGTACGTCTCAAGGTAACTTGTTCTCTGCTAAGAAAATGTCTCTGACCTGCCGGCGATTAGTCGGCTCTCGACAAGTAGCGCACCATCCCTCCAAGCAGCGAGTCCCTCGTCGGCCATGGTGGCTTGCTAGGGCGATTCGCTGCGGAAGGGAGTCGCTATGGCTGGGTTCCATGTCCGAAAGATCGCGGCCGCTCTGTCCCTCGCCCTTCTCCTTGGAGGCGTCCCCTGCCGAGGAGAGTCGCGAAGAAGTCGTCCGGGAACGACACCTCGGCCGGGAGAGAGCATCCAAGAGGAAGTCTCGAGGATCTTCCGCCACGTGTTTGGAAGCATCTTCGAGAAGACCGGGAACACTCTCGACCCGAACGGAGGCACGCGGCCGACGGCTCCGCCAAGCGGGGCTTCCTCGGACACCGGCAACACGCTTGACCCGAACGGATAACGAAACGCGGGGCGGGGCCTTCAGGGGCTCCGTCCCCTTTTTCCAGCATGTCACCTTCTTCTAGGTTACAACACCTTCTTTTCTAGGTACTATTCGCCTCACGAGAGAAAGGAGGGGGCACCCGGTGTCAAACATAGAGCACGAGCACCTGACGAGGGAGATGTTGGAGAGGTACTTCAGCACGACGCCAATTGAAGAAGTCAGCCACATGCTTCTGCATCTCCTCGCCGTCTGTCCCGAATGCCGGGAAGCGGGCGGGAGCATTCTTGCTGCCTACGAAGCGGGGGCGATCGGGATCCAGTTCTCCTCGGTCGATGTCGATCTCTTCGCGTCCAGAAGAGCCGCACGAGACCTTTGGGAGACTATCAAGCCGCTTTCCTCTGAGGACCAGCTCCGCCTGATCCGGACTGCTGACGAGTATGTAAGCTGGGGTCTTACTGAACTCCTATCGAGGGAGAGCAAGAAAGCGGGACCGCGGGACCCGTCCCGGGCGGTCGACCTCGCTTTGCTCGCCGTCGAGGTGGCAAAGCGCCTGGGCGAATGGCAGCCCTGCGAGAAGTACTGGCTCTATGAACTGCGCGCCTATGCCTTCGCCCACCTTGCGTCTGCGTACCGCATCTCGGGCAACATGCGCGAAGCGGAGAAGGCCCAGAAGCGAGCCGACGGATGGTGGAAGGAAGGGGCGGCGAGCATGGGCGACATTCTGGGCTACGAGCCCGAGATCCTCTCCCTCAAGGCGTCTCTCCGGAAAGACCAGCGCCGCTTCGATGATGCGCTCGTGCTCCTGGACGAGGTTGTCGGGATCTACCTTGCCGGAGACCCCGAGACCCAAGACCTGCACATGGCGGGGAGCACGTTCGTCCTCAAGGCGAAGACTTTCGAGGAAATGGGAAACCTCGAAGAGGCGCTTGCCTTCCTGCGAGAAGCTTCACCCTTGATTGACCCCGAGCGCGAGCCGCGACTCCTCCTCTGCGTGCAGCACAACCTCCTCGACTACCTCTCAAATCTTGGGCGCCCCGAGGACGCGAGAGCGATGCTTCCCAAGGTCTGGAAGCTCTCCCGGGAACTTGGAAACGAACTCGACATGGTCAGGCTTACCTGGACCGAGGGACTCATTCTAGCCGCGCTCAACGAGACTCTTCCGGCGGCAAAGCTTCTTCTCTCCGCCCGTGCCGAGTTCATCTCCCGAAACATGGGCTATGACGCTGCTCTCGTTTCTCTCAACCTTGCTCTCATCTACGCCAAAGAAGGCCGCGTCGCAGCGATCGCGGACCTCGCCCGGGAGATGGTCCCCATCTTCGACGCCCAGGATGTCCACCGCGAAGCGCTCGCCGCTCTCGCGGTCTTCCATCGAGCAGCGCTCCATGAGCACGCGACGGCCGAGCTCGTCGGGAAAGTCGCCCGCTATCTCGAAACGGCGAGAGGAAATCCGGGGTTGAAGTTCGAGGAGTAGGGAGGACGGCAGGTCAGAGCACCTTGTCCGCCCAGAGGTATCGCTTGCCGAACGTGAAGCCATGCCGCTCCAGGAACCTGACGACCGAGCAGCGGGTCACTTCCCCGTCCGTATAGGCAAACCCCCCGACACTCAGGGTGCCGGGGGGAATCTGCCTGAAGAGAGTCGCCATAAGCTGCGTTGCCACACCCGCGCCCCGGTACTCCCCGATCACCCCGAGGTGCCAGATGTAGACGGTCGGCCCCTCGACGGTCGCATGAACGAATCCCCAGAGGCGGCGGGCATTCTCGGCAAGGAGGGAGATCGCATTCGGCGCGAAGAGGCGCCGGCCAAACTCTATCTCTCCCATAAAGCCGGAAAGCGAACTTGCCTGCAACTCGGGAATTCGGAGGGCGAGCCGATAGACCCACCCGAGATCAGCCGGCTCGACCCGGCGGACCTTTACGCCGAGGATGACGTGCTTCTGCGTTTGCCTGAGGTACGCTTCGTCGGCGATGTCCGCGAGCCGTTCGACCTCACGGCCACCAACAACGGAGAGCCAGTCCCCGACAGAGTCGAAACCGGTGTGCTTTGCCGTGCGCTCCCAAGCCGCGCTCTGCTCATCGTCCACCTTGACCGTGTAGGTCCTGAGCTTCCGTGCCATGAAACCTCTTCAAAAACGGAGTGTTTAGAGCTTCTTGCATCGGGGAGGCGGGGGCGATCCAGAGGGGCCATCCCCTCGCGGTTCACCGAGGCTCAGAGCGCCTTCTTCCGCTGTAGCGCAGATACGAGTCGAGAAGGAAAAGTCGTTTCCTGAAAGTCTCATTGCGTGCCGCAGAGTAGCAAAAATTACCGTTGCAAGGAAAGTCGAGATCGAGTAGAGTCGCGTCTATGAGTGCCACTCCGCTTACGGACGCCCTTCTCCCGGACCTGGGACTGGCTTTTCGTTTCCTGCGGGAGCAACGACGAATGCAGCAAGCCGAACTCGCCCGGCGGGCGCATATAGGGAAGTCGCAGGTCTCCCTCTACGAGAACGGAAAGCAGGCGCCGAACTTGGAGACGATGCTCCGCCTTCTCGCCGCTCTCGAAGCGGACTTCCATGACCTTCACAACGCCATCAAGATTGCCGGAGGGAAGCTCGATCAAGTGTGCTCCGGCATGCCGAATCGGGACGAGCAGGCGGCGGCTGAAAAGATCGCCCAGGGCCTCGCGCTTCTCCTTCAGCTCCCCCGCAAATCGAACTAGCCGCTTCACGACAAACGCTCCACGGTCGAGAGGATCGTCTCAAGGAACTCCACGACGGCACTTCTGTGCCGAGGAAGGAGCGCCTGGAGGCGGAGCAGGGACCCGACGAGTTCCGTGTTCACGGAATCTCGCGCAGGCTCGCCGATGAGGCTCCCGAGAGTAATTCCAAATGCAAGCGAGAGCTGGTAGAGGGTATAGGTTCGAGGGAGCATGAGACCGGCCTCGTACCGCTCGACATAAGCGCGAGGAAGCCGGAGAACTGTCGCAAGATCCGCCTCGGTCCACCCTCGCTCAAGACGGAAGCTCCTGATTTTCGATCCGATGAGCGCGGCGAGATCGCGCCGCTTTCGAGGTGGAGGTATTTCTCGCATGCCCGAGATCATCCCGGAAACGCCGCCCCCTTGTCAACCCATATGCCGCCTCTGAGGCGGCATATGGGAGACAGCCCTCCTTTTTTAGACCGCGCCATCGGTAGCGAAGAAGGGCGCCTAATCGCCGGATTACGTGCCACACTACCCGGCGAGATTATGGACCGGCATGCCGTGGCGGCTCGCCTGAGTTCCATGATCCTGCGAGGCGACTATGACTAGACGGTCTTGTTTCGGAGGAGCGGTCATCGCATTGTCCCTACTCGTTTGGCTCGGAGGATCTCGTCCGGTGAACGCGTCGCCATTCACCGCGGCAAGCATCGCTGAGCGCGTTCAGGCAATCCTGCCCAACTCTTTGGAGCGGATGCTCGATGCGCTCTCCCGGCGAGAGCATCCCCGCCGGCCTCTCAAGTGCAGTGGCGGTATCGATCCGAACGGGAAGCCCAGTCCCGCGCCGCCACCTTGCACCGCCTGCGGTAGCTGAAACCTCGCTTCCCCAAGCCGCTCAAGAGATCGGCCTGGGGAAGCTTTTCCTTCAACTCCGTGCGAGAATACGACGCACCAGGGGGCATAGTGACGAAGGACTCTGACGAGCTTCAAGACATCGATCTTCTCCTAGAGGAGAGCCGGGCGCATCGCTTCAGCGATCCCGAGAGGGTCGTCTATCTCGCCGAGCTAGCGCGTGCGGCAGCCGACCGGCTTCAAGTCTCCGTTCACGGGCGCGCCGCGGTGGCTGACACGCGGGCAAAGGTCTGGACGGAACTGGCAAACGCCTATCGCCTGTCAGACGAGCTTGATCGGGCTGAAGAAGCGCTCGGCCGGGCAGTGCGTCACTTCGAGGAAGGCAGCCGGCACCCCGATCTTCTCGCTCGTATCGTCGACCGCTTCGCTACGCTCCTTTGCTACCGCCGCCGTTTCGATGAGGCCCTCGCCCTGCTTGATCGCCTCGCATCCTTCTACCTCGCGAGAGGAGATCGCCATCTCGCCGGCAGGACCCTCGTCACCCGTGGTCTCTATACAGAGAACGCGGGCGAAGCTCTGCGGGCAATCGAATTCACCCGCCGGGGCCTTGAGCTTATCGACCCGGCCCGAGATCCCCACCTTCTCCTCGCGGGGGTGCATAACCTCCTCTGGTGTGCAAGCGCCCTCGGGCGGTACGCCCTGATCGAGCGCCTAGTGCCCCGGGTTCGCTTCCTCTACGGAGACGACCGGCTGAACGTACTTCGCCTTGAGTGGGTGGAGGCGCGGGCAGCCTTCGGACTCGGTAGAGGAGAGGAGGCGGAACGGCTTTATGAGAAGGTCCGGGCCGGCTTTGCCGATGCCGGGCTCATCTTTCCTACCAGCCTCGTCTCTCTAGAGCTGGCTCTTGTCTGGTTGTCACGGGGGCGGACAAGTGAGGTCGCCCTGCTTGCGGGCGAGCTTGCGACCGCCTTCCAGGGACTGAAAGTCGGACGGGAGGTCATCGTATCGCTCCTCCTCCTTCGGCGGGCAATAGAAGAGGGGCGTGCCCTTGACGAGCTGGAGGGTAGGATTCGGTCTCTCGCGATCTCGATCCGCTCTCTGGAACGGTAGCGCCCTACTCCTTACGAGGAGTGGGCGAACCCTTCTTGCTCGCTCGAATTGTCTTATGCACTGTCTCCTCTATCCGCCGGTCAAGCTCCTCTTCGCTCATGGCGGGAGGCAGGAGGATCGGGTCAGGAGCGTGCCCTTGCGAGAGTTCCTTCATGAGCCGGTCTGACAGCGGTATCTCTTTGTAGACAAGCCTGAAAAATACAAGGGGCTCCACTCTCAGCACCTGGAGGACTTCCAGGAGCTGGCGGAGCTTGATCTCCCATTGCCCCTTGAGGAGCTTGGTGAGGGAACTCTTGGCCCATCCCACACTGCGCTCAATCTCTCTCTTCGACGTCCCGGAACGGCTGATGAGTTCCTGGAGGACATCGATGTACCGGCGTATTTCCTCGTCCATCGCGGCCTCATTCTACTCCAGTGTCCGCGTCTGAAGCCCAAACTTATCCGTCTCGGGTCGCTGCATCGGCCATGAAGAGCCGGTATAGAAACTCGGGAACCTCGGCGGGAGATGGTCTTCGCACGTCCATGCTTGTTTCTTCCTTCAGACACTACGACGCGCCGGAGTTCACGGCTGTAGATTCCCTAAGTCGTTCTAGATGATCGACTTGTGAGAGATACCTGTGGGGGAGGATAGAAGTCGTCTCGATAGCATATCTTCCGCATGGACATGTTCCGGAACACGGGCTTAGGTCTACGCATTCTCCGAGAGTGGCGGGGAAAGAGCATCAGGGCGCTTGCCGCCGAGGCGGGAATCGGAAAGAGCCAGCTCTCGAAGTATGAGAATGGGAGGGAGCTTCCCAAACTTGACTCCCTACAAAAGATATTACGGGCGCTCTCTGTCGGTTCCGTCGATTTCTTCTCCCTGACTACGCTTCTCGACAGGAAGCTCGAAAGCCTCTCGAATCCGGAGAGGACTGACGATCTTCTTACGCTTCAATCGTTCGGCCTATTTACCCCTGAGATCACGGCAGCCTTCGAGAAGATCATGAGCGCCGTCCTGGAGGCTCACCACCTGGTTGTTCGTGAACTCGCCTTGAAAGTCACAGAACTAAAGACCCGAACAGTGAGAGAGCCCCATGACTAAAGAAGAAATCGATGCGCTCGGAACGTATATTTTACGCTCTCTTGGAGAGAGCCTGTCACTCATCCGCCAAACGGAAGCCTCGATTCTCTATCCTCCATTCGCCAAGATCGTGGCGAGCTTTACCTCTATGGTCTTCGGGTTGGCTCTCGCCGAGGAACCGGTCTTCTTGCCGAGTGAGGCCCACTTCCTGGCGGCGGCGCTCTCCGACCTCGTGTCCGTACGAGACTTTCTGAAGAAAACTGCGAACCGGGAGATGCCACCGGAAACTCGTCAGTTCATGCGAGAGCAGTCGCGCGCGATCGGAACGGTATGCAAAAACTTTGAACGGCGAATTAAGGGGCTTTCCGAAGAGAAGCGCGAATCCATAGTGGTCTTTCGTCCGCGTGAGCAAGCGAGCACGAAGAAAAAATCTGGCTCTTAGAAAGGAAATGAATAGCATGGCTAGTCCTGGTCGAAAGAAGGGAGTCCCGAAAGAGAAGCCGACGCTTTCGGCGGTAGAGCTTGCAAAGCAAAGCGGCGTACCGTACCGGCTGGTCGCCGAATACACCAAACGTTATGAGACGAGGGTGTCTCACATTGTCGATGGAATGCGGGTGAAGTATTTCCCCCGGGCGATTGCCGAGCTTCAGCAGTTGAGGCGGGAGGAGCGCGCTCGCCGGCAGGTCGCCGTAGAATTCACCGAGGCCGACGCCTACAACTCTGCGCTCGGGGCGATAACCATAGTAAGGCAGAGCATGAGCGATCTCACGAGCCGAGTGAATGAAGCAGAGAGGCTTCTTCGTGCGTACCGGCCGGTGGCCGCCGCGACTATCCACACCTTGCCGGAGGGGTACCGGCCACGGCTGCCGATCTCGGTTCTCTTGGAGCCTGAAGGCAAAGGGTTCATGGCATGCATTCCCGACGTTCGACTTGATGCAAGCGGCCGGACCCGGGAAGAAGCGGTTCAGGGACTACGGGGTCTCATTGTCACCACCATTGAGCGGCTGGAGAAGCGAGAGGCGCTCTCCGATGAAGAGGGAGAGCAACTGAACGCGCTCCTAAGCCTTGTTGACACTCAATAGGACGGGGCAAGGATGTCCATCATAGTGACGGGCGAGCTTGGACTTGATCTTGATCTTATTCGCGACTCGCGCTATCGCATTGCCCGGCATGGAGGTCCCGAGCTGGTGCGGGAGTATTTCCGCCAGTGGGACGATGACCCCTCATCCGAAGCAACCTACCTTATTCTCTGGGGCAATGTGGAGACCGACCATCTAGCAAATCCCGAGAGGCTCAATCGGGCTTTGGCTTGTCTTGTACGGCAGCACGGCGGACGCATATTCATCCCTCGCAGAGAGTGGGAAAGGCAGAGCGCAAGCGTGTCAGTCCAAATACACGATGTAGGGACGAGCATTCTTGTTTAGCCAAAAAAAGCTCCCGATTCAGGATCGAGAGCTAAGAAAGGTGCAGTGATTAGGTAAGCTGTGGTTCTTTCACGGTGAGCGTTAGTTTCCCATCCGTCACGGTGATATCAACGAGGCTTCCCTCGTCGAAACCTGCGCGCTCAAGCCACTTTCCGCGCAGACGGATCATAGGAACGGTGACGTTCCCTCGAAAGGTGTAGCTGACCGTCACCTTTCGCATCAGTCACTCCTCGCGAGCTACACCCCGAAGCAACCCCATCTCCATCAGGATCTCCGAGAGGAGAGCCATGGCGTCGTCAAGGTCGGCGGGGTCTTGCAGGTCAGCGCTCCAGGCGCGAACCGTTCGTAGGGCGGCATCCGAGAGCGTCACACTCTGTCTGGTGATCGTGACGGGCTCGCTCCCTGCCTCCGCAGAGATGATGGTTGCCTGGGCGGTGACGTGAATCTCCCGAAGGTACTCCGGAAGGTCATCGGTTTTTTCGGTGAGAAGGAGCAGCTCTCCCAGAGCGAATCCCGCCGAAGAGGCGTAGCTTGAGAGAGCGAGGGCTGAGCGGTCGGGTCGGGCGGGTCGTGTCTCGTCCATCAGTAGTCCTCCGGCAGGAACAGACAGGTTACGGAGCGGTCGGATTCGGTCGCGACCAGGAGCTTGGCGCCTTGCGAGGTGCGGTACGAGGAGATGAGGCGATCCCCGATGCCGAGGGCGAGCATGTTCGCCGCCGTATCGACCGAGGAGATCTCGCCCCAATCTCCGGTGACGTGCCGCCCGAGGTAGAGGTGCGGGTCTTCGCCGCTCTCTTCGAGGACTGCGAGCGCGCCGGGGGTTGCCACGACGCGGCCGAGATCGAAGAGCATCCTTGTCAGAGTCATGGAGCCCTCCTTGGAGTGTCGGTTGGGATGTGGAGCTATGCGACTGCTTCTACGGGAGAGAGCTCGCTCGCGAGGTGCTCCGCCTCGTCGAGGAGTTGCGAAACGCAGCGGCACGTCCGCTCGAGGAGGTCGGTACAGACGGAGAGCACCTTGCGGTCGTGCTTCTCGCAGTAGCCTTCGATGTAGCGGTACGTGCCGCCCGGATCGCTCTTGTCGGAGTGCCCGAGGCACTCCAGGAGGATTGACGCCCCGAGCTGCGCCACCACTTCGGCTTCAATTCCTCGGCCGGCGTGCGTCCCGAGCCGATGGTCGGCTGCGTGGACCAGCTCGTGCGCCCAGACCAGGAGATTCTCAGTTGCAAGGCCGATCCCCAGGCCAGGGGCGTAGTACCCAAGGGCTGAAGGGTTGTCCTTGATGAAATAGGTCCCCACTGACAAACCCCAGGATCGGGCAACGGCAATGAGGGGCAAGGCATCGATGAATTCCGGCTCGTCCTCTGCGCCAGGGAGAGGATCACCATACGTCTGGAGATAGCCGAAGACAGCGATGGGTTGGTAGCCGACCAGCACCATATGGTTCTCCTCGCTCCCGGCATCCTCGTCCTTCTTGAGCTTGGGTGCGAGGATGTGGAAGGAGCGCTCGCCTTTCTTCACATGTCGGCCGATTGCCTCCCATTGGCGAAACCCCGCCGCGTAGACGTGGCCCCGGAGAATTCCGACGGTTCGGTTTGTCCAGGTCCAGCGCTTCGAGGGAACGTCAATGTTTCTCCGGATGAACACCTGGGCGAGCGCGGCCGGCAGTGTCCCGGTCTGGAAGGCGGAGAGGAGGTCGTTTGCGATGGCTTGGATTTTCTCGTTCACCATAGCTGCCTCCTAGATCACGCCCGCGAGAATGAGGGCGCTTGCGACCGTTCCGACGTTGCACTCCTCGCACCATCCCGCGTCCTGGTCCGGCTCATACTCAGCGGTGTAGTCGCAGCCATTATTCGTACAGATGCCGGGTACAGCACTATCCATGGCCGCGTTCTCCAGGAGTTCATCCGCGCTCATGCCCCAGGCATCCGCCAGCTCTTCGAGCTTGCTCTTGCGAACGGCTCGATCAATTGTCCGTCGCTGGTACATTCGTTATCTCCTTTCCTGTTGGGGTGAAGCCGTCGTTCTTGCCGCTCTGGTGTATTGCCGCATAAGCCGCTCGACTCGCTTGCGAAGGACACGGTCCCTCGCACAGAGCAGGTACGCCTCCTCTCGTTCGACGAGGATATCCTCGGGCGTGCGGGAAGGCTGCCAGAGCGCCTGTACGATGTCGAAGGTCTCTCCGAGATGCTGTGATCGTTTTTGCGCACCCTGCCTCCGCAGAAGATCAATAGCAGCATTGACTGCGGCCCGTCGCACATACGGCAGGCAGTCGAGCATGCGGTCCGCGCGCGATCTCCAAAGATTCAGGAATGTGTCCTGTATCGCGTCCTCTACGCACTCCAGAGGAAGTTGCATGCCGAAGCGAGCGACTGTCGCAGCTACGCTTCCCCGCACGGCATTAAGGTGGTCAGGTGAGAGCGCCATAGTGCAGCGCTTTGCCTTCGGACGGATACACGTCCGCCTTCGAGTCTTCATGGACTCCTCCTTTCGGTGGTTGCAGCGATTAAAGGAACTTATCTGGATGTCAGACTAGAGGAGGGAGTGCGGCCCACGAAGACGCACGAACCTGCCGGAGAGGTAACGCACAACACCCCGCTTCAATAGCGGGGTGTTAGCAGCAGGAGAGTGAACGACTAATTTTCTCGCATCGTCCAAGGTACACTGACAGGTACGTTGGGATGCTCTGAAAGCCAATCGTAGATCTCTGCGATTGCGTGTCTCGATCCAAGATGAGGACTGTTTGCCGCTTCCGGCAGATCTGTACCGCTTCGAGGGGTGTACCGAGTACGTCCACCTAGTTCTGTTTCGTCGCCTTTCATAAGCAGGCGAAAAGGAAACGACAGCTCAATAACAACGTTTTCTCGGCTAACGCACCGGTTCGAGGTGAGCATTTCGAGGAATTCACGTTTTTCCTCGTCATTTCCCATTTCATGGCTCAACGAGGCCGTAGAAGCAAGTTCGAGGATTTCCCGCAGCCGGGTAGCGGTTTCGTCTTGATTCGTTCCGCCTGAAAGCTTTTCCTCAAGCTCGCGCTCTTCCATGAGAAGCCGCTTCTTACGGGGCTCGAAGGTTTCCTTGTCGATACTTCCCTCAAGGAAGGCATCTACAAGCCTGTCATGGCGAGTCTGAAGCGCCGCGAGCTGGAGCTTCCATGTCTCCTGTATACGCTTGGTATTCTCTCCGCAGGTTTCAAGGAAGGCTGTCGCTTCCATCTCCAGGGCCGTGCGTTCCGAGTCGGACAGCTTGAGCGTTGCATACGCTCCCGTGACCGCGGCATCAAGCACTTCTTCCCGCACGCCGGTCAGAGGACAGGTCTTCGAGTGGCAGCGGTAGTAGACATGACTTTTTTGCAGCTCGGCGATGAGGGAATACCCGCACTCGGCGCACTTGAACATGCGACGGTAGCGGAAGAGATTGCGTTTGGCCTGCTTCTGGGTCTTGCCGGAGAGAACCGCCTGCACGCGGTCGAAGAGATGCTTTCCGATGAGCGGCTCGTGCACTCCCTTGTATACCTCCCTTCGCTTGTGAGCAATGAGCCCTATATAGAAGGGATTGTTGAGCATGGAAGAGAGACCGTTTTTGGTGACACGCCCGCCCTGTCGGTTGCGAAGCCCCATCCGTCGAAGCTCGGCACACAATGTCTCAAGGCTATGGGCGCCGGTTGCGTATAGCTCGAAGGCTCTGCGGACCATGGGTCCAGTGACCGGGTCAATCGTTTTGACCTTGCCACGCTGGCCGTTGTTGACGTAGCCCAAGGGCGCTCCCCACGGGAGGAGCCCCTGTTTCAGGCGCCCATCTATACCCTTCCGTACCTCCTCTTTAAGGTTGCGGATGTAGTCGGTCGCAAAGACCGCCTGCACGTCGGCCAAGAGCCGCTTGCCCCGGGTACTGAGGTCGAGATTGTCGCTTGCGAAGCGGACACCGAACCCCTCGTCGGCAAGGTCGTTAATGTTGGCCCAATCGTGGTAGTTGCGGCTGGAGCGGTCCACCTTGTGCACGATGAAGCCGTCGGCTTCACCCATCCGCAGGCGCTTCGCCATGGCGGTGAAAATGGGTCGGCCCTGCTTCGCTGCGGTCTCTACCTCGCGGAACCACTCGACGATGGTCAGCCCTTCACGTTCGGCATAGCGGGCGATAACGCTCCGCTGTTCGGTGAAGGAGGCGCCTTCGCGTGAGTCCTTGCTTCCGGGATCTCTTTCGTCGTCTTGGCTTGGATCCGAGACACGGATGTAGGCGAAGAATCGCTTCATACGTCCGTGTCTTCTATTTGTCTTGTAAAGGTTCGACCGGAGTCCATGCTACCGGGGTAATTCGGCGCTGTCAAAGCGGCGAGGCGCTCGCGCTCGGCCGGATCGGAAGCAATGCGAGCGTGCAGGCGCAGGATAAAAGACAGGTAGCGGCGGAGCGCATGGCGCGCCTCTTCCGCTTCCTCCGGCGCAAGGTCGGGAAAGAGAGTTTCAGGTGTGGTTTGCGATTGCATCCGTCGAGCGTACAGGCGCGGTTCGGAGTGGAGAAGTCGCGCTTCTGTGCCGGAGTCGGCAGCATGGTGCGTATTTGAGGCGGGATATAAGGGCAGTACGCTCTCCCACATGACCATACAACTTTCACAAGCGGTGAAAAATCACCGCAACCTGCCGCCGGATTTTTGGTTTGACTTAGAGAGCCAGGGCATCAGTGCGGCTGTCATTCACTCCCGCCTCATCGGGTGGGACGAGGAGCACGTGACCATTCCGATCGTCTCGCGGGATCGGAAAGTTATCGGCTTCGAATATGCGACGTTTGATGAAAACGGCCGGCTGGTAACAATGCCGCAGGAAGGACCCGGACCATACCTCTATGGAGAGCCGGTCCTCAATGTCAACCCACAGGAGGTCGTTTTGACTGAGGGCGTAACGGAGTCCTTGATCCTCTCAAGCCACGGATTCAATGCGCTTTCGGCAACCGGCGACGGTCTTTCATTCCGCACCGAATGGGCGCCCGTCCTTCAGAAGGTCCCGAACGTCTTTCTCTGCTTCAAGCGCGCGAGCGAAAGCATTCAGGCGGCGCTCGGCATTCGCGAGCTGGTGCCGCACGTCCGGATCGTGACGCTTCCTCCCGAGGTCGGTCAGGGAGGCGGGCTCTACGAGTTCTTCGTGGAGCTTGAAGCGACGACGGAGGACTTTCGGCAGCTCCTCAAGCGAGCTGCCACTTCTTCCGATGCCTGATCCTCGCCCAGAGAAGAAGCAGTTCCGGCCGGTCGTGTCCTTGACCCTGCCTACCGGTGAAATGCTCGAAACGGTATTCGACCCCGCCGCTCCGGCGACGGGGTTTATTGTGTTCGATGGCAAGAAGTGGAGAAGCGAGCGAAAGGTGGAGCTTCCGGGAGGTGTGACCCTTGTCCCGTACTCGGCAGAGAACAACCTCATCACGCATCGCGTAGTCCTGTTTCCTTCCGCGCCAGAGGAATACGGCTCCGAGGAGGAGCTGTTCGCCGACGTGCGCTCCTTCATCCATCGCTACGTGGATCTCTCCGATGGCTTCGAGGAAGTTTCCACCGCATACGTGCTCTTCTCTTGGGTCTATGACGCCTTCAACGAGGTGCCGTACCTGCGCGTGCGCGGCGACTACGGCTCGGGCAAATCGCGCTTTCTCCTCACCGTGGGGTCCCTCTGCTACAAGCCGATCTTCGCCTCGGGCGCCTCGACGGTCTCTCCGATCTTCCGCATCCTCGACGCCGTGCAAGGGACGCTTGTCGTGGATGAGGGAGACTTCCGGGCTTCGGACGAAAAGGCCGAAATCATCAAGATCTTGAACAACGGCAACGCCAAGGGCTTCCCGGTCCTCCGAAGCGAGCAGACACCCGCGAAGGAGTTCAACCCCCGGGCCTTTCACGTCTTCGGCCCTAAGCTCGTGGCGACGCGGAACCTCTTCGATGACCGGGCGCTTGAGAGCCGTTGCCTCTCCGAGGAGATGGGTACGCGGCCTCTGCGGCCCGACATCTCCATCAACCTGCCGGAAGCCTTCGAGGAAGAGGCCCGGACTCTCCGAAACAAGCTCCTCCTCTATCGGCTGCGGACACGGGCGAGCCGCCGGCCGCTTGCCGCTGCGCCTCCGGGGCTTGAGCCGCGCCTCTCGCAGATCCTCTTGCCGCTTCTCTCTACGGCACCCTCAGAGGAGACGCGAGCGCGCCTCCTCGCGCTTGCGAAACGCTCGGGAGAGGTCATCTCGACCGAGCGGGCCATGGCGATGGAGGCCGAGGTGCTCGCCATCCTCTACGAGCTGCGGGAGGAGAAGGTCCCGCTCGCGGTTATAGAGATCGCCCAGAGATTCGCGAAGCGCCACGCCGCCGAGTATGAGTACGCGGTGACGCCCCGCTGGATCGGATCGATTTTACGGAGGAAGCTCATGTTGAACCCCCAGAAGCGCGGGGGCACCTTCACCATCCCCGCATCCGAGTACCCGAAGCTCGCCCGCCTTTTCGAGAAATACAGCGTGGGGCGCCAGGACATCGGGGACATTGGGGATGTTCAACCGGGAGAGGAGCGCGATGGCACAAGCGCGGAATCACAAGAGTCCTCGGGCTCCGTGTCCCTGTAGAACGTCCCCAACGTCCTGATATGCCCTTGGAAAACCTGCCGACCCCGGCAGGTTATTGCGTCTTGTATTTGACATACTGTCAAGTATATTGCTGCGGTGGCTATGACATTCATACCATTACAGAACTATCTCCGTACCTACCGCAGGCGCAGTTTTCTCTCGCAGGACGAGGTTGCTTTCCTTTTGGGCGCAAAGACCGGGACACGGGTCACCCGCCATGAGGGAGCTAACCGGATTCCGAAGATGGAGACGGCGCTTGGCTACGAAGTGCTGTTCGGCGTTCCCTTGCGCGAACTGTTCGCAAGCGAGGCGCACAAGGTCGAAACCATTATCAGACAGCGTGTGCCCGAGCTGATCCGGGAGGTCGAGGAGAAGGGCGAAAGCAGAGAGAAGCTTTCCTTTCTCCGAAGCCTTTCCGAACGGCTCGCAAAGCATCATGAGAACACTTGCAATTGACCCTACTACGTCCGGCTTCGGCTTCGTGGTCCTCGAAGGAAGCGAGCGCCTGGTTGATTGGGGCCTCGGGCGACTGGAAAAGCCCGAGGATACCCTCTTCCTGAAGCGGATCGAAAAGCTTCTTGACCGCGCAGCACCGCAGCTCCTTGTCCTTGAGGACATGGAGGACTCGCGCCGCGGCAAGAGGGCTATCGCCTGGACGCGGCTTGCACAGATGTGCGCTGCGAAGCGCGGCATCAGGGTGGAGAGAATCGGCCGCGCGGAAGTGTCAGAGCGCTTTGCTTCCTCGGGAAAGTCGAGATGGGAGGTCGGCCTTGCGATCTCGCGCTTCTTCCCGGAGCTCGCCCCGAGCCTTCCGAAGAAACGGCGTATCTGGGAGAGCGAGGACCGGCGCATGACGATCTTCACGGCCGCCTCCTTTGCCTTGACCTTCCTGCGTCGAGCGGATCGAAGTAGAGAGTAGCTAGCCTAGCGGTAGGCAAATCAACATCATGTCTTTACGGAGAGGACACGGCACAAAGCTCCTCGGGTAACCTACCGGGGAGCTTTGGCGTACCCGACAGATACGTGCGTCTTTGGAAGACGGGAGGAGACGGGCACGATACGCCGATGCAATCCGACAACGACATCACCTATTTTGCCCGCATTAATCACCGCAACAAGGGGACGCCTTTCGGCATCCGGAGAGCCGACCGCCGCACCCACATGTACGTCATCGGGAAGACCGGCACCGGGAAGTCAACGCTCTTGAAAACCCTCGCACTCCACGACATAGAACACGGCGAAGGGCTTGCATTGTTCGATCCGCACGGGGATCTTGCGGAGGAGATCGTATCGCTCGTGCCTGCGAACAGACGCGCGGATCTCATCTACCTCAACGTGCCGGATCGTTCCTTCGTCTGGCACTTCAACCCCTTTGCCGGCATTCCGGAAGAGAAGCACGCTCTTGCGGTGGCGGGCATGGTCGAGGTGTTCAAGAAGCTTTGGCCGGACGAATGGGGGCCGCGTCTGGAGCATCTCCTCCGAAACGTGGTCTTCACGCTCCTCGCGGCCGGGGGCAACTTGGGCGACGTGCCCCGCCTGCTGTCTGACAAGGATTATAGGAACGCAGCGGTGCGCCGGGTTACGAATGGGATGGTCCGGGAGTTCTGGGAGAAGGAGTATGCCGGGTACTCGCCCGCCTTCCGGGCGGTGGTGACGGCGCCACTCCAGAACAAGCTCGGAGCGTTCCTCACGGACCCCTTGCTCCACTTGATCCTTACCGGCGAGCGCAGCTCCTTCGACCTCAGGCAGCTCATGGACGGGGGGAAGATCCTCATCGTCAACCTCGCCAAGGGAAGGATCGGGGAGGGGCCGGCAACGCTCCTGGGGTCGCTCCTGGTATCGCACCTCTCCCTGGCAGCGCTTGAGCGTGCGGACCGGCCCCAGGAGGAGCGGAGGGACTTCTACCTCTACCTGGACGAATTCCACACCTTCGCCACGCTGACGCTCGCCACCATGCTCTCTGAACTCCGGAAGTACCGGCTAAACCTCATCCTGGCCCACCAGTATCTCTCCCAGTTGGAGACGGAGATCCGGGATGCGGTCTTCGGGAACGTGGGGACATTCATCGCCTTCCGGGTGGGGGCCTTGGACGCGTCGACCGTTGCCCGGGAGCTGGCGCCGAAGTTCGAGGCGGAGGATCTCCTGTCCCTGCCGAACTTCTCTGTTTACCTGCGGCTCATGATCCGGGGGGAGCCGTCCAAGCCGTTTAGTGCTGTCAGTTGTGCACCACTGTCTTGACGCATCTGATAAAGGCATGCGATAGTGATGCCATGGCTAAACAAATCGCGGCCCGCTCTCAGGTGACGAGTCCTCACAAGCGTGATTGGCCCTTGGCTATTATTGTATTGTTCTTTGTCTTTATTTCAGGTTTCACTTTGTCAGCTCAGCCCGCAAGGAAGACTCTGTACACGAGCCAAGATGCCAAAATCGACGAACTGAAGTGTTCATCCAAAGACAAGATTTTTCTACCTATTCTTCCGAAAAAGTCAATTTACGGAAAGGTGATCGAACCTGAAGATGTCCTACGCTCGGCGCCTCCTTCGAATCTTGCAAGTGATGCGGATGAATCTAGGAATTTAGTAGGATATTCGGGACCCTATTACAACGTGGAGGAGCTGACTGGAAATGTCGCCGTGCTCGAAAGGACTTTATATAACTGGCCGACTAATAATTGGCATGTAACAGGGTTGCTTCGAAATCAAACATGCATGGACATTCGAGTCTCGTCCATAACCGCCCACCTTATCGGGCCAAGCGGTAAGGAAGTGCGCATTGAAACTGCTACCGTTCCTATTAGTGATTTGAGACCGGGTGAGCCGGCCCCTTTTGATCTAAGTTCTCCAATCCCAAGAGAGAACGTTGAGCGCGTGGAATGGCAGATTGGATACGCAACAACGACAGAATCGCCCGTTCGGACTTTCTCATTTCTGGTATATCAGTCACGCCAGATCACAAGTTCCTCGTACCTGCTTTTCGGCAGTATCCAGAACCTAGGGAGTTCCAGTGCGAGGGGAACTCACATTGTGGCGGCCTGGCTAGATAGTAGCGGCAGGGTTCGCTATGTAGCATCACCTCTGATTCAACTGGCGACCGGTCCATTGAGTCGAAGAAATAAAATAAATTTGGTGGGCAACGATTTTGAAGATTTCGTCTTTTCCGCTAATGATCCGCTGCTAGCATCAACGTTGAGTCAGGCAAACGTCGCAATCTGGGGTGTTGCAAATTGAAATATTCAGCCTGGGCCTTATCAGTGATCGTCCTAATTCTCTCGGGAGAAGGACAAGCGGCAGCGCATGACTTTGGCAGTATACCCTATGACGATGTGGTCTACGCGGCCCAAGTCTATAATCAATGCAGGGATACTCTCCCGACTGACAAATTGGTTGCTTACATGCTCGCGCCGACATGGCGAGAATTAACCAATGGCAATACCAATCTAACGCCATCCCCTATGACATTGGGCAGAGGGGATAACGATTTGGATCTATATCCAGATGGTCAGTCCGGCGCAACTGCTCCGCACCGTCGCGCTTTTTGGCACCCGGGTATTGGTCTCTGGCAACTCGATGATATCGGTCTTGGAAAAGACATTAGCACAGAGAAATTCAACTCAAGAGACGCGGCTCAGGTTGCAGCTACCATAATCTCAACTCGATATTGTAAATCGCCAACAGCTGCGTATATATATGGAGGTATCTGGATTGCTTGTGGGGCGGATGGGAGTCTTTGTCAGGATATTGTCAACCAACTCTACAACCCTAATGGCCCTCCAGCGTATACAGTTGGTCGCGACAATAGTGTTGGTCGGTACGGTGGTTCGCAGTTGCATACGTGTAAACTAGCGGGCGACACTAGGTATTTCGATTGCCTATATGTTAAGCCTGCCAACCCAGATGGAACACGAGCCAACGCCGAGGGTACTATATCAAGTTGGATTTACCAGCCATTAGAGGGTCTTTATCCCCCCAATACACCGTCTCCGCTAACAATGCCATTTTATGTCTATCGAGAGGATGCAACTGGAGGGGGATTCGAGTGGCGATATTGGCTAGCTGCTGATACAGGCTTCGGAAAAGATTATGCTGCTAGACGAACCTATGGCGCCAACTCTCGGGCAGGTCTCCATTGGGTTTCAGATGCGTCAACCAGCTTAGCTCTCTGTGATGTTACCCTTACACGCGGTGCCTGTGGAGGTATTCCCCAGGCACCTTCGATATCCAACATAGCACAGCTATCGTACGACGGGTCGCCACTTTCAGTCGGCGCTATTACACAAGCTGGAACCGTTATACTCCGAGGTACACTTGCTGGTTCTCAGGGTCAACAAGTACGAATTGAGCTAGAGGTTCGGAGAATCTCTGACCCGTTCTTAGGTGAACCGAATTACCTTGGAAACTACGTCACCAGTGGGAGCGTAAGCAAGTGTGTCACGGGACTGCAAGACGCCAAATATCATTGGCAGGCACGAGTGAGGAGCGATAGTGGACAGTTCAGTCAATGGCTTCAGTTCGGGGGAAACTCTGAAGCCAGTCCTGATTTCGAGGTACAGGCTAATAGATGTGCTATTTGCACTGCGTCTGGCGCATCTGCTGTGGTCACAAAGTATGGCCGTATTGGAATATCCTGTGGCGTACCCCTGGCTGTAGAACTTGCAGCGTCTGTCAACAATGGTATTACCCTGCTTAATGGTGTAAGTCTGACGGCATCGGTGAGTGGTTCGGAAACCGGCACTATAAATTACACGTTTTATTGTAATCGTCCCGATGGAGGAATTGATGTTAGATCTGGATGGATTGCCAAGTACGATGGGATTTCGGCGAATCCGAAAACAGCATATGACGTATGTGACTATGTTGGGCCGGGTATTTATACTGCAAAGGTGATCGCTGAGCGTGGATCAAGCGCAGCTGAATCACGGACACTCATCACCGTTTCGGCACCTTCAACGCAAACTCCTTCGGTTACAACGAGTGGCTCGGCAAATGTGACCCAAAGTAGTGCGACTCTCAGTTTATCTGTTAATCCAAACGGGTCTGATACTTCAGCCTGGTTTGATTGGGGGACGAGCACCTCCTTCTGCTGTAACACGAGTCAGCAGACAGTCGCGGCTAGTTCGGGAGCGTCACTGCTTAGTATGACCGTAGGCGCCCTTCAATGCGACACAACCTACTACTTCCGAGCCCACGCACAAAGTGTAGGCGGAGAAGCCACAGGAAGCACCTTGTCATTCCGAACGGGTGCATGTGGCAACGGCCCCCAAACCGTTCAACTTGTGCCTGATCCAGGCTTCGAGCAAGGAAACAATGCGTGGTGGGTAGCGAGCCCAGCGTTCTATATCGATCATGCTCCCACCTTCCCGAATCCGCGCAATGGAAGTTACTACGCTTTCCTTTCCACGTCCAACGGCTCGGCGGGCAACAATTTGCAGGGCGGCGTGATATCGCCCCAAGTCACCATTCCTTCAAACGCAAGCGGAGCTGAACTGCGCTTCTGGTATAGCGTTTCGACACAGGAGACGAGTACATCAATCTTTGATACCCTCAAGGCTTACCTAGTTAAGCCGGGGAATCAAGCGACACTCTTTGCAACCATCTCAAACTTGGACAATTCTGGCACAACGTATAGAGAGAAGGTTGTCGGCATTCCCTCCTCATTTTTCGGCGGCCCGGTGCAGATCTTTTTCTCTGGCGCAACAGACGGTAGCTTGCCTACCGTCTTCCGCGTAGACGATGTGACGCTTTCTGCCTTCATCCCTGCGACGGCCGGTTCGCCTGTCGTTAGCACGGGGTCTGTTGACCAAATTACCTCGTCTAGCGGACGGCTCAGCATGACTGTCAACCCCAACGGTGCCGACACTCAGGTGTGGTTTGATATAGAAACGAACAATCCGCCGAACTCTGAGACAGAGCACGTAGCTATAGGAACCGGGCAGCAGGCCGAGGGCGTTAGCATTAGTGTATTCGGCTTGCGATGCGACACGACCTACTACTATCGGGCTGATGCCGTCAATTCGTACGGATCACAGCTAGGCTCTGTGAGTTCTTTTAGAACCAGTACTTGTCCCGTTCAAGCCCCCTCAGTATCAACCACTGTTGCTGACAGTATAACGTCCACCTCTGCGCGTTTGGTTGGGAGCGTCAATCCAAACGGCTTCTCAACAACGGTTTGGTTCGCTTGGGGAACCGATACGACGCTCGGAAATTCTACGCCTAGCCAGAACGTCGGCAGTGGTAATTCTTCAGTGAGCTTCGCGGCTACACTCAATAACCTTCAGTGCGGCACTACCTACTACTACCGTGCCAAGGGGCAGAACAGCGGCGGGCAGACATCCGGTGCGCTCTACAACGTAACAACTTCCCCTTGCAGCCAAATACCCGTTATAACGATAACGGCAAGCGATCCGACTGCGACTGAAAATCCCATGACTACGGGGGAGTTTCTCATCCAGCGAACAGGAGATCTTTCTAGTGCGTTATCGGTGGCATACACCGTGGGAGGAACCGCCATCGTTGGGGTAGATCACACGCTTGGAGGCGGGAGCGTGACCATCCCCTCTGGATCAGCCTCGACTACTTTGACCGTCTTTCCGATCGACGATTCACTGGTCGAACCAGATGAGACCGTCGTTGTGACGCTTCAGCCGCAGTCCCAATATACAGTTGGTACCCCAAGCGGTGCCACTGTTACAATTACGAGTGATGATACGGGATGTGCCTTAAGTGTCATAAGGCCGCAAGGTGGAGAGGTGTGGACAAAAGGATCACCTCATACCGTTCAGTGGAGTGCGAACTCTGATTGCGTGGACTTTGCCTTTATTCTATACAGAAATGGTAACTTTGATGGCTACCTGACAGGTTCTCTGTCCGGGAGCCAATTTAGCTGGACACCTCCGGCGTGGCTCGTACCAAGTCCCGGGCTGCAGATTGATGTTGTAGGATTCAACGCTGATGGCACTGGTGTTTCGGCGCGTTCAAACAACTTTACGCTTATCAACCCTGCGGTCCTTCCCGCAGTCATATTCCAGGACACTGTAGAGACTAACGATGAGTTCAACTACTACTCCGAAGGATGGGGAGTGACAAATTTCACCTCGCACAGCCCCACGCATTCGCGCGCGGATAGTCCTGCTTTCTACGGCAACAACACGAACAGCTCACTTATAACACCTAAAATCGATGTTAGTAGCCGCACCTCCCTCTCTCTCAGCTTCTGGCATCGCTTTAGTCTTGCGGACTTCGACTTCGTGAACGTCTGGGTTAAGACCGATCAAGGAGATTGGATCTTCTTGCAGGGCTTTACCGGAATCCAATCTGACTGGCGACAGGTCACAATTAACCTGAACGCTTTCCTTGGCCAACCGTCTGTTCAGGTCGCTTTTCAGATAGTATCTGATGATGCTCTGACTGCCGATGGCTGGTATATCGACGACATCGTATTGAGTGGGGCGAGTGACACTAATAAAATTTTCTCTAATGGTTTTGAGTCCGGTGATCTTTCGGCATGGTTGGTGGCGCCGCCGAGCGACGGAAGCATCGTTTCTGTTTTGGAGCAGGGTGTCCCAGGGCAACCCGGAAAGGATATTTGGACAACGAGCAACTATTCATTTGCGCCGGGCGGCAACACGCCGGGAGGTGGGTTGGACAACGAAGAGCTTGTAGTAGGAGGATGGGGCGACAATTACTACAGCCTCCTTGAGTTCAATCTCGCAGGGCTTCCAAGTCACGCATCCTCGGCAGTGCTCAAGCTCTTTTGCTACCGGACTCGTGCTACCGAAACGATTGGCATGTATGTCGAGCGTATAACCCAGATATGGGATTGGCGTACCCAAGGCACCGGCCGAGATAGGGAGAGGTTATGGTGGGCAGACCAACCGCAGTCACTCAATTGGATAGGCTTGCCGGTCACGAAGCCGACGGTAGGGCAGTGGTACTCAATCGACATCACGGATCTCTATAACGCATGGCAGAACGGATCTGTGCCAAACTACGGCATCAAGCTCACACCGGTTGATAATGGTAACGAGTGGAGCGAGTTTTACAGCGCAAACTACTCTGATCCGGCCTTCCGGCCTCGGCTCGTAATTCGGCCGGATCAATCTACCGTTAAACGTTCTCCTCTATCTAGGAAGCCACGGTAGGATGTGCTACCTGGATTGACTGATAAGGAACGGCAAGAGTATGTTCTAAAGTCAAATCTCGATGTCGCAGAATGTAAATTCCTCTATTTGAACTCTCTCCCGGGTCTTGCTAGTCTCATTCGTACCAACCGAAGTACGGAGGATCCCCGCATGCCCCGACACTCTGACGGAGTAGTGCTGTCCAACTGGCATACCCTCTTCGAGGACTTCTCGACCTCGACCCAGGACTTCTATGCCGCTGTTGAAGCCGCGATTGCAGACCGGAACCTCCCAGACATCAAACTCTCCCGCGTCTTCTTCAGTGAGGGCGGCATCGGTTCCGCCAAGCGCGAATACCTCCGCATCGAGCGCCAGCGGATCGTCTTCGACATCTGCTCCGCGCCATACGGCAAGGGGCACTTCTTCTCCTGGTGGCTTGCCAAGATCCCAGCGAAGTATGGTCTTTTCATCGTTCTCGGTATTGCCCTCGGATGTCTTCCACTCTGTCTCATCTTCCTTGGCATCCTCTTGAAAATCTTCGAGGGCTCCCTCTTCGGCATGGTCGTCCTTCCCTTCATCTCCCTCCTCGTCATCCCGGCGATCTTCCTTCTCCTCGGTCTCGGCGTCGAGCGAGGGCTCATCGGCGACGAGGAATGGGTCCTCTCCATCCCCTGGGTCGGATACCTGTACTACGTAGTCTTCAACCCTGTCTCATACTACCGCCTCGACACCGCCATGATGTTCCGCGACTCGATACGCTCGGCCGTGAACGAGGTCTTGAACGACCTGCGGGAAGAGAAGGGCCTGCGGCTCCTCGGGGACGAGGAACTCCGGCCCGACGCCGACGAGGGAGAGGCCACGGCGTAGCGGGGTATGGCGAGCCGGGTTGAGGAGCGCACCCACCATTTCTTCCGGTGGGAACGGCGGGGCCGCGGACGGCGGAGCTTCCTGTCTCCCGTCTCGCTTGAGCCGCCCTTCACTCCCTTTTGGTTCGTGAAACATGCCGCGCCCGCCCTCGATGACGGCAGGCATCACACCTTCTTGTCAGCCTTCCTCGAACGGTTCTCTGGTAAGCGGGAGGCGCCGCCACCTGAGCCCGAGATCGAAGAGCCGGAGGCGGAACCCGGAGACGAGGGGGAGCCTGTCGAGCTACGGGTCCTCCTGCCGCAGGAGCTTTCCGTCACGGCGGCGCTCTCCGAAGGCTTCCTCAAGAGCCTTGCGGCCGTCCATACGCCGCTCTCGCTGGAACTGGTCGGCATAGGCGGAGAGGTGGCGGTTTCCCTCACCAGCCGCAGGACGGCGGTGCCGATCCTCTCCTCCCAACTGCGGGCCTTCTTCCCGGAGGTACGCCTGGAGGAGGAAGAAGATCTCCTCCTCACTGCCTGGGAGTCGGGAGTGGAGGGTGTCTTCGGCGCCGTCGAGCTTGGCCTGTCCCGCGAGTTCATGCTACCCCTCGGCCGTCCGCGAAACTTCACGCCCGATCCCTTGACCGCGATCGTGGGAGCGCTTGCGGAGACTGCGCCCGGCGAGGTTGTCATCGTCCAGGTGCTCTTTCAGGGAGTGCGGTCGCCGTGGGCGGAGAACATCGTGCGGTCGGTGACCACACCCTCCGGCGAGCCCTTCTTCGCTGACGCTCCCGAGGTCACCAAGCTTGCCCGCGAGAAAGTATCCGCACCGCTCTTCGCCGTTGCCGTTCGCGTCGTGGCGCGGGGAGCAACCGAGGAGCGGCTGTGGACGCTTCTCTCGGGTAGCCTTGGCGCGCTCGTGGGCGCAACGAGAGGTGACAACGAACTTGTGCCGCTCGGGACGGATGACAGTACCGAGATCTTGGGAGACGTGCTCCTGCGCAGGACCCACCGGAGCGGCTTTCTCCTCTCGCTTCCCGAGCTGCTTCCCCTGGTTCACCTTCCGTCGCCCTCGATCCCCGGCATCGCCCGGGACACCGGCCGCACCAAGCTCCTCCCCGAGGAGGCACAGGAAGGCGGGCTCTTCCTCGGGTACAACGTCCATGCGGGAAGGGAGCGCGAGGCGCGGCTCTCGACGGACGCGCGCCTCCGCCACGTGCATGTCGTGGGGGCTTCGGGCACCGGCAAGTCAACGCTTCTGGTGTCCATGATCCTCCAGGACATTGCCGCCGGGCACGGCGTGGGCGTCATCGACCCGCACGGCGATCTCATCGACCACGTGCTCGGCGGGATTCCTGAAAACCGAGCGGCGGACGTAATCCTCTTTGACCCGGCCGACCCGGAGCATGTCGTCGGCTGGAACATACTCTCCGCGCACTCCGAAGCAGAGAAAGACATGCTCTCCTCGGACCTCGTTGCGGTCTTCCGCAGGCTTTCGACCTCCTGGGGCGACCAGATGACGGCGGTCCTTGCGGGCGCGATTCTCGCCTTCCTGGAGTCAGAGCGGGGCGGCACGCTCCTCGATCTGCGGCGGTTCCTCGTGGACCAGGGCTTCCGGCGGGAGTTTCTCGCCACCGTCCGCGACGAGTATGCCCGAGACTTCTGGACGAGAGAGTTTCCGGTGCTCAAGGGCTCGCCTCAGGCGTCGATCGTGACCCGGCTCGATACGCTTCTCCGGGGCAAGCTCGTGCGCGGGGTGGTGACGGCCAGAGACAAGCCCCTGGACTTCCGGGGAGTGGTGGACGACCGGCGGATCTTCCTGGCGAAGCTCTCGCAGGGTGCCATCGGCGAGGAGAACGCTGCGCTCCTGGGGTCGCTTCTCGTCTCGAAGATCCACCAAGTATGCCTTCTGCGGCAGGATCAGGCCGAGGGTTCGCGCCGGCCGTTCTTCCTCTACCTCGACGAGTTCCACAACCTCGCGACGCCCTCCATGGCGACGCTCTTCTCCGGGGCGCGCAAGTACCGCCTCGGGGTGACCGTCGCGCATCAGGATCTCTACCAGCTCCACGCCTCCGTTCCCGAAGTCGAACGGGCCGTCCTCGGGAACGCATACACCCGGATCTGCTTCCGCCTCGGCGACGAGGACGCCCGGACCTTATCTGCGGGCTTCTCCTTCTTCACGGCAGACGACCTCGGGAACCTCGACACCGGAAGAGCGATCTGCCGGGTGGGCAGGAAGGAGCACGACTTCAACCTCTCCGTCGTGCCGATGGAGCATGGAGACCCTGAGGCGCATGAAGCGAGGCGCCGGGATGTCCGGGCGCGGTCGCTTGCGAGGTGGGGCGCGCCGCGCTCTGCGGAGCCGCCGGCGGCTCCCGCACCTCCCGAGAGGCCACGAGCGGAAGCACCGCCACGAGTCGAAGTGCCACTGGCGCAGCCGCAACCCAAACGAGAGACAGCCCCGCCGCCTTCGGCTCCGCCCCCTCTACCCGCACAGGTGCAAGCTCCCGAGCCACCTCCGGTCGAACCGCGCCGCCCGGGCAAAGGCGGGCCGGAGCACACGTATCTCCAGGAACTCATCAAGCGGTGGGGAGAGGAGAAGGGCTTCCGGGCAGTGGTCGAGGAGCAGATTGCGGGCGGCAGGGAAAGCATAGACATCGCCCTCTACCGGGGCGACCTCAAGATCGCCTGCGAGGTCTCGGTCACGACGCCTCTTGAATATGAGGTCGGGAACGTGGAGAAGTGCCTTGCGGCCGGATTCGGGACGGTGGCGGTCGTGTCTCTCAAGAAGGCCCGACTCGCGAAGCTCGGAAAGCTCCTCGACGAAGCCATTCCTTCCGAGAGCCGGGCCAAGGTCCACCTATTCACGACGGAGGAGTTGCTCTCATGGCTTGAGGGGCAGCCGGTCCACGAGGAGGTGAAAACTGTCAGGGGATGGAAGGTCAAGGTCAAGTACCGCGATCCGGGAGATGACCGCATGAAGCGCGTCGCCGAGATCCTGGCCCGGAGTACGAGCGGGCTAGAGAAGGATGGGTAGGTAGGTACTCTCCGGCGCCGCATCCCGCCACAGGGGCACCTTGTGGCGTCTTTCCGGCTACCATCGGCGCGCGTACGGTGGGCGAAGAGTGTTCTTCACACCTTCAACCCTCCGCGAGAGCGGATCTCTTTGGAGACAAGGATGATGCGTCCCCGAACCCCTAACAGCGAAGGCAAACGGGTGGGGCTCTGGATCAGAGTCTCGACCGAAGACCAAGCACGGGGCGAGAGTCCCGAGCACCACGAAGCGCGCGCCCGGATGTATGCCGAGAGCAAGGACTGGACCGTCATAACGGTCTACCACCTCGAAGGCGTGTCAGGGAAGTCGGTCATGCAGCACCCCGAGGCACAGCGGATGCTTGCCGATGTCAGGCAAGGGTCGATCTCCGGCCTCATCTTCTCCAAGCTCGGCCGCCTAGCCCGGAACACGACCGAGCTACTGGAGTTTGCCGCGATCTTCGAGCAGCACGGTGCCGACCTCATTTCCCTCGGCGAGTCGATCGACACCTCCACTCCCGCCGGCCGTCTCTTCTACACCTTGATCGCCGCCATGGCGACCTGGGAGCGAGAGGAGATCGCCTCTCGGGTCGCGGCTTCCGTGCCTATCCGGGCCAAGCTCGGGAAGAAGCTCGGCGGAGCCGCCCCCTACGGCTACGCCTGGAAGGACGGCAAGCTCGCCCCTGAAGAGAAAGAGGCGCCTGTCCGGAAGCTCATGTATGAACTCTTCCGACAGACCAAGCGCGTGCGGACGGTTGCCCGGCTCTTGAACGAGCAAGGATACCGGACCCGAAACGGAAGCCTCTTCACCCATGTCACGGTGCGGCGCCTCATCCTCGACCCCACCGCTAAGGGGGTACGCCGCGCCAACTACACCAAGAGCCTGGGTGACGGGAAGAAGTGGAAGCTCAAGCCCGAAAGCGAATGGGTAGAGCTGCCAGTCCCCCCGATCGTGGACGAAGCGGTCTGGGAATCGTGCGCCTCGATCCTCCGGGAGAGGGCGAACGGCCGCAAGCCCGGTCCCCGGACAGTCCACCTCTTCACTGGCGTTGTCTTCTGCCATTGTGGGCGGAAGATGTACGTGCCCTCGAACAACCCTAAGTGGATCTGCCAGGGGTGCCACAACAAGATCCCCATTCCGGACCTTGAGGCCGTCTTCGAAGAACGGCTTCAGGCGCTCGTCTTCTCCCCTGAGCAGTTTGACGTCCACCTTCGGGAAACAGAGGCGACGATCGAGGCAAAGCGGGAGGAGCTGGCAGTGCTACTGCGGGAAGAAGACTCCGTAAAGGCTGAGTCCGACAAGCTCTACCGCCTCTACCTCGAAGGGGGCCTCCCGGTCCCGGCCTTTCGGGAAAGGAACGATCCTCTGGAGGAGCGGAAAGAGCAACTGCGGCTCCAGATTCCCCGGCTCAAGGGAGAGATAGACTTCCTCGTGATACGGCAGCTCGGAAGTACAGAGACTCTTGTCGAGGCCCAGACCCTCTACGAGAAGTGGGCGATCCTCTCCTTCGGGATCAAGCGGGAGATCGTCGAAACCATCGTGGAGCGGATCGACGTCGGGGTGGGCGATGTCGAGATCACCCTCTCTTGCGACATACCCGAGCCCCCCGACTTCCCCCTTTCCCCTGAACTCATGGCAGAAGGGGAACGAATCTCCAGGGATTCATCGCGGCGAGCAGGGAAAACCGGGCCGGGAAGACCAGCCGGGCGCGGGCCCGCACGACGCTGACGTTCCCCTCTTCGAGCGGCTGGCGCAGGGCTTCCAGGGTGTCGCGCCGGAATTCCGGGAGCTCGTCGAGGAAGAGGACGCCGTTGTGGGCCAGGCTCGCCTCGCCCGGCCGCGGGTTGCTGCCGCCGCCGATCATCCCCGCCGTGCTGGTCCCGGTGTGCGGGCTGCGGAACGGCCGCTGGCGCAGCAGCCCCGCCGGCGGCTCCTCGGCCACCAGGGAGTGGACCTTGGTGACCGCGATCGACTCCGCCAGGGTGAGCGGCGGCAGGATCCCCGGCAGGCGGCGGGCGAGCATGGTCTTCCCTGAGCCTGGAGGCCCGAGGAAGAGGAGGTTGTGGCCGCCGGCCGCGGCCACCTCCAGAGCCCGTTTCGCCATCTCCTGCCCCCGCACCTCGGAGAGGTCGGGCGCCCCCATCAGCAACTCAATGGAAAAGGGGGGAGCCGGGACGGCCGGCAGCTCCGCCTCACCCGTAAGGTGCTGGACGGCCTCGGCAAGCCCCCGGAGACCGAAGACCGGGACGGCTTCGAGGGCAGCCGCCTCGGCGGCGTTGGCCGCCGGCAGCAGGACCTCGCGGACTCCCATGCGGCGCCCGAGGTCGGCGATGGCCAGACCGCCGCGCACGGAGCGGATGGCGCCGTCGAGCCCCAGCTCGCCGCAGATCAGCCGCCCGGCGAGGGCGTCCTGCGGGATCTGCTCGTAGGCCGCGAGCATCGCCAGGGCAATGGCGAGGTCGAGGTGGTTGCCCTCCTTGCGGAGGTCGGCCGGCGCGAGATTGATGATGATGGACTTGGGTTCCAGGTCGAAGCCGCAGTTTTTGATCGCGGCGCGCACCCGCTCGCGGCTCTCGCGGACCGCGGCATCGGCAAGTCCCACGATCTGAATCTGCGGGAGTCCGTTCTGGACGTCGACCTCTACCTGGACGGGGCGTGCTTCGATCCCCCATGGCGTGGCGGTGGTGGCTCTGGCTAGCATCAACCCAGATAAGACGTAAAATCCACCTCCAATCTTCTTCGCCCTAGAACGGCGGGGGTTTGCGGACCCCCTTTTGATCTACTTCGAAACTTCATGAAACGAAAGAATAGACTGTGAACGTCCTCGTCGTCGCCACCAAAGCGCCCTGGCCGGCGATCGACGGCGGGCGCTTCCTGCTCCTCAACACCCTCCGGGGCCTTACCGGAGCAGGCTGCCACGTCACGCTGGTGGCACCGGTCGATCCGGCGCGGTTCGAGCTCTCCGAGGTCGCTCGCGAGCTCTCCGCCGTCTGTACACCGGCGCTGGTCCCGGCGTCTCCCTTGCCCCCCGCGGTGGCGCTGCTCCGTTCCGGCGGAACGCCGTTGTCGATCGCCCGCCACTCGCTCCCCGCCGTGCGGCGTGAGGTGGAGCGCCGGATCGCGGCGGAGCGCTTCGACCTCGTCCACGCCGAGCAGCTCCAGGCGCTGCCGCAGGCCGAGCCCGCCTACGCCCGGCGGATTCCAGTGGTGCTGCGGGCGCAGAACGTGGAGAGCGATCTCTGGGCGGCCACGGCCCGGCAGGGGAGAGGGCCGCGGGGACTCCTACTGCGCCGGGAAGCGAAGAAGCTGGCGGCCTGGGAAGGGAGCGCGGTCCGCCGGGCCGCCGCGACTCTGGCGCTGACGGCGGAGGACGCGGCCCGATTGCGCGAGTTGGCCGGCGGAGAAGGGCGAGTCGCGGTCGTCCGCGCGGCCTTCCCGGATCTCCCTCCGGGAACGGGACGGCTGGAAGGCGATCCGGCGGTGACGGTCTTCGGCAGCCGAGGGTGGCTGCCCAATGAGGAGTCGACCGCCTGGTTCGCCGCCGAGGTCTGGCCCGCCGCGCGCGCCGAGTCTCCTGGCGCGGTCCTCCATCTCTTCGGATCAGAAGCGCCCGGCGCCGTTTCACACCCTTCGCCGGCCGATAGCAGCGAGGTCTACGCGCCGGGCTCGATCCTCGCCGTCCCCCTGCGCATCGCCTCCGGGGTACGTATCAAGATCCTGGAAGCCTGGGCCCGCGGCATCCCGGTGGTCGCGACCCCCGCCGCCCTCGCCGGCCTGGAGGCGGAGGATGGGCGGGAGGCCCTGGTCGCCCGCGATGCAGGAGAGTTTGCCGTCGCGATCGGCCGGATTCACCGCGATCCCGCGCTCGCCGCGGCGCTCGTCGAAGCGGGCCACCGGGCGCGGCGGGAGCGGCATGATCCAGGAGCGGTGGCGCGGAGGTTGATGGAGGAATATGAGAAGGCGGCGGGTTAAAACTCCCCCACCAGCGAAATCTCCACCTCCAACCGATATCCCGTCTCCTTCTCGACCCCCTTCTGGCAACGGGCGATCAGCGCCCGCACGTCCGCCGCGGTGGCGCCTCCGGTATTGATGAAGATGTTGGCGTGGCGCTGGGTGATCATGGCGCCGCCGATGCGCGTGCCCTTCAAACCGCACTGGTCGATCAGGCGGCCGGCACCGATCCCCTCGATCTTCTTGAAGATGGAGCCGGCGCTCGGCTCGGTGTCCAGGGGCGGGTGGCGCTCGTGGCGCCACTGGAGGTTCTCCTCGACGATCCGCCGCATCCGCTCCGGGTCCTCCGGCGCTAGCTGAAAAGTGGCGGCGAGCACCACGTCCGGCCGGTGGTGGAGGACCGAAGTGTCGTAGCCGAATTCGAAGTAGTCGACGCCCACCGTCCGGCGCTTCCCCTCCGCGGTCAGGATCTCCGCTCCCTTCGTCACCTCGGCGATGAACATCGTCCGCTCGCGGGCCGGGGCGGGGGAGAGGAAATGAAGGTTCTGCCAGAGCGCGCCCCCCACGGTCGAGGGGATGCCCACGTAGTGCTCCAGCCCGGAGAGGCCGTGCGCGGTCGCCGCCTCGATCAGATCGGGCCAGACGATCGCTCCGCTCTCGGCGCGCACCGTCCCCTCCCCGGGGGAGAATTCGAGATGCCGCGCCAGGTTCCGGATCACCAATCCCCGGAACCCGCGGTCGCCGATCAGGATGTTGGCGCCCAGCCCGAGCAGGAAGAATGGAACTCCGTGATCGCGGGCGGCGAGGAGGGCCGCCGCCAATTCGTCCGCCGTCGCCGGCTCATAGAAGAGGTCGGCCGGACCGCCGATCTTGAAGGTGGTATAGGGGGCCAGGACCTCGCCGGTCCGCACCCGGTCCGGTCCCAGCGCCCGGCGGAGGGCCTCGTACCCCTTCACGGCTCGTCGATCATCTGGATCCGCCGGACGTGCCGGCCCCCCTCGAACGGGGTGTCGAGCCAGATCTGCACGATGGAGAGGGCGAGCTCGATCGGCATCATCCGCTGACCGAGGGAGAGCATGTTGGCGTCGTTGTGCTGGCGGCCGAGCTGGGCGGACTCCTCATTCCAGCAGAGGACGCAGCGGATGCCGCGCACGCGGTTGGCGGTGATCGCCTCGCCGTTCCCCGAGCCGCCGAGCACGATCCCGCGCTCGACCTTGCCCGCCGCCACCGCCAGGGCGACCGGCCGGATGAACGCCGGATAGTCGACGGTCATCTCCGATTTCGTCCCGAAGTCCTGCACCTCGTGGCCGCGTTTGGCGAGGTACTTCTTGATCTCTTCCTTATAGCGATAGCCGGCGTGGTCGGAGCCGATGCCGATCTTCATCTTGCACTCCTTGGAATGGACTACGGTTCGGGTCCAGGATTGTACGCCAAGTCGCTATAACTCCGCCGTATGGCCCCGCCGCCGCACCTCGAACAGCACCAGCGCCGCCGCCACCGTCGCGTTGAGCGACTCCACCGCCGCCGCCATCGGGATCGTCAAGCGCAGGCCGGCGCGATCGAGGAGGGCGGGGGAGAGGCCCGGGCCCTCGGCGCCCACGGCGAGGACCAGGGTACCCGCGAGTGGGGCGTGATAAAGATCCTCGCCGTCGCGGGGGACGAGGGCGGCCCAGCGCGGGTGGGCGGCGGCGAGATGGGCGTCCAAGGCTTCGGGCTCGACGCCCACCGCCACCGGCAGGCGCAGGAGGCTGCCGGCCGAGGCGCGGAGGGCGCGGGGGTGGTTCGGGTGGACGCAGCCGGGGGAGAGAGCGAGGCCCGCGGCGCCGGCCGCCTCGGCCACGCGGGCGAGAGCGCCGAGGTTGCCCGGGTCCTGGAGGCCATCCAGATAAAGGTAGGGGCGGTCCGTCTCGACCGGCAGGGACGCGACCCCGGAGCGGGGGAGGAGAGCCACGGCGAGGAGGCCGCGAGGGGAGTCGGCGTCGGTCAGCTCGTCCAGGACCTCGGGGCTCACCTCCAGCGGCGACCCCGCCAGCCCCGGCAGCCTCGACAGCAGATGGGCGAGCCGCCGCCCTTCGGGGGTGTCCAGGAAGCCGGGGGTCGCCAGCACCTCCTCGAGAACGAGACCCGCCGCCAGGGCTTCCGCGACGAGATGAGGCCCCTCGAGCAAGGCGCGGTCGCCTTTACTTCGCCGGAGCCGCCGAATATCCTTGACCCTTTGGTTGTGACGACTGGAGATCATGAGCACGGATCTTAAGAACTTCTGGCAAAGGCTCCAAGCGGGCGTCGAGGTGGCGGTGGCGGGCCACGCTTCGGACAAGCTTCTCGGGGTGCGCGACGGCTTCCTCCGCTTCTTCCACGACGGCATGGACCGCACGCTGTCGGTCGTCGTGGTGCCGCAGTCGGTGGAGGAGGAGCCGGTGGGTCTCCTGGTATCGGACGAAGAGGTGGTGCGCGAGGCCCGCAAGAAGGCGATCGGGCTCGAGGAGAGGCTGCGCGACACCTACCATTTCTACATCTCCAGCGAGGGGGGCATCGAGTCTCTCGAGGTGGATGGCGGCCAACGTTACTTCGTACGCAACTGGACCGTCCTGCGCAGCCCACTGGGCGAGGCCTGGGGTTCCAGCGGCGCGGTGCAGCTACCGGATCGCCTGGTGTCAGGGCTCGACAGCGCCCAGATCCCCTTCGCCGTGCCGGGTACCCGGCGCAGCGGCGGCATCATGAGCTCGCTCACCGGCGGGCTGGAGACACGGCGCAAAAACATCGCCCTGTCCACCTTCCACGCGTTGTCGACACTCTTCTATGGGGTCCTGGAGAGCCGTCCCATCCGTTGATGCCGGGTCGACGCGCGCGTTTGACCCATTTTTCACCAGTTGGTAGCATTCACGACAAGCCCCGTGTCTGATCCGAACGTCACGCTAGAGGTGCGAACATGAGCGAACGAGATATCCACCTGTTCACGTCGGAGTCCGTGACCGAAGGTCATCCGGACAAAGTGGCCGACCAGATTTCCGATGCCGTCCTCGACGAGGTCCTGCGCCAGGATCCGCGAGGCCGTGTGGCGTGCGAGACCCTGGTGACCACCGGCACGGTCTTCCTCGCCGGCGAGATCACCACCAACGCCTACGTCGATTTTCCCGGTGTCGCCCGGCGGGTGGTGCGTGAGATCGGCTACACCCGGGCCGAGTTCGGCTTCGACTACGCCACCTGCGGCGTGCTGTCGGCGATCGACCCGCAGTCGCCCGACATTGCCCAGGGGGTGGACACCGGCGGTGCCGGCGACCAGGGGCTGATGTTCGGCTTCGCCTGCCGCGAGACGCCCGAGCTGATGCCGCTGCCGATCGCCCTCGCCCACAAGCTGACCAACCGTCTCGCCAAGGCGCGCAAGTCGGGCGCCCTCCCCTGGCTGCGGCCGGACGGCAAGAGCCAGGTGACCATCGAGTACGAGGGGACCCTCCCGGTGCGGGCGCACACGGTGGTCATCTCGACGCAGCACGATCCCGAGGTCTCCAACGAGCAGATCCGCGACGAGGTGATCGAGCAGGTCATCAAGGTCGAGGTCCCGGCGGAGCTCCTGGACGAGCGGACGATCTACCACATCAATCCGACCGGCCGGTTCGTGATCGGCGGTCCGCAGGGGGACTGCGGCCTGACCGGCCGCAAGATCATCGTCGACACCTACGGCGGCTACGGCCGGCACGGTGGCGGTGCCTTCTCGGGGAAGGATCCGACAAAAGTCGACCGCTCGGCCTGCTACATGGCCCGGCACGTCGCCAAGAATCTGGTGGAGGCCGGGATCGCCGAGCGCGTCGAGGTGCAGCTCGCCTATGCGATCGGCGTCGTCGAGCCGGTGTCGATCCGGGTGGACTCCTTCGGCACGGGGGTGATCGGCGACCGCCAGATCGAGCGCCTGGTGCGCGAGCACTTCCCGCTTTCGCCGCGGGGCATCATCGAGGACCTCGACCTGCGCCGCCCGATCTACCAGCAGACGGCGGCCTATGGCCACTTCGGCCGCAGCGGCAAGGACTTCCCCTGGGAGAGCACCCACCGGGCGGCCGACCTGCGCGCCGCGGCCGGTCTCGAAGGGGTCCCGCTGGCCGTTTCCGCCTGACCTGGGCCGGCATTCGCGTCCCATTCCGGCACCGGTTTGTGACGGCGGCCTCGCGGGGCCGCCGTTTCGTTTTCGCATCCTGATCGCCGTCCGGATCGGGAGTCCTTTCCGGGACCCGATAGATTCCCGGTCCACTATGGACAGTGGGCGAACGGGGTGTTAGCCTAGCGGCTGTCGACGGCAAACAACGTGGCTATGGCAACTCTTGACCATCCTGAACTGCGGGAATCGCTCAACATTCTGCTGAAGAGCTCCAGGCCACGCCTGGAGCGCGTTCTCAGGAACTTCGAGATTCCACCCGAAGACGCCGAGGACATTCTGCAGGATGCGCAACTGACTCTGCTCTACAAGTGGGACAAGATCCGCAGTCCCGAGAGCTGGTTGATCGGGACGGTCAAGAAGAAGTGCATCATGTACTGGCGCAAGCGCCGGGGGAGCCTCTGCGAGGCTGTGGATACGGCCATCCTCGACCTGCTCGCCGTCCCCCAGGCACCGGATCAGGAAAAGACCGAGCTGACGTACGACCTCAACCGGGTGATGTTGCGCCTGTCGACCCGCTGCCGCTCGCTGCTCAATTTGCGCTACGGTCTCGGCTACGGCCCGACCGAGGTCGCGGAGCAGATGGGCTACCGCACATCCAGCATCCGCAAGGTCACCAATCGCTGTCTCGCGGCTCTCACCCGGCAGCTCCTGGCGGTCGGGTTCGATCAGGAGCCGCAGGGGGAGCCCCACGATGAATAAGCACCCGCATCCGACGCTGCTCGCGCGGTTCGGCCGCGGCCGGCTGCAGCGCCACCGGAACCGTGAGGTCGTACGGCACCTCCTCACCGACTGCGACGACTGCCGTCGCGTCACCTCCCATCTCCTTCCCACGGCTGATGTGTCGGCTCGCCTGGAGGAGGAGAGCGCTCCTCTGTCCGTCGACATGCCGGGCGCCGCCCAAGGTGATATGCCGGCGATCGAGTACGGCTCGGCCTTCGAGCGTTCCTGGCGCGAGGTCAAGCGGCTGCAGATCACCCTGGCGGCCGAGCGTTCGGAGGCTTTCGAGCTGATGCGCGAGCTGCTGACCCAGCCGTTCGAGCGCCAGTGGGAGAGCGTGACCGACGCCTCGCGGCAACCCACCTGGGCTTTTTGCGATCTGCTTCTGGATACCGCCCGGGAATGGGGCTTCCAGGAGCCGGGCCGGGCGCTGGAGCTGTCGCGGCTCGGCGTCGAGGTGGCGCAACGCCTCGATGGAGCGGCCTATGGCGAGTCGCGCGTCCACGACCTCGTCGCGCGCGCCTGGGCGGGCCTGGGCAACGCGCAGCGCATCCGGTCGGACTTTCCCGCAGCGGAGAAGAGCTTCGCCCGCGCCGAGCGGCTGCTCAAGAACGGCACCGGCGACCCGGTGGAGAAGGCCCAGGTGCTCCTGCTCAAGGCCTCGTTGCGCGGCAATCAGCAGCGCTTCCGCGAAGCCTTTCTGCTACTCGATCGGGTGATGTCGCTCGGCGACCAGTGCGACGATTCGCACCTGTGCGGCAAGGCGCTGATCATGCGCGGCTTCTTCCTCGGGCTCGCCAACGACCCGGAGGCCGCCATCCGTCATCTGACGGAAGGGCTGGAGAAGGTCGATCCCGCGGCCGATCCGCGCTTGGTGATCGTGGCTCAGCACAACCTGACCCTGTACCTGGCCGAGGGGGGCCGGTACTGCGAGGCCGTGCGGCTGCTCGAGAGCGCACGGCCGCTCTATTATCAGATCGGCGACCAGATGAGTCTCCTGCGCCTGCGCTGGCTGGAGGGGAAGATCGCCAGCGCCCTGGGGCACTTCACGGAAGCGGAGGAGTTCCTGCGCGGCGTGCAGAAAGAGCTGATCGAGCGCGAGCTCGGCTACGACGCCGCCCTGCTCTCCCTGGATCTGGCCACCATCTACGCCCGCCAGGGACGGAGCGCCGAGATGCGGCGCCTGGCCGAGGAGATGCTCCCCATCTTCAAGTCGCAGGATATCCATCGGGAGGCCATCGCCGCGCTGTTCGTCTTCCAGAAGGCGGCGGAGATGGAGCGCGTCACCCTGGGGCTGATCCGGGACGTGACCGGCTATCTCAAAGAATCCCGCGCCACCTGGAGCCTCCGCTCCAGGGAATCCCGCTGAGATCCTCTTCCTTCGCTCGGGAGGCGCGGAGCCTCCCCTCATCGATCTTCTCCCGCCGCTGGACAAGCTGTGGAAGGGGCTGATACGCTGAGATATTCGGTACACTTAGGCACTAGATGAATTCTTCGGTCCCACCCGATCTGGCGGAGCCTTCCTTCGAGGAGATCCTCGCGCGGGCCGAGCCCAGGCTCAAGCGGGTCTTGAGCCGCTATCAAATTCCCGCCCAGGACGCCGACGACCTGCTGCAGGAGACCTTCCTGATCATGGTCTCCAAAGCGGGGAGCATCCGGAACTACGATGCCTGGCTCGTGGGGACCCTCGCTAATCGCTGCATCATCTACTGGCGGAAGCACCGTTCGAAGCTCTGGGACCTGGTCGACTCCGCCATTCTCGAGCTGCTGGCCGACGTCGAGGCTCCCCCCCAGGAGAACGCCGATCTGCGGTATGACCTCGACTCCCTGCTTTCCAACTTGCCGGACCGTTGCCGCTCCCTGCTCCGCCTTCGCTATGGATTCGGCTGCAGCACTGCCGAGACGGCGGAGCGGATGGGCTATTGCAAGTCGAGCATCCGGAAGGTGACCCGCCGCTGCCTGGCGGCGTTGACCGAGCAGCTCCTCGGGGCCGGCTTCCAGCCCGATCCCTGACCCCCGATCCCCTCAGCCGGTCCCTCCGGATGCCGTGCGGCATCCGGAGGGAACCCGTTCTTCTTCTCCTGTGTCCTCTGAGACGACCCTGCGGTAACTCTACTTCAGAGCGCACACATGCCTATGGCTATTCGGCCACACAGGCGATTAGGAAAAGGAGATCGTCATGGTTCATCCGAAGCTTCGCCACGTCCTCGCCGCCTCGGCACTGGTAGCTGCCGTTTCGCTGGTCCCGGTCGCCAGCGCCAATGCCGCCGTCCACGAACGGGCGCACCGGATCTCCGCCGCCGCTTCCCGGGTCGAGGCCGGGGCTTCGTGGCTGCGGGATCTGGTGAACCATGTCCTGGTGAAGGTCGGAGTGAGGATCGACCCCGACGGAGATCACTGACGCCCACGGCGAGGTACGGCAAAAACGCGCGGCGGGAAGGGTTTTTGGCTGGACACTGTTCCGGTATGGTGTTAGTGTGTCACGAAGTTTAGAATAGACGTTCAACCGCATAAGATGAGTGCACTGGACCACCCCCAAGTCGAGTCGTCGCTTGAGGGCTTTCTCGAGAAGGTCCGGCCCCGTCTGAAGTCGCTGTTCGCCCACTACCGGATCCCGCCACAGGACACGGAGGACATTTTGCAGCAGGCGCTGCTGGCCCTGATCTATCACCGCGAGGGGATCCGGGACTCGGAAGCGTGGCTGCTGGGAACCCTCCGCAACAAGTGTCTCCTGTACTGGCGGGAGCGGCGGCGCAAGCTCTATGACGCCGTCGACGCCGCGGTTCTCGAGGCGATGGCCGAGCCGATCGAGCCCGCCCAGGAGGGGGCGGACCTCCATCGGGATCTGACCACCGCTCTCGAGCACCTGCCGGAGCGCTGCCGGTCGTTGCTCTGGCTGCGGTACCGCCAGGGGTACGATCCGCCGGAGGTTGCGGTGCGGCTGGGCTACAGCCCGGCGAGCATCAGCAAGGTCACCACGAGGTGCCTCGCCGCGCTGACGCGGCAGCTGGTCACCGCTGGGATCTACCGGAGGAAAGCGGAATGACCGGCCCTCATCCGACAGCCGGCGCGCTCGAGCAGTTCGTGCTCGGGCAGCTCGCCCCGGCGGAGATGCGCGAGGTCGCCCGTCACCTGCTCACCGGCTGCCTGTTCTGCCAGGAGATCACCGCCAACCTCTGGGAGCCCGCCGATATCTTCGAGGACCCGCAGACGCTCGCCACGGTTGAGCTCGGGGCCATGGACGCCCGGGACAGCTACGACGCGATCCTCGACCGGGTTTTCGAGAAGGTCGTCGCCACCGAGTCCCTGCTTGCGGAGCAGCGATCGCTGGGGCGCAAGCTCTACGAGGAGCTGCTGCAGTGTCCGGCGGAGCGCCGGCAGTTGCTGCTGGTCAACAGCCAGCGCTTCCGCAACCGGATGCTCTGCGAGCGGCTCGTCGAGAGCAGCTACGAGGCCTGCTTCGAGGAACCCCGCCGCGCGATCGAGATGGCCCAGCTGGCGGTTTCGTCCGCGGACCGTCTGACCGTGGAGGATTGCGGTGGGGAAGAGGCGCTCGCCGGGCTGCGAGCCCGGGCCTGGGCCCATCTCGGCAACGCTTTCCGGACCAACTTCGACCTCGCGAGCTCCGAGGGCGCGTTCGCGGTCGTCGAGACCCTGCTCGACGAGAGCCGCATCACCCTGTTCGAGAAGGCGAAGGTGCTCTCCTTTCTGGCCTCCTGGCGAAAGGCGCAGCAGCGGTTCGGCGAGGCCCTCCAGATCTTCGACCGCGTCGCCGCGATCTACAAGAAGCTTGGGCAGTGGAACCTCCTCGGCCGTACGCTCCTCCAGAAGGCGCTGGTCTGCGGCGAAGCGGGCGACGGCGAGGGGGAAATGACGCTGCTGCGGCGGGCCCTCGATCTGATCGATCCGCAGGCCGATCCCCGCGTCTTCCTGGCCGCCCGTCACAACCTGATCAACGCCCTCTATGAGAGCGGCCGGGTGCGCGAGGCGTTCGCCTTGCTGTACCACACGCGCCCTCTCTACCTGAAGGCTGGCGACCGCATGAACCTGCTGAAGCTCCGCTGGCTCGAGGGGCTGGTGGCTTTCGGCCTGCACCGTATCGAGCAGGCCGAGGCGGCGTTCCGCGAGGTCCGCGATTCTTTTCTCGAGCTCGGCCTCGACTATGACGCCGCGCTGGCCTCCCTCGACCTTGCCGGCGTGTACATCGTGCAGGGGCGCTCCGCCGACGTGAGCCGCGTCGCCGAGGAGACCCTGGCGATCTTCCACTCCTATAACACCCACCGCGAGGCGATGGCGGCGCTCCTGGTCTTCTGCGGCACCGCCCGCTTGAATCAGGCGCGCATCGAGCTCGTCCGCGAGGTCTCCAGTTTTCTCAAACGGGTGCGCAACAACCCGGATCTCCGCTTCCCTCAGCCTTCCTGAGCTGCCCGTCCGGCAGCGCGTGTCGTTTTGTTGCGGCCGTTCTGCTAAAATGTTGTCAGTGCATAATTCTGACGAGCACTCACGATTTCTGCGGGGTGAGCTGAACACCGGAGAGAACCGCCGGGTCGTTCGCCATTTGCTGGCCCGGCGGGGGAGCCGGCAGCCGCCCTCGGGCGCATGCTCGGCGGCGGCCGATTACAGCCAGGCGTTCGGCGGCCTCGTCTCCCATCTGGCGGATCACACCCGGACGCTCGCGCGCGAGCGACAGCGTCTCCCCGGGTTGATTGAACTCCTGCGCGACCTGCCGCCCTCCGCTTGGCACGACCTTTTAGGCTCCGATCCGTCGTTCCACAACTGGCCGTTCGGCGAGTGGCTGATCGAGGAGAGCCGTAATCTCGCCGACTCCGATCCGGGCCGCGCCGGAGAGCTGGCGACCGACGCCCTGCTGATCATGGAGGCGCTGATCCCCGGAACCTATGGGACCGCTCTCATCGAAGACTTCAAGGCACGGGCGTGGGCGGCCAGGGGCGAGGCGCTACGGCGGCTCTCCGACTTGCGCGGGGCCGAGGATGCATTCGCCAGCGCCGAAGAGTGCCTCCTCGAGGGGACGGAAGATCCCCTGGAAGAGGCTCGGATTCTCGAGCTCAAGGCGGCGCTATATCGCGATCAGCGGCGGGTGGAGAAGGCGCATCTCCTGCTCGACGACGTCATCGCCATCTACCGGCAGTACCGCGATCCCCATCTCCTGGGCCGGGCTTTCATTCAGAAGGGGCGTGTCGAGGGAAAAGTGAACGCCCTGGAGCCGGCGATCCGGTGGCTGCGCAAGGGGCTCGGACTGATCGATCCGGCGCGCGAGCGGTCCCTCGACCTCTCGGCCCGGCACAGCCTCATGCTCTACCTGAACGAGAGCGGCCGCCCCCGGGAGGCCCGCTTCCTGCTCAAGGCTTCGGGACTCGATTTCCTGCGGCACGGCAACCCCCTGCTGAACCTCCGGCTCCGCTGGCTCGAAGGCAAGATCTACGACTCCCTCGGCTTCCTGGGAGAAGCGGAGAAGGCGCTGATCGACGCCCGCCAGGGGTTCGCCGACCTCGGGGTCGGCTTCAGCGCCGCCGCCGTCTCCCTGGACCTCGCCGGCCTCTACGCGGTCCATGGACGCGCCGCGGAGCTGAGGAGCCTTGCCGAAGAGATGCTGCCGATCTTCCAGTCGCGCGACCTTCAGCAGGAGACGATCGCCGCCCTCCTGGCGTTCCAGCAGGCGGCGCGGATGGAGAGGATGATTGAGACGAAGATAAACGCCGAGATCCTGGCCTGTCTCGACCGCGCCCGCCAGGATCCGAAGCTTCGCCTCGAGCCCCTCTGAATCCGCCGCTTCCGCCTTACGTCCTCACACCCAGGAACAGATAGCCCGCGAGCAGCGAGAAGACCGCTCCAGGGCTCCAGACCGCCACGATCGGCGGCAGGGCGCCCGCCGCGCCGAGCTTGGTGAAGAAGGCGTAGATCGCCAGAAAGGCGAAGCCCAGGACCAGGGAGAGCCCGATGCCGTAGAGCGCCCCCTGCCGCCCGAGGCGGAAGGCGAAGGGGAGGGCGACCAGCGACATGATCAGCGAGGCCACGGGCAGCGCGATTTTGTCCTCCAGCTCGACCTCCAACTCGGGGACCGACTGGCCGCTCTCCTTCAGCTCCTGAATGTACCCCTTGAGCTCGCCGTAGCGCATCTGCTCCGGGGGGCGGATCTCGGAGTCGAAGTAGGCCGGCGTCTCGGGATAGCGGACGATCTTCGGCTCCTTGAACCGCGCGTAGCTGGTGACGTCCACCCCTTTGAACGAGCGTGCCCAGCCGTTGTTGAACACCCAGGCGTCGCCGATGTAGTGGGCCTCCTCGGTGAAGAGGCGGCGCGTCAGCCGGTGCTGATCGTCGAAGTCGAACACCTGCAACCGCTGCAGACTCGCCCGCGCCGGGTCGTAGTGGGTGTAGTTGTAGATATACCGCCCTTGGCCGAAGAGCCACTGGCGATCGGCGCGCCGGTAGGTGCGGGCGGTCTCCCGGCCGTGAATCTGGTCCTTGAGCTTCGCCACCTTCTCGTTCGAGGCCGGCAGGATCGCCGACTCCAGATAGCCGCAGAAGAGGCTCACCAGCAGCGCCGAGAACACCGCCGGCAGAGCGATGCGGTAGAGGCTCAACCCCAGCGACTTGCAGGCGGTGATCTCGTTCGTCCGCGCCAGCAGGCTGAAGGTCAGCAGCGTCGAGACCAGGATCACGATCGGGGCGATCTCGTAGAACATTTGCAGCGACAGGTACTTGTAATAGCTCAGCAGCACCCCGGTAGCGACCTTGTTTTTCAGCAGCTCGTCGAAGTTCTCCGACAGGTCGAAGATGATGACGAGAGCGAGCCCGGAGAGGACGACCAGCACGAAGACCCAGCCGAACAGCCGCGCAACATAGCGGTCGAGGAGGTTCGGGAAGACGATTCGCAGGCGGGGGAGGAGGAACACCAGCCGCGGGATGCGGGCCTCGGTCTGCTTCTTCGGGCGCTCGGCCCTGCGGCGCTGCCGCTCCGCCCTGAGCTCCCGCCGCCGTTCCCGGCGGATCCCCTTGAGGGCCTGGATCCCCCCCCAGACGTCCTCCCGGATCCAGCGGTCGATGCGGGTCAGCAGCAGGCTCTTGTCCCGGTTGCGCCGGATCAGGAGGAAGACTCCGAGGGTTGCCAGCAGGATGTTCGGCGACCACATCGCCAGCCAGGCCGGGATCTTGCCGAAGCGCGCCGCTTCCTCGCCGTTGTTGAGCAGAACGTAGTAGACGATCAGGATGGCGATCGACAGCGCGAAGCCGGAAGCCTTGCCGCCGCGGCGGTTGTTGATCCCCAGCGGCAGGGCGAAGAGCCCGAAGACCATGCAGGCGACCGGGATCGCGAACTTCTTGTGGATCTCGACCCGGGCGAGGTTGCGCTGCTCGGAGTCGGTCGCGGAGTCGCGCTCGAGGTCGCGGAGCTCCCGGAGGTTAAGCTCGCGAATCCCCTTGGACGCCGAGATCTTGGCCTTCTGCCCGGTGGTGAACTGGTCGTCGAGGACGAGGTCGAGCCGCCGGTGGCGGCTGATCTCATAGCGGTCGGGGGAGTAGAGGTCCACCTTCTGCTGGATGGCGTTGTACAGCCGCAGGACCACCCGTTCGCCGGCCTGGTCGACCAGGATCTCCCCCCAGTCCGCGGTGGTGATCTGATTCCGCTCGCTCGACGGGATCGACTCGGCGAGGAAGACCCCCTTCCATCGTTTGCCGCCGGGGGGGACCTCGAAGACATAGACGACCTTGCCCTCCCATTCCTCGTAGAACACCCGCGGCTCGACCTGCTGCGACACCGTCTGGGTGGTGATCTCGAGCCGCAGTTCCTGGAGGGAATGGTTGCCCCAGGGGAGCACGTAGATCATCAGCAGCGCGTTGAGGACGGTCAGCACCCCGGAGAGCAGCAGGATGGGCCGGTAGAGGGTCAGCAGGCTCACCCCCGAGGCCCGCATGGCGATCAGCTCGCTGTCGGACGACAGCCGGCCGACCGCGATCAGGGTGCCGAACAGGAGCGACATCGGGAGGGTGAGGACGACGATGTTTGGCAGGGTCAGCAGCAGGAGCCGGCCGACGATCGACACCGGCAGTCCGCGGCGGATGATCATCTCGGCGGACGCGAAGAGAAAGCGCAGGAGCAGGATGAAGGTATAGACCAGGAACCCCAGCCCGAGGGGGCCGAGGATCTCCGTCATCAGGTAGCGATCGAGCTTCCGCACGGGCGTCACTATACCTTGGGAAAGATATAGTGGGACAGCCATGAAGATCGCCCTCGAACGCCGCTATCGATTCAGCGCCAGCCACCTGTACCGCCGCCCGGATTGGAGCGAGGCCGAGAACCGGACCCGCTTCGGCAAATGCGCCAACCTGCCGGGGCACGGCCACAACTACCGCCTGTACGTCACCGTGGGCGGGGAGATCGACCCGGCCACCGGCTTCGTGGTCGACCTCGGCGCGCTCGATGCGCTGGTCCAGGAGCGCGTCGTCGAGCGGCTCGACCATCAGCACCTCAACGCCGCGCTGCCGGAATTCGGAGCCGGGGGAGCGATCCCTTCCAGCGAGAATCTCGTCCGCTGGATCTACGAGCAGCTCGCGGACCGGCTGCCGTCCGGCAGCCACCTGGCAAAGCTCCGCCTCGAAGAAGACGAAGACCTCGCCGCCGAGTGGACCGCCGGCTGAGAAGCCGATGGCCAAATGCCGGCTCGGTCGCGGCCGTATATTAACATAATACACCTTATCGGCTTTTTGTGTGTGGCGGGGAAACCCCGGACGAACAGGGACGGACAAGGACGGACAAGGACTAACAGGACAATCAGAGACTCCAGGATCTGGCGTCCCTGATCGTCCTTGTTAGTCCCTGTTCGTCCGTGATTTTCTTAGGAGGGGTTCTGGCGCAGATCCGCCAGGATCTGTTCGAGGGCTCTGATCAGGTCTTCGGGATCGACCTCGCTCTGCCGGAAGCTCAGCGACAGACTGAACGTCCGGTCCGGCGCCTTGAAGCGGAAGACGTACGGCTTGCGGCGGCCGGACTTGCCCCCCTTGTCGCCGCGCCGCAGGCGCTGGCGGAGGTCGTCTCGGTTGAGGCCGCGGCGGGCCACCTCTTCCAGGAGGTCGATCATCTCCCCCTCGCTGCCAGCCTTCAGCACCTCCAGCAGCAGCGACTTTGAAGTGATCCCCAGCGCCTGGACGGTGTCGCGTACCCGTGGCGGCATCTGCAGCAGCGACAGGCTTTCGGTGACCACCGTGCGTGATTTGCCGACCGAGTCCGAGATCTCCTCGTGGGTGTAGCCATGGCTTTCGGCGAGCATCCGGTACCCCTCGGCCTCCTCGAACGGGGTCAGATCCTTGCGCTGGAGATTCTCGATCAGGGCGATCTCAAGCGCTTCCTCGTCGGTTACGTCCATCTCGATCGCCGGCACCTCGTACAATCCAGCTTCCTGAGCCGCGCGGTAGCGCCGCTCGCCGGAGATGATCCGGTACAGGATGCCGCTGCCGGCTTCAATCGCTCCGAGATCGCCGCCCGGCGGCCAGGGGCGGACCAGGATCGGCTCCAGAATTCCTTTGTCACGAATGGAAGCTACGAGGTCGTCCAGATCGCCCATGGTCGAGCGCGGCTGCTTCGGGTCGGGCTCGATGGCGGACAGGGGGATCATCTTCCCCACCGGTGTCTCGTGACGCGCCGTGAGCTCCTCGACGAAGTGGGTGTCGTGACGCATCTTGACGCGCATGGGAAGGCCACCACGCTTGCGGACCGGTTCAGACACGGCTCAACACCTCCTCCGAAAGACGATAGTACTCATAGGCTCCCGTCGACCTGGGCGCGAAGGTGAAGATCGACTCCCGATAGGCCGGGCTCTCCTCCAGCCGCACGCTCTTGGTGATCACCGTCTCGAAAACCTTGACGCCGAACACCCGCTGGATCTGCTCGTAGATGTCCTTGGCCAGCAGGGTCCGCTTGTCGTACATCGTGATCAGGGCCCCCAGGATCTGGAGCTGGGGGTTGGCCCGCACCTTGATCTTGTCGATCGTCTCCAGGAGATCGTCCGTTCCCTCCAGGGCGAAGTAGCTCGCCTGGATCGGGATCAGGACATGGGTTGCCGCTACCAGGGCATTCACCGTGATGATCCCCAGGGTCGGCGGCGTGTCGATGATGACGTAATCGAAGTCGTCCTGGATGCGCTGGAGCTCGTCCTTCAGCCGGTAGTGGCTGTCCAGCTCGCCGATGAGCTTCGCCTCGACCTTGGCCAGGGCGATCGTCGAAGGGGCGATGTAGAGGTTTTCAATCTTCTCCGCCGGCCTGAGGATGTCCGAGAGGTGGACCTGATCATCGGTCAGGGCGTCGTAGATCGACATCCGTAGATCGTGGATGTCGAGATAGGACATGGAGCTGTTGGCCTGGGGATCGAGATCCACCAGAAGCGTCTTCCTCCCCTTGCTGGCGAGGGCCGCGGCGAGGTTGATGGCGGTGGTGGTCTTGCCGACTCCACCCTTCTGATTGGTGATGGCAATGATCATAGGAGGGGGGCAGTCTAAGGAAAGGCTCCGACCAGGTCAAGCGAGCACCGGCGCGATGTCGGCGCGCCGACATTGCGGGTAAATGCATGATTTTTCGAGAGTTCCGGCCGCGGACGCCCCCTCATCACATGGTCCACTTGCCGAGATCGTCGGGGCTGATCTCCTCGAGCCATTTCTTGAGCTTCTCTTCGTCGGTCGCGTCGGTCACGAGATCGACCGCCTGGGCCTTGTCGAGCACGGAGCGCAGGACGAAGATCGGCGAGCCGGTCCGCAGGGCGAGGGCAATGGCGTCGCTCGGCCGGGCATCGACGGTCGTGGCGCGCTCCTGGTTACGGATATGGATCATGGCGAAGAAGGTGCTCTCCCGCAGGTCGGAGATCACGATCTTCTCGACCTGGCCGCCGAGCTGCTCGAGCAGCGAGCGCAGCAGGTCGTGGGTCATCGGCCGGGGGGGTTCCACTCCCTCGATGCGAAGCGCGATGGCGTTCGCCTCGAAGACGCCGATCCAGATCGGCAGGAACAACTGACTCCCGATGTCCCGGAGAATGACGATCGGGACGTTCGACGAGGGGTCCAGCATCAACCCCTTCACTTCCACCTGGAGCTCTTCGTTTGGGTTGCTCATGCCCTATTCTGGGCGCGGGCAACGGGGCAGGTCAAGGACGGATTTCAGGAGGGGGCGAGGACTGGAACCGGCAGGCGCCGGCCGAGCAGGCTGTGTGGCAGAGCGGTCTCCACTTGGACGCGGGTGACGCTGCCCAGGAGCGCCGGCTCGGGGCCGGTCGCGAAGTGGACCACGCGGTGGCAGGGGGTACGGCCGGTCTGGGTCCCCGGCTGCTTCCCCCACCCCGTCACGATCACCTCGAGCTCCTCCCCCACCAGCTCCCGGTTGATCTCTTCCTGGATCCCGTTCTGAAGCTGGAAGAGGCGCTGCAGCCGCTCGGAGGCGACCTCCGGTTGGACCGGGTCGCTCAGGCGCGGCGCCGCGGTGCCCGGCCGCGGCGAGTACATGAAGGCGTACATCGCGGCGAAGCGCACCTCGCGCACCAGCTCGAGGGTGCTCTCGAAGTCTTCTTCCGTCTCGCCCGGAAAGCCGACGATGAGATCGGTCGAGAGCGCCAGGTCGGGCCGCGCCCGGCGGAGCTGCCCGACGAGGTCGAGATACTCGCCACGGGTATAGCCGCGCCCCATGCGGCGCAGCACGCGGTCGGAGCCGGACTGCACGGGCAGATGCAGGTAGGGGCAGATGTTGGAGTGGCGCCCGATCTGCTCCACCATTCGCGGCGTGAAGTCGCGCGGATAGGAGGTGACGAAGCGCAGCCGCTGTACGCCCGGCATGCGGGCGATCTGGTCGAGAAGGTCGGCGAAGTCCCAGTCCCCCTCCGGCTCGCGCCAGTGGTTGACGGTCTGGCCCAGCAGCTCGATCTCCTGGAAGCCGTAGTCGAGGAGGTGCCGGACCTCGCGCAGGATTTCGGCGCTCGGCCGGCTCCGCTCGGGGCCGCGGGTCTTGGGGACGATGCAGAAGGTGCAGTTCTTGTTGCACCCTTCGATGATCGTCACCATCCCCTTGTACTCCCCGGCCCGGGAAACCGCGTCGATGTCGTACTGGCGGTTCTCCGGGAAGCCGGTCGCCACCACCCGCTCCCCCGCCCGGCGGCGCGCCACCACATCCTGCAGCTCGCCGACGCGCGCCGGCCCGAGCACGAAGTCGAGATCCGGCACCCGCTCGAGAGCTTTCTCCCCCTCCTGCTGGGCGACGCAGCCGCAGAGGCCGATCAGCAAGTCGCCGCGATTCCGCTTGAGCTGCCGGTACTCCCCCAGCCGCGAGTAGACCTTCTGCGCCGCTTTCTCGCGCACGCTGCAGGAGTTGAGAAGGATGATGTCCGCCTCTTCCGGCTCGCGGGTGGGGAGGATTCCCTGCTGCATGAGCTGACCCGCCATGCGCTGGGTATCCAGCTCGTTCATCTGGCAGCCCCAGGTCTCGATGAAGAAGCGGCGGGGGGGATTCATCAGCGGCCTCGAAGGCTCGGAGGTGGGGACTTGATGCTGTCGTTCTCGATCACCGGCGGCTCGATCGACTGCAGGGCCGGCACCGGCTCTTTCCGCTTGCCGCTCTCGTCCGCGGGCTCCTCTTCAGACCCTTCGTCCAGCCAGCCGGGCTGGGCGCCGGCGGCCCGCCCCTCCTCGAGGAACTTGGCGAGGTCCCGGCGGGCGGTGTCGACGTCGAGCCGCGCCTGCCGCAGACGGTCGAGAACCCGGTCCCAATCCGGCTTGACCTGGGTGTCGCGCAGGAAGGTATCGGTCTCGCCGTAGAACTTCTGGCGCAGCTCGGCGGACTTCCGCTCCAGCTCCTTGACCTCGTCGGCCACGTGGCGCCAGCTCTCGCGGAGCTGGCGAGCCCGGCTGCGCCAGTGCTGCTCGTCGCGGGCTTCGGCCTCGGCGGCCGCGACCAGCGGGCTCGCCGTTTTGGTCTTGTTCTTGTCTTTCTTCGTGTCGGCGATGGTGATCTGCCCCTTGCTCGCGTACCTGGGCAAGGTTTTGTCGTTGATCACCACGCTCGATTTCTTGCCGGCGCCGGCGCGCCGCTGCCGTTCGGCGTGAGCGGCTTCGAACAGGGTGGCCGGCGCCAAGGCGGCGTCCTCCACACCGGCATCGACGACCACCGGCGCGGCGTCCCCCGTCTTCTCGCGCGCGGCGGCGATCTCGACCGGTGCCGGAGCCTGGGGCGGCGCGTCGGCGGTGGCGGCGGGAGCCGGCTGCTCTTTCGGCGCCTCAGGGGCCTTGGAACGGGTGACCGGCTGGGGGGCGCTACGGCATCCCGCGATGCTGAGCGTGACGCCCAGGGCCAGGAGGGCCGCGATCAACAGGGCGATGCGGAACGATCTAAGCTCGGCCATAACGATCCTCGAGTCTCACCACGTCGTCGAGCTCCGGGGTGGAGACCTCGATGATGTCGCAGCCGTTCTCGCCCGCGACCATCCGGTGCTTGGTTCCGGGCGTGATGCGGTAGGAATCCCCGCCGCGGAGGACGGTGCTGACCAGCGCGCCCTCCTCCTCCACCACCAGCTCCACCTCCCCCTCGGAGAGGTAGAGGGTCTCGTCCTTGATCTCATGGTACTGAAGCGAGAGCGCCTCTCCGGCGTTGACGTGCAGGATCTTTCCGACGTAGCGGTCGGTATGGGCGAAGATCAGCTCGTAGCCCCAGGGCTTCTCCACTCGGCGAATCGGCAAACGCATTGCAAGTCCCTCTCGGAAGTCGATTTCTAGACGCCGGATGCGCTCACCCGCAAGGGTAGGGAGCACTCGAAGTAACGGCTCATGTGGCGCTCCACCTCGGCGGCGGTGCTGTGCTCCATGCACCCCTCGACGAGCTCGGCCAAGCCGGACGCGGTCGCCTCGCGGAGCCAGCTCTTGACCTCGGGGATCTGGCGCGGGCTCATCGAGAGGCGCCGCAGCCCCAGGCCCACCAGCAGCAGCGCGAAGCGCGGATCCGCGGCCATCTCGCCGCAGAGCCCCACCTCGATTCCCGCCGCTCGAGCGCTGTCGATGACAAAGCGTAACATGCGCAGAATCGCCGGATGCAGCGGCTGATAGAGGCTCGCCACGTGCTCGTTGTTGCGGTCGACCGCCATCGAGTACTGGATGAGGTCGTTGGTGCCGATCGAGAAGAAGTCGACCTCGCGCGCCAGGATGTCGGCGATGACGGCGGCGGCGGGGACCTCGATCATGACGCCGAGCCGCACGTCGCGGCGGAAGGGCAGCCCCTCCCGCTCGAGCTCGGCCATGACCTCGTCGGCGAAGGCGCGGAACTGCCGCACCTCCTCGACGGTGCTCACCAGCGGCAGCATGATCCAGAGATTGCCGTACAGCCCGGCGCGATAGAGCGCCCGGATCTGGCTGCGGAAGACCTCCGGACGCGCCAGGGTCAGGCGGATGCCGCGCAGCCCCAGGACCGGGTTCTCCTCGCGCGTCGCCATCATCTCGCGCGCCAGCTTGCGCCCTCCCAGATCGTAGGTGCGGATGATCGCCGGGTGGGGCGCCGCGAACTCGACCAGGCGGCGGTAGATCTGGACGTGCTCCTCCTCGGTCGGCATCTGCGGGCTCTTCTCGATGTAGAGGAACTCGCTGCGGTAGAGGCCGACGCCGGCGGCGCCGAACATCGGCACCTCGTCGACCTCCTCGGGGAGGTCGATGTTGGCCATGAGCTGGACCTCGACCCCGTCCCGGGTCACCGCCGCGAGCTCGGCGGTCGCCAGCAGGTCGCGATCGCGGAGCTCGATCTCGATCTTGCGCTTGCGGTACTGCTGGAGCACCTCTTCGGTGGGATAGAGGATCACCGAGCCGGTCTCGCCGTCGACGATGATCGGGGCCTCGTCGCGCATCATGCTCATCACCCCCACCAGGCCGGCCACGGCCGGGATGTTGAGGGAACGGGCGATGATCGTGGTGTGCGAGGTCCGGCCGCCGGAGCCGATGGCGAAGCCGATCACCCGTTCGCGGCCGAGACGGATGGCGTCGGAGGGGGTGAGGTCGTCGGCCACGATGACGATGTCCGCCGGCAACTCGGAGAGATCGTGATGGGCGATCCCCTGCAGGCTGCGCAGCAGGTGGCGGCTGACGTCGGTCAGATCCTCGCTGCGCTCGCGGATGTAAGGGTCGTCCATGTGCGCGAAGCGGTGGTCGAGCTCCTCGGCGGTCTTGTGCACCGCCCACTCGGCATTGACCTGCTGGGTGCGGATCCGCTCCTCCACCCGGCCCAGGAACTTGACGTCCGAAAGCAGGAGGACATGGGCGTCGAAGATGGCGGCGAGGTCGTTGCCAAGGTCTTCCTCGGCCCGCGCGCGCAGGCGCTGCAGCTCGCCGCGGGCATGGCGGGCCCCCTCGCGCAGGCGGGCGACCTCCCCTTCCACCTGGGATTCGGGAATGTGGAGGCGGAAGACCTCCGGGCCGCGGGTCTCCAGACAGACGGCGCGGCCGATGGCGATGCCGTCGGAGACCCCCATTCCCTGTAGGACCTGCATCGGCTCGGCTGCCCGCATCAGCTCTCCTCGTCGAATCGATTGGCGATGAGCGTCGTCACGGCCCGCACGGCGTCTTCCTCGTCCTGCCCCTCGGCGCGGACGGTCACCTGGCTCCCCTGACCCGCCGCCAGCAGGAGAATGCCGAGGATGCTCTTGGCGTCGACCTCCTCGCCGTCTTTCACCACCGTGATCCGGCTCTGGAAGTTACCGGCGGTGTGCACCAGCTTGGCGGCCGCCCGCGCGTGCAGGCCCAGCCGGTTGACGATCTCCGTCTGGCGCTCGATCATGAGGGCTCCTCCGCCTTGACCGGGACCGGGATCGCGCAGCTCGGCCCGCAGCTTCGCCCTTTGTCCAGATCCCCGGCCAGGCAGACGCTGCGCTGCCCCTTGTCCTGCAGCCAGTGGGCGAGCTCGGAGACGGTGCCTTTCTCGGCTCCCGTCTGGCAGGCCAGGCGCAGGACCATCGGCAGGTTCACCCCGGTCAGCACCTCGAACTTGTCCGCCTGGTAGAAGGTCATCGAGATGTTGCAAGGCGTGCCGCCGTACATGTCGGTCAGGATGAGCACCCCCTGCCCCTGGTCGAGCCGCTCCAGGGCGGCGGCCACCTTGCTCCGCGCCTCGTCGAAGCCGTCGCTCCAGTCGAGCGACAGCGCCTCGAACCCGTTCAGCGAGCCCGAGATGGTATTCGCAGCGGCCAGGAGCTCGCGCGCCAGACCGCCATGAGTCAGGATCAGTTTTCCGATCATCGGCTTAGAAACACTCCCAGAATGGTAACCCGCTTGTTCTCCCCACGATTCCGCCCGCTCGGCACCGGATCAATCAACACCCGTGAATCAGCGAGCGATGTCGCGGTGGATCACCCGCGCCGGCCAATCCTGCTCTTCCAGCGCCAGCTTCAGTCGTTCGGCGACGGCCACCGACCGGTGCCGCCCCCCCGTGCAGCCGATCGCCACCGAGAGATAGCTCCGGTTCTCGCGGCGGTAACGCGGCAGCAGATAGACCAGCAGGTCGGTCAGCCGGCCGACCAGCTCCGCGAAGTCCGGCTGCTGGTCGAGATAGTCTTGTACCCCTTCGTCCTGCCCCGTCTGCTCGCGCAACCCGGGAACGAAGTGCGGGTTGGGCAGGAACCGCACGTCGAAGAGCAGGTCGGTACCGTAGGGGATGCCGTGCTTGAAACCGAAGCTTACCAGGGAGACGACCATTCCGGGCTCTTCGCCGGGATTGGTGGCGAACTCGCGGTAGACCTGGCTGCGGATCTCGTGGATCGACCAGGAGCTGGTGTCGAACACCATGTCGGCGCGGGCGCGCAGCTCCGCCAGCACCTCCCGCTCGCGGCGGATCCCCTCGATCACCGGCTGGTCCGGCGCCAGGGGGTGGGGGCGCCGGGTCTCGGAGAAGCGCCGCACCAGCACCTCGTCCGAGGCTTCGAGGAAGAGCAGCCGGGGGTCGATGCGGTCGCGGTCGATCTCGGCGAACAGGCGCGGGAACTCCTCGGCGAAGCCGGGAGCGCGCACATCGGTGACCACGGCGATGCGGTCGTTGCCGCGCACCAGCTCCAGCGGGTTGTCGAGGAAGAGGCGCAGCAGGGGGAGCGGGAGGTTGTCGACCGTGTAATACGAGAGATCCTCGAAGCACTTGGCGACCACGCTCTTGCCCGACCCCGAGAGGCCGGTGATGATGACGAGCCGGGCGGTACTCACCAAGGAGCTACCGGGGGGCTTTGCGGTTTCGTTCAAGCTGAGCCTCGAGTTTGCGCGCGAACTCCCGGGCCGAGTGGTGCCCCTGCAGCTTCAGCACGTGGTTGCGCGCCGCGATCTCGACCAGGATGCTGATGTTGCGCCCCATGGCGACCGGCATGCGGATGTAGGGGCAGGGGGTCTCCAGGATGTGGAACACCGTCTCGTCGAGGCCGAGCCGGTCGTAGGTCCGGCCGTCGCGCCAGTGCTCCAGCTCGATCACCAGGTCGATCGTGGTCCGCTCGCGCACCGAGGCGAGGCCGAACAGGTCCTGGACGTTGATGATCCCGATCCCCCGCAGCTCCATGTGGTGGCGCAGCGGCCCCTCGTTGTAGCCGACCAGCTCGCCGTTCGGGTAGCGCTTGACCTGCACCTTGTCGTCCGCCACCAGGCTGTGGCCGCGGGTGATCAGGTCGAGGGCCGACTCGCTCTTGCCCACCCCGCTCTCGCCGATCAGCAGCACGCCGAGACCGTAGATCTCGAGCAGCACGCCGTGCAGCGAGGTCGAGGGGACCAGGTGGTCCTCCAGGAAGTAGCTGATCCCCTTGATGACGTTCGACGACAGGGCGGGCGAGGAGAGGACGGGCACCTCGCGGTTCTGGCAGAGCGAGAGGAAGCCGGGGAGCGGCGGCAGCCCCTTGGTGATGACGAACACCGGCACCGGCAGGCTGGTGATGCGGTCGAGCCGCTCCAGCCGCTCCTCCTCCTCGAGCGTCTTCAGGTACTCGGCCTCGCTCTCGCCGATGATCTGCACCCGCCCCGGCTTGATGTAGGCGTAATAGCCGGCGAAGGCGAGCCCCGGCTTCTGCACCCGTGGATGGGTGATCAGATTGTCCAGGTGCGACTGGCCGGAGAGGATGCTGAGGCGGAGGTAGCTCAGCTCCTCCCCCATCAGCTCCGCGACCGGCACCGCGCCGCTCCCGGGCTCCATCAGATACGTTTCCGGATGCGTTTCGCTCTCCATCACCCATCCTCATCGCGCAGGAGATCGTACACCCGCGCCGCGTCGTGCAGGCCGAGGAGCCGGCCGGCATGACCGTCCGCCTTGATCCAGCGCGAGATGGCGGCCAGGGCGCGCAACACTCCGGGTCGATCGGTCGCCGGCAGATCCGGGAAGATCAGCTCCGGCCGGGTCAGCGCGCCGAGGCCCACCTCAGAAGATCTGCTTCCGGTCGGTCGACGAGGGGATGTTGAGCTCGTCCCGGTACTTCGCCACCGTGCGGCGGGCGATCTGGATCCCCTCGCGGTTCAAGATCCGCATCAGCTCGCTGTCGGACAGCGGCCGCTTCGGATCCTCGGCCTGGATCATCTGCTCGATCTTGCGCTTCACCGTCAGCGAGGAGATGTTGTCGCCGTACTCGCGGTCGATGCCGCTGTGGAAGAAGAACTTCATCGGGAAGAGGCCGCGCTGGGTGTGGATGTACTTGTTGGAGACCACCCGGCTGACCGTCGACTCGTGCATGCCGATGTCCTCGGCCACGTCGCGCAGCACCATCGGCCGCAGGTGGTCGATGCCGCGGTCGAGGAACTCGCGCTGCTGGCGGACGATCGAGTCCGCCACCTTGTAGATCGTCCGCTGGCGCTGGTCGAGGCTCTTGATCAGCCAGACCGCCGAGCGGATCTTGTCCTTGATGAACGCCTGCGCCTCGCTCTGCCGCCCCTCGCTGCGCATGGTCTGCAGCATGCGCCGGTAGGCGCGGCTGACCCGCAGCCGGGGGAGGCCGTCGTCGTTGAGCTGGATGACGTACTCTTCGCCGACCCGGCGGACGAAGACGTCGGGCTCGATGTAGTGCGGCCGGTCGGTGCTGAACTGGCGCCCGGGATGAGTCTCCAGCGTGCGCACCACCTCGAGCGCCGCTTCCAGCTCCGGCAGATCGACGTTCAGCTTCTTGGCCACCGCCGGGAACTGCCGGCGCAGGAAGAGGTCCCAGGCCTCGTCGACCATCCGCCGCGCCAGCGACTCCGGCTCGATCCCCTTCATGTCCATCTGCAGCAGCAGGCTCTCGCGCAGGTCGACGCAGGCGATGCCCGGCGGATCGAAGGAGCGCACGATGGCGAGCGCCTCCTCGATCTCCGCCATGGTGTACTCGCGCCCCTCGGCGTCGCCCATCCCGAGGATCTCGTCGAGGGTGGCGACCAGGAAGCCGTCCGGGTTGAGGTTGCCGATGATCAGCTCGACGATCTCGCGCTGGCGGGGACCGATCTCCGCCATGTGGAGCTGCCAGAGGAGGTGGTCGTAGAGGTCGGCCTCGCGGGAGAGGCTGTTTTCGATCGGCGGCTCTTCCCGCTCCTCCATCATCGACGACGCCCCGGAGCCCTCCCAGTAGTCGCCGAAGTAGGCGTCGAGGTCGATGTTCTCCATCGACTTCTCGTGGTCGAGGGTCTCACCGTTGGCCGGCGCCTCGGGAGCCGCTTCCTCTTCCCGCTGGGGCGTCTCCTCCTCGGTGATGTCCCCCGACTCCTCGAGGACTGGATTCTCCACCAGCTCCTGAGTGAGCAGCGTGTCGAGCTCCATACGCGTCATCTGCAGCAGCTTGATCGCCTGCTGCAAAGAAGGCGTCATCACAAGCTTCTGTGACATCTTCAACGATAGTTTTTGCTCTAACGCCATTACACTTTCAGCCTACAGAGTGAAGTCTTCTCCAAGATAGATTTTTCGGACTTGCGCGTCCGTCGAAAGCTCATGCGGGGTGCCGGAGCGCAGAATTTCGCCGTTGTTGATGATATAGGCCCGGTCGGTTATTTTCAATGTTTCCCGCACGTTATGGTCGGTGATCAGAATTCCGATCCCCATCGACTTCAGGTGCCTGATGATGCCCTGGATGTCGAGCACCGCGATCGGGTCGATCCCAGCGAACGGTTCGTCGAGAAGGATATACCACGGGTTGATGACCAGCGCCCGCGCGATCTCGACCCGCCGCCGCTCGCCGCCCGACAGCAGGGCCCCGCGGGTGCGCCGCACCTTGGACAGTCCGAGGTCGGCGATGAGCTGGTCGATGCGCCGTTCCTGCTCCGCGTGCGAGAGGTCGACCGTCTCGAAGATCGCCCGCAGATTGTTCTCCACCGACATGCGGCGGAAGACCGACGGCTCCTGCGGCAGATAGCTGATCCCGCGCTGCGCCCGCAGGTACATCGGCAGCTCGGTGATGTCCTCGTCGCCGAGCAGGACGGTCCCCGAATCGGGCGGCGTCAGCCCGACCACCATGTAGAAGGTCGTCGTCTTGCCGGCGCCGTTGGGGCCCAGCAGCCCCACGATCTCCCCCGGGCCGACCTCGATCGACACGTCCTGCACCACGGCCCGGCCGCGGTACACCTTGCGCAGGTTGGCCGTCGCGAGCTTCCGCGCCTCCCCGGTCCTTTCGCTCAACGGCTCGGTCATCTTTCCTTTCCTGGTGGCTTCGCCGGCGCCGGCTTCGGCGGCTTGGCCGACGGCCGGGTCTGGATGGCGGGGGCCGGATTGGCCTCCCCTTCCTTGCCCTGCACCACCGCCCGGCCGTCGTCGACGTAGTAGAGCACCCGCTTGCCGCGCACCTGGTTGCCGTCCTTGTCGGTCATCGTCACCGGCTCGCCGGTGATGTCGATCTGCCGCTGGCTCACCTGGTAGAGCGCCTTCTGCCCGTCGATCTTCCGCCCCACCTTGGGGTCGTTCAGCTTGGTGTCGCCGCTGCAGGTCATCGTCTTCGCCTGGCGGTCCGCCCCGAGATCGACCTCCAGCCGCTGGCAGGTGAGGGTCTTCCCCTCCTGGTCCACCCGCACGTTGCCGGTGTAGAGAAGGAGGCCGGCCTTCGGCGGCTCGCCCTCCCCCTTCTGCCCGCCCTTTTCTGAGCCCTTTTCCGAATACTGGAGATCGCCCGCCGAGACCTGGATCGGCGTCGGCTTCTTCCCTCCCGCGCCCGCTTTACCCGCCTGCTCCTGGGTGGGATAGAACAGCGTCTTCACCCCGCCCGTGGCGGTGAGCTGGTCCGCCGCCTTGTCCCCGCGCAGCTCCGGCGCCAGCAGCAGGTTGTCCCCGCGCCAGGCGCGCACGTCGCCACGGAAGATGAATGAGGACGGCTGCTGCCGCCAGAATGCCTCCTGCGATTCTACATGCACTGGACCCTGCCCATTAGCAAGCGGCGTGCCAGAGAGCGCCGTCTCCTCCACCTTCTGCAGCAGCGCCTTCACGCCGCCGCGGGCGTTCACGATCTGCTGATCGGTGTTGTAGACCATTCTCGGCGCCTCGATCCGCCCGCGGTCACTGGTCACCACCACCGGGTCGCCGACGAACTCGCCGCGCCCCTGCTCCATGTCGAGCGCCCCGTGCTTGCCGGTGGCGGTGACCTGGCCGTCGTGGTAGACGACGTTGTTGTCGAAGCTCATGGTGGCGAGCTGGCCGTCCGGCTTGAAGGTGGCCGCGCCGCGCTGGCCGGTGGCCTGGCGCAGGACCGGCTTGCCGGCCACCCGCGAGACCTCGCGGATCTCGACGCCGCCGAAGGCGTCCGCCGCGTTCAGCACGCCGTTCTCCATCGTCCCTTCCAGGCGGCGCGCGGTGAGGGTGCGCGAGACGCCGCCGCCCGTCGAATCCATCTGCACGCGGCCGTTCTCCGGCGCCGAATACTCCACCCGCCGCGCCTGGTTCCCCTCCGGCTGAAAGACCACCGCGAGGTCCTTCCCCCCCTTGAAGCGGATGGTCGTCGGCTGCGCCGCGGCTTTTCCAGGAGAAGACAGCCCTGGCGCCAGCGCCGTCGTCGAGTGGGTCTCCCCCTCGATGGCCCAGAAGGCATGGACGAACTTGAGCCCGGTCTCGTCGTCCGACAGGTTGCCGTAGATGCGCACGGCCGCCAGCCGGTCCTGCCCGCGGCGGATCCGGGTGCCCCCCTCGGCGCGCATCCAGAGCTTCTGGCGGTCGTAGATCAAGCGCTGCGCGGTGACCTGGACCGGCGGCTCCACCCCCGGGACGCTGTCGATGCGGGCTCCCTGCCGCAGCGTGTAGACCTCGCCGGGGATGTCGATGTTCAGCCGGCCGGCGTGCGCGATGTACTTGCCGCCATAGTTGATCTCGACCGGCGTCTCGCTTTGCACCACGTCCCCCTTCTGCTGGAGGTTGAGGCGGGCGGTGCGCAGCTCGAGCTCGTTGGGGCCGCGGACGACGACGTTGCCCTGCAATTGCCCCTCGTTGGATTCGCGGTTGAAGCTCGCCTTCCGGCTTTCGAGGTGGAAGATCCGCCCCTGGCGGTCCCAGAGCGTGACGCCGACGCGGTCCAGGTAGATCGTCCCCTCGCGGTCCGCCTTGATGCTCTCCCCCTTGATGTGGAAGACCGGCCGGGAGCCGTCGGTGAAGGTGTAGTCGAAATCCTCGCCGATCAGCGTCATCCCCTTGGAGCCACCGGTCTCCTCCGCCGTCGCCGGCTTGTCCCGCCGCTGGCCGGCCTTGCCGAACATGAAGAGTCCGACCACCCCCACGACGAGCAGCACCAGCGCAAGGAGCAGCAGCTTGCGGAAGAGGGAGACGTAAGAGCGGGCTTTGCGCGCCATCGGCGATGAATTCTAAGTTCGATCGAGAGTTTCAGGAAAAGATCCAGGCCGTTCAAGAAGGCCGGCTGTCCACCAGCCGCAGCACCGGACCGCCGCGATAGGAGTCGTCCTCGACACAGGCGAGAACCTCGAAGCTGCCGCGCAGATCCCGCGCGCGCTCCGCCCACCGCCACCCTACCAGCTCGACGGTAGCGCCGTCTCCCCCGCGGGCCCGCGCCGACAGATGGCCGTTGCCGAAATTGCGCGGCTCCCCCTCGATCCGCAGCGGACCGGTGCGCAGGAGCGGCCGCGGATTCCCCTGGCCGAACGGCTCGAGCTTCGCGAGCTGCGCCAGCAGGCGGGGCGACACCTCGCCCGGCGCCATGTGCAGCTCATATTCGACCCGCCGCACCAGCATCTCCTCCGGCCACTCCGCCCCCGCCGCCTCCCATGCGCCCCGCAGCTCCTCCAGGCGGTCGGTCGCCACCGTCAGCCCGATCGCCTGCGAGTGGCCGCCGAATTTCTCCATCCGATCTTTCCAGGCCGAGAGGAAGCCGTGCAGCTCGAGGCCCGGCAGGCTGCGCCCCGAGCCGGTCGCCGTCGCCCCCTCGACCGCCAGCAGCACCACGGGGCGGTGGAGATCCTTGGCCACGCGGCCGGCCGCGATCCCCACCACGCCCTTATGCCAGCTCTCGCTCCAGGCCACCAGGATCGGCGGCAGCGGCGAGCGCTGGGCGAACTGGCCCATGGCCTCCTCCACTACTCGCATCTCCGTGGTCTGCCGCTCGCGGTTCCAGCCGTCGAGCTCGGCCGCCAGCGCCGCGGCGCGGCCGGCGTCGCGGCTCAGCAGCAGCTCCAGCGCCCGCTCGGGATCGTGCAGCCGCCCCGCCGCGTTGATCCGCGGCCCCATGCGAAAGCCGACGTCCGCCGCCGTGAACGGCGGCTTCATCCCGGACTGCAGGATGAGCGCCTTTAAACCCTGCGATTTCGCCTCGGCGAGCGCCTTGAGACCGAGCGCCGCGATCACCCGGTTCTCCCCGTGGAGCGGCACCAGGTCGGCGATCGTGCCCAGGCAGGCCACCCGCAGCAGCGGCGCCGGATCCAGCGTCTTGCCGCACCGCACCGCCAGGGCCAGCGCCAGCTTGAAGGCGAGCCCGACCGCCGCGAGATCCCGGAACGGGTAGGTGCAATGAGATTGGTGGGGGTTGATGTGCAGCGCACCCGCCGGCAGCTCGCACCCCGGCAGGTGATGATCGGTGACGATGACGCCGATCCCGGCCGCCATAGCCGCCTCCACCGCCTCGACCGAGGAGCTGCCGCAATCGGCGGTGACGATCAGGCCGCACCCCAGCTCGCGAGCCCGCTCCACGTGGACCGGCTGAAAGCCATACCCCTCGCGCAGCCGGTGCGGCATCACCGCCTTCGCCTCGATGCCGCAGGCCGCGAACACGGCGAGCAGCAGAGCGGTCGCGGAGATGCCGTCGACGTCGTAGTCGCCGACCACCGCGACCTTCTCCTTGCGCTCGCGGGCCCCCAGCAGCCGGGCCACCGCCTCCTCCATGCCGGCGAGCAGAAAGGGATCGTGAAGCTGATCGAGGGTTGGGTGCAGGAAGAGCTCGGCCCCGCGCGAGTCCTCGACGCCCCGCCGGGCGAGCAGCGCCGCGAGCCAGGGGGCTACCCCGTCCCGTTCGAGACCGGCCGCGCACGCCGGCACCGGCGCGGCCACCCACTCCACCGGCGAGCTCAGATCGTTAGCCCTCGTCGTACGCCCCGAGGGCCCGGAACTTCTCGTAGCGGCGCGCGATCAGCTCTTTGGTCGAGAGGCGCTGCAGGTCGTTGAGCGCCCGCTCGACGACATCGCCCACCCGCCGGCACGCTGCATCCGGATCGGTGTGGGCGCCGCCGGCGGGCTCGGGGATGATCTCGTCGACGACGCCGAGGGCCAGGAGGTCGGGCGCCGTGATCTTCATCGCCTCGGCGGCCTCGTTCTTGCGGTCCTGGTCCTTCCAGAGGATGGCGGCGCACCCCTCGGGCGAGATCACCGAGTAGGTGGCATATTCCAGCATGTACACCCGGTCGCCCACCCCGAGCGCCAGCGCGCCGCCGCTCCCCCCCTCGCCGGTGACGGTGACGACGATCGGCACCTCCAGCACGGCCATCTCGATGAGGTTGCGGGCGATCGCCTCGGCCTGCCCCCGCTCCTCGGCGTCGAGGCCGGGATAGGCGCCGGCGGTGTCGATGAAGGTGAGGACGGGGCGGCCGAACCGCTCCGCCATCTTCATCACCCGCAGCGCTTTGCGGTACCCCTCGGGGCGCGGCTGGCCGAAGTTGCGGAGGATCCGCTCCCGGGTGTCGCGCCCCTTCTGATGGCCGATCACCGCGACGCTCCGGCCGCGGAACGTGGCGAACCCGGAGACGATGGCGGGATCGTCCCCGAAGGCGCGGTCGCCATGGATCTCTACCCAGTCGGTCATCAGCGCCTGCACGTACTCGAGGGTATAGGGGCGGTCCTGATGGCGGGCCACCAGGGTCTTCTGCCAGCGGTTGAGGCCGCCGTAGACGTCGGAGGTGGACTTGCGCAGCGTGTTGCGCAGGCGATCCAGCTCCTTCTCCTGCCCGCTCCCGGGCGGGAAGCCTTCCAGCTCCTGGATCTGGCGGCGGAGCTCGTTCAGGGGCTCGTCGAAATTGGAATCGGAGATTGCCATGCCGCCCGGCAAACTAGCATAAAGCGGGGGGCGGAGGTCAACGCGGACGAAGCTGAGAATCTACCTTAGATGTATCGCTTGAGCCTTTGTCGGCGCGCCGACAGTGCGGGATGGCCAAGAGAAGAGGCCGGCGGCGGCGTTGAGGGCGACCGCAGGTCGCCCCTACAACCTGGGCCCCACATACACCTTGCGCCGGAGGTTGTAGGGGCGACCTGCGGTCGCCCTCAACGCCACGGTGTCAGGATCGGCTTAGCTCGCCCGCCGGATCGATGAAGTCGCCGGTTCCGGATAAATTTGACCACCTCGGCAAGACCTCCCTATACTTCCGTCATGGCCCAGCCCGCCCGCAAGATGCCGCCTCATGGGGAGCCGGAGACCGTTCTCCCGAGCGGCGATCCCTTCCGCTACGGATCGCGATGGCGGCGCGTCCGTCTGCCCAGCGGCGAAGTCACCGAGCAGCAGATTCCCTTGACGCCGGACGATCTTCTCGACCCGCAGCTCGGAGACGAAGTGACCCAGAGTCGACCGCATGCCAAACTCGTCACCACCTTGAACGACTTGCTGGAGAGACACTTCGACCAAGACCCGGACGTGCAGGTCCTTTTCGACATGAAGATTCTCTGGGGTCTGCCCGGCCTCCCCGATCCTTCCCCCGATATCGCGGTCGTCCGGGGTGCCCCCCTGAACGAGAGCCGGTCGACCTTCAAAGTTGCCGAGGAAGGCGTACTCCCCTGCCTGATCATCGAGGTCGTCTCCTACTCAGACGCCGAGATGTACCGGAACGACCATGAGAAGAAGGTCGAGCTCTACCAGCGGGTCGGGATCCCCGAATACCTGGTCGTCGATCCCTCCTTCTCCGCCGAAGATCCGCTCCGGCTGACGGGCTATCGCATGGCGTCCGACCGGCGGTATCGGCAGATCGAGCCCGATGCTCGGGGATGTCTGCGCTCTGAAACCACGAGCCTCCTTTTTGCTCCGTCCGAAAATGGCCGCACGATCCGAGTCGGCGATGCCGGGACCGGCGAGTGGCTGCTCACCGCGAAAGAGGAAGAGACTGCCCGCAAAGCCGCCGAGGCCGAGCTTGCCCGGCTGCGCGCGGAGTTAGAGCGGTTCAAGAAGACCGGCGAGTAGCGGACGCAGATCCGGACGTCGTACAGCCTCTGGGCTCGCCCGAGGACGCCGGCGATGATCTCGTTGACCCCGCTCGACTTCTGAGCTCCCCCGCACGCTGCCGGTCCGGAATCGTCTGGCCCTTGATCCGGCGGGCCGGGAGCTCCCGGCCTATCGATATTTCGTCTTGACGATGGATAGGTCGTTTTGACCTATCCATAGTCAGCCTGGCTTATCGATAGCCGGCTCGGTTGATCCATCAGTCGGCTCGACGTA
>JBDSHF010000029.1:0-29370 GCA_039918595.1 Thermoanaerobaculia bacterium
TTCAGGTCCGGATCGGTCACCGCCTCGCGGGTCTCGTGGCAGACGAAGTGCTCCTGGTTCTGCGCGTCCGTCCAGCCCGCGACCTTGCAGCCGCCGCAGCTCGGATAGGGCTCGATGGAGTACTTCACATCGTTGCCGGCGTTCGAGAAGTGGCCGTGGTAGGCGCAGTAGGAGAGGCTCGGTCCGCCGCACGAGGTGCTCGAGCCGCTCGAGGAATACGAGGAGGCCGGGAGGACGACCTCATAGATCGTGCTGCCGTTGAAGGCATGGGTCGACAGGTAGGACGCGACCTCGGACTGGACAAGGGCGTCGGTGACGTTGGCCGGCGGCGTCGAGCTGTCGAATACGTCGACGGTGCCGGAGCCGAGGTTCGCCAGCGCGATCCCGGAGTACTGCGTGATGGTGTTGTACTCACCGGTGGTGCCGAACTGGTTGCGGAAGGCCTGTACCTGCTGGGCGTAGGCGAAATCGGGGGAGGCGGCGTTGCTGAAGCCCGGACCCCAGAAAATAAAGACCACCTTGGCCGAGGTGATCACCGGTCCACCATGGTTCACGATGTTCGTACCGGCCTTGATGGGAATCGCGGCGCCTCGCGCCGGCATGTAGATGACGTGGTCCGCGTCCGCGAACCGCTTCAGCTCCGGCTGCTTCCCCGCGGGCGCGGCATTCGCGGCGACGGCCACCAGTCCGCACGACAACATCAACGCGCACTTCAAAACATTGCTCTTCATGACTTGCAACCTCCGAGACAGAAGTAACGCCTGCAAAGCCGGCAGTTCCCACCATGAGAGCTGTGACCCCGAGGCAACCGACAAAGACGGCGGGAGCTCCGACGTCCCATGAACAACCGAATGAAGAGGGTGCCCGAATTGGGGCAAGCACCCTGGACCAGCCGCAACCCGCAGTCGGGTCCTATAACATTAGTGCAGGAAGTGGGAGAAAGCGAGCCGCTTTCTCCAGATTTCATCTATTCACCTCTATCTTTTATATACAACTATCCACGAATCGTTCGCGCGTAGCCGTATTCGGCGATCAGCGCGCCCATCTCGTCGTAGGCGTCCGGCTCCTGAGGCGCCCAGGTCGCCAGCCCATCCACGTACCGGGTGTACATGGAGAACGCCGCCGCGATCAGCACCGTGTCGTGAATGGCCTTGTCGTCGGCTCCCGCCTTGCGCGCCCGCGCCACGTCCTCCACGGTGACCAGCCGGCCGTCCAGCCGCACCTTGCCGGCGATCTCCAGAAGCGCCTGCAGCTTCTCGCTGACCGGCGCCTGGGCTCCCTTCGAGAGGACCGAATCGACCATGTCACTGGCGGTGCCGAGCAAGTGGCGTGCCGTCGAGGCGTGCAACTGCGTGCAGAAGTTACACTCGTTGCCCGCCGACACGTACGCCGCGATCATCTCCCGCTCGCCCGGCGCCAGCGACGAGGGGCCGCGCAGCAGCGTATCGGCCAGCCCGTTCAGATGCTTCTCGGTGTCGGGGTACGCGACCATCGGCCCGACGATCCCCGGGAGGCCTTCCGGCAGCTCAATATGTGGCATCTCGGCTCCTTATCGGCAGAGCTTCCAGGGTACCCCCTGGCCGGCGGTGTCGCAAGGGTCGTGCGCGAGATCACCGGCGGCGTGACCTCGGCCTTGCTCGACCGCCCCGGCGAGCGGGTGTGAAAGGATCGGACACGCGGCGATGGCGCCGCGCAAGTCCGAGGAGAGATCCCCATGCCGAACCCGAACGAGACACCTCCCGACGACAAGGCCGCCCATCAGGCGGCGCGGCAAGAGCTGATCGACGCCCTCAACGAGGATCTGGCGCGCGAGTACCAGGCGATCATCGCCTACGTGGTGTACTCCCAGGTCCTCAAGGGACCCGAGTACATGGCCATCGCGACGGAGCTGGAGAAGCACGCCGGGGAGGAGCTGTCGCACGCGCTGATCATCGCCAACCAGATCGACTACCTGGGCGGCACGCCGACGGTGACGCCAAAGCCCGTCAAGCTGGCCAAGTCCTCCAAAGAGCTTCTGCGTTTCGACCTCGACAACGAGAACGACACGATCCGGGAGTACCGAAAGCGGGTCAAGCAGTGCGAGAGCCTCAATGAATACGCCATGGCCGAGCATATCCGGGAGATCCTCAAGCAGGAGCAGGAGCACCAGATCGACCTCGCCACGGCCCTCGGCGAGGATCCGCCGGACCTGGGCTGACGGACCGGGCGGCGGAGCTCGAGAAAAAGCTCCGCGCCGTGGGTTATCTGCCGTGGGTTATCTATAGATCAGGTCACCGCTTGAGGGCGAGCGCCGGATCCCCTAGCAGCGTATAGAGCTTCAGGGTCTGGCGGTCGCCGCCGGCCGCGGCATAGGCCGAGAGGCCGCGCAGCAGGCGGTCGCCCAGCCGGCCGCCGCCCGCGGCCGACAACTGCGGGAGCAGGAAGCGGCCGAGCTCGCTCGCCGGCCCGTTGTGCGACAGCCAGGTCGGCCCGAAGAGGGCGACAGTGCCGCCGTCGCGCCGCAGGACCAGCTCCTCGCCGAGCGAGCTCACCGACGGATAGGCGAACTGCGAGATCAGGCAGGTCAGCGCCGTCATCACCGGCAGCCGGGGGGCGTTGCCGAGCTGGGAGACGTCGGACGTCGTCAGCAGCCCCTCGGAGGTCAGGCGGTCGAGCCCGCCGTGGCCCACGTAGTTGAGCAGCACCTGCCCTTGGCGCAGCGCCGCCTGCAACTGGGAGCGGCTCGCCTGGACCTGCGCGGAGCTGGCCGCGGCCGGCAGGTAGACGCGGGTCAACGCCAGCCCCGGCGCCAGCGTCGCGGCCAGGGAGTCGCTGGTGGCCGGGAAATCGCCGCCGGTGTCGGCGGGGCCGGCGAGGAACAGCGCCTGGCCGGTCCACGCGCCGCCCGGGCCGCTCTCATAGGCCGCCAGCTTGTCCACGTAGGCGCGCAGGTCGGCGGCTGTGACCGCCGGGATACGGCCGACGGCGACCCCGGGCACGCCGCCGCCGTCGAAGTCGGCGAGCTCGGCGTCGGCGGGAGCGAGCCCGTCGGCCGTCGTCACCAGATAGGTGGGCAGCAGATTCGACGAGAGCCCCAGAAGGTTCTTGTAGTCATAGGTCCCCTTGCCGGCGAGCGCCACGTAGCGTGGGGGCGTCGGCCAGGACTGCACGGCGTAGGCGAGGAAGCGCCGGATCGCCAGCGGGTCGGCGAGGCCGTCCGCGAACAGGTCCATGACGTCGCCGAGGTCGACCACCATCGTGGAGAGCCCCTGGGCGGCCCGCAGGTCGGCCAGCCGCTGCGCCTCGGCGCGCAGTACCGCCGGCGCGATCACCAGGTACTGGGCGCCAAGCCCCGGATTGCGCAGGTCGGCGGGGGCGCTGGCGCGCACGCCGGCGGCGTCGAGGGCCGGCCCGGTGACCGCGACGTAGGGCCCGGCGTCCGGCGCCGTAAAGGCGACGCCCCAGGTGCCGTCGGGCTGGGGCTGGGCCGAGAGCCCGCCCAGGCGCCGCGGCGCGAGCGGCTGCGCCACGTCCCAGACCGCGATGCTGGAGGCGCGGAATCCGCTCAGGGCGACCGCTCCCCCGGCGCCGGCCCGGAAGGCGAGGCGGTCGGCGGCCGCCCGGTAGAGGTGCGGATAGGTGAGGTCGAACGAGTCGAGCCAGAAGCCGCGCGCCGCCTCCAGCGCCACGATCTCGATCTGATTGCCGCCGTCGCGCAGGAGATCCGCCGGCAGCGTCACCGTCGCCGTGTAGGGGCCCGTTCCGCTCCAGGCGATCTCGCCGATCTGGCGGCCGTTCACCGACAGGCCGGCCCGCTGGGACTCGGCGAAGCCGTAGAGGTTGACCGCCAGCGTGGCGGCGCCGTTCGCGGGAGCCGGCACGTCGACGGCGAGCGTGGCGCGGTCATAGCCGGGGTAGCCGGGATAGAGGCTCTTCCAGATCCAGAAGTCCTCCACCGGCAGCGGCGCCGAGACCGCCGGGATGGCGTCGGTCTCGAGGTGCAGCGTGTCGGCGAAGGCGGCCGCCGCCGGACCGGCGCTGGCCGGGGCGGCGACGGTCGCGACCGCCTGCCCGGCGCCGCGCTCCAGCCAGTAGACGTTGATGTTCGTATAAGGGCTCTGTACCGCCTCGCCGTAAAAGACGAGGCCGTCGCCGTCGGCCGCCGGCTGCCAGGACACGTCCTGCCCCGCGTGGCTCAGGCGCAGACGGCCGGCGCGGAGCTGACCCGCGGCCTCGTTGAGGGAGATCCCGAGAGCGCTCGCGAGGTCCTGAGCACGGACCTGGACCAGGCCGGACCGGGTCACCTCGACCCGCGCCCGGCGGGCCATGGTCGGGCCGGTCGACGGGCCGGTCGATGGGCCGGAGGCCGCGGGCGCCGCCTTGGCGGCCGTCCCCTCCCGCTCCGCGATCCTGGCGAGGCGGGGCGACACGGCCTTGCCGGTGGCGGTGAAGCCGCGGTCCTGGTTCTTGACGGGGAAGGCGGAGGCCCCCCTCTCGACCGCGACCCGGTAGGGGCCGAAGACCTCCCGCGCCCCCTGCTGATCCACCTCCACCAGGCGATAGGTGAGTTTCTGGCCGCGGGGGGCCGCCGGGTCCACCAGCCGGTACCGGCCGCCGGGGAGCTGCGCGACCGCCGGGACCGCCCGCTCCGTGACCGGGACGAACCGGCCGGTGGCCGAATCGCGCCGCTCGACCTCGAACGCCACCGTGCCCACCTCGGCCGCGGTCTCCCACTCGACCACGACCTGGCCGTCCTCCTCCCGCGCGGCGAACGAGGAGACCCGGGCCCAGGTGGCCTGGTTGGACACGGCGAAGCTGCAATTCACCGTCTGGGCCTGGGCCACCTCGCTCGCCCAGGCCGCGGGCCCGGTGTTGGACCAGTACATGGTCACCGTCTGGTTGATCGTCGTCCCGCTCGGGACGGTCGGAGCGACATAGAACTGGTACGTCATGCTCCCCGACCCGTTGGGTCCGATGACCCCCAGGCTGGTGCCCGAGAGGGTGTTGTTCCTCGGCGTCCAGACCACCTGGCTGCTGGTGGTGTCCACGGCGACGGTGCCGCCGGTCGTCTCGGTCGGGGTGGCGGGCGACGAGGCGGTGCTCAGCACCTGCCCCTGGGCGGAGTTGTACCCGACCTTGAAGCGCAGGAAGCTCGCCGTGCCGCATTCGAAGCGCTCGGCGGTCGTCGTGGGGACGGTCGCCGTGCATCCCGGCACGGTGTTGGTGAAGCTCACCGTGCAGGCCGACGACTGCCCGGGCCGCACCGGCGTCGGGGAGCAGGAGCAGGAAGGGGCCAGCCGCGGCACCGGGATGTCCGAATTGAGGACCTGGCAGTTGCACTTCGCGCCGGTGCCCGGATGCACGGAGGTCTCATCGGTGCACGTGCCGCCCGGGCCGACCTGGCTGCTGCTGTTCCCCCAGGTGGCGCAGGTGGGAATGTCCACGAAGCCGTCCGGCTGGGTGCTGCCGTTGGCGCCGATGTTGTCGGTGCACGGGATGGTGACCGCCGAGGTGAACTTCATGAACACGTCGGCGTTGTTGCACTGGCCCTTGACCAGGTCGCCGCAGGTGTCGCCGTCGTCGTTGTAGAAGGGGCCGCTGCCACCGGAGAGGTTCAACGGGCCGCAGGTGGACGTACCGATCGTGCCGTAGACCGGCTTGAGGGCCTCTACGGCGCACTGCAGGCCGCCATAGGCGTTGGGCGTCGGGTCGCCGGCGCCCAGATAGTTGTAGACGAACATCCCGATGTCATAGCGGGTCTGGCCGCTCGTGTTCTGCAGCTTGGCACCCATGAAGATGCTGACCGTATCGGTCGGGGTCACGCAGCCGTTGGTCTGATCCCCGAGGCCGACCAGGATGAAGGTGACGTCGTTGGCCGTGCAACTGTTGCCGGGGGAGAGCGGGGACTGCAGGTTGCCGACGCACCGCGAATTGGTGATCGCCGCCTCCGCCGTTCCCGCGAGGAGAAGAAGGCCGAGAACGGCGGCGGTCCGCCGCGGGTGGAGCATCGAGGGCACCATCGAGGAAACTTTCATGCTTCGCCTTTCCGCGGCCGCCGCGCGAGCGGATCAGAAAAAGATTTGCCGGAAGCTTTACAGAATAGCACACCGGCGTCCGGCTCCTCGCCGCCTGGAGCGAGAGCCTCACTTCCGCTTCTTCTTTCTTTTCCTGGCCTTACTCTTCGCCTTCGGCCGCGCGGGCGCCGCGGTGCGCCGCCGCAACCAGTCGAGGGCGCCCGCGGTGCTGGTCCAGGTCTCCAGGGAGAGGATGAGATAGACGGCGGCTTCCCCCTCCTGGCCCGGAGAAAAAAAGCTAGCCGGCGGCGGAATCCTCCGCGTATGGAGCAGCAGGCCAGGGACGAAACGGTTGGCTTGAACGGCCCGCTTGAGGGATCGCCGGGCTTCGGGGGCATCGCCTTCCCGGCGGAAACTCAGCAGGGCCCGCGGATAATCCATCAGGGCCAGGGGGTCCCAGGCGTAGCGGTCGAGCAACTCCAAGGCCTCCCCATCGCGGTCCAGAGCGATCAGGAGATTCACCAGCGAGTGTCGCGCTCCCTGGTGGTCCTCGGGATTGAGGCGCAGCATCTTCTGGAAGGGCTCCGCGGCCTCCGCGAAACGATTCCGATCCAGCAGGCTCTCGGCCAGGCCCTGGAGGGCTCGCATATAAGGGCGGGTCTCCAGCACCCCCCAGAAATGCCCGGCGCCGGCGATCTCGGCGAAAGCCTCGGGGCCGATCGCCCTCTCTCCGGCGGCCATTCCCAACTCGTAGAGCCGGCTCGCGGATTCGGGATCGGCGGCTTGGCCGGCGAGGAAGCTGTACGCCTCCGCGCAGTCGGGCCAGACCTCGAGCGCCTGGCGGGCCAGGAGCACCGCTCGCCGGCCGCCGTTCCCGTAGGCGCGCTCGACCAGGTCCTCCGCGCGCGTCTCCGGGGTCTCCGGTTCGGCCGGCTCGGGCGACAGATCACCGCTCGCGGCCGGGAGCTCCCGCACCCGCCCCATCGACCCTTCGAGGACGCGCCACATGAACAGGGGAGCGGCGGCCTCCTCCGGCGCCAGCAGATCCGGCAGGCTCAGGACGAAGCGGACCGGGCCTCCGGCCGTGGCGGCCTCCTGCTCCCAGGGACCCGTGTCGAGATCCCCTTCGGCAAGGACCGCCAGCACGGCGAAAAGCCCCTCGAAAAACGCGAGTTGCTGGTGGTCTGGACGAAGAAAGAGTCCGCCTTCCCAGAAACCGGCGACCGGAATCAAGCCGTCCCCAACCCAGGGAAGCCCGTGCTTCTCCCAGAGATCGACGTCCTCGGGCGGCGCTTCCCAGGGTTTGAGGAGCTCGACCGTCCACCCCCCTTCCTCCCCGGCGTCATCGTCCTCGTCCCAGTCATCTTCCTCGTCCCAGTCCTCTTCGCCAGGGTCTGCTTCGGGATCGGGGAAGAAGCGGATCTCGGGAGCGGACCTCCCGCCGTGGGCCAGCGCGAGACAGCGGAGCTCCGGCTCGACGTCCGGCGCCTCGATCCGCACCCGGTCCTCCTCGCTCAGATGGCGCCACCCGGAGGCCTCCAGGAAGCTGGCCGCCGCGCGGGCAAAGGCGGCCAGGCGCTCCAGGGTGACTCCGGCGCCGGTGAGGGGCCCGGGCCGAAGATCGTCCGGTGCCATGCGGCGCTGGAGGTTCGCCAGGATCCTGGCCAGCTCCGGCAATTCGGGACGGACCTCGACCGCCACGCCATGAGGCGAGAGGATCCCCTCCAACTCCCTTGCCCAGGCCGCGTCAGTCACCTGAACCCGCGCCGGCCGGGACCGCCATTTCTTGCCGGCCCGGGAAACGGCGCTCTCCAGCAGCGAGGGGACCGCCTCCTCGGGGCCCGGCTCCGAGGCCATGGCCGCTCCGGAATCCAGGCACAGGCAGAAGGCGACCCAGGCCCGGAATGGATCTCCGTCGTCGCGCGGGAACCAGGCCGGCAGGCGGACGGCGCCCACCTGCCACGTCTCAAAGGGCCGGCTCGAAAGGGCCGGAAAGATCCGCCGGCTGGGCTCCACCATCCGCTCTCCTTCCATCGAGGAATCGGGACGCTTCCCCGCGATACCGTGGGGCGCGTTCCGGCGCCATATGTTACGAGATGACGGAACCGGTTGGCGAGAGGGGTGTCGTTGTGGGCGAGGACGCGGCCGGGCTATCTTGACCCTCTGCGCATACGGAGGTACATTTCTGTGCGTATTGGAGGCACCTGAATGGCACGCATGAATGTGGTCTTTGAAGACGCCCTTCTGGAGGAGATGCGGGACCTCGTACCTTCGCGCCAGCGCAGCGGATTCATCGAAGAGGCCGTGCGGGCGCGGCTTGCGCAGCTCAAGCAGGTTCAGGCGGCCAAAGCCGCGGCGGGCGCATGGAGCGGCGAGGGCCGGAAGGACCCCTCGCAGGAGATCGAGGAGAGCCGGCACGTCTGGGAGGATCGGCAGCGCTGGACCGAACCGGAACCGGCGGATGGCTGACTTCCTGTTGGACTCCGACGTGGTGATCTGGCATCTCCGCGGGCGGGCCGCCGTTGTCGAGCTGGTCCTTGCCTTGGCGAAGAGAGGCCGGATCGGGTTGTCGGCGATCACACGAGCCGAGGTTCTTCTCGGGATGCGCGAATCCGAGCGAGCGCTTACCCTTCCGTTCCTCGACAGTTGCGAGACGCTGCCCGTCATGGCGGCGACGGCAGACCGTGCCGGGGAGATCTGCCGGGGATTCCGCGGCCGGGGGATCACCCTTGCGCTTCCCGATGCCCTGATCGGGGCCACCGCCCTGCTCACTTCGACTCCCCTCTACACCTGCAACCCTCGGCACTATCCCATGCCGGACCTCGACCTGCGCCCTGTACCGGCCTGACACCCCTTTCCCGCAGGTCCGCTAAATGCCCCTGTAACCTACGGGCAGCAAAGGCTTTGTCAGAAGTCGAACGCTTCCGGTGCCGACGAGGGAGGCATGGCCGGCCCATTTCCCCAACCGGCGCGCACCAGGAAAGCAGGAGCATGCTGAAAACGGGTTCTCTGTCGCGCAGGCGAGATCGAGCGCCGCGGTTTCGGGCCTGACTCCTTTTTCATCGGCCGCGTGCCGAAGGAGGAGATGTATGTCATCGAAGCTGAAGACTTGGGGTCTTGCGGTCCTCGCCTCTGCCACCCTGGCGCTCGCCGCCGCGCCCGGAGCCTGGGGCTCCAACTGCAGCCGGACCTCGGTGGGGCTGACGCCCTTGAACGATCTCGCGGCGGGAAACTACCTGGGGCAGTTCCAGGGCGGCCTCTATCCCGGCGGCCTCAACACGCCGCCCGCCGCGCACCATCAGGAGGGCCTGGCCCGCGCCGCGGCCATCGAGCCCTTGAGCCCCTCGGGCCTGCCGCGCGCGGACGGCAAGATCGTCCTGCTGTCGATCGGGCTGTCGCATACCACCCAGGAGTTCTGCTCCACGAGCGGCAACGAGCCCTGCAACTCGTGGACCTTCATGGGACGGGCGGCGGCCGATCCCAACGTCGACAAGACCCATCTGGTGATCGCCAACGGCGCCCAGGGGGGCCAGGAGACCTCGACCTGGGACTCGCCCACCGACCCCAACTACAACCGCGTCCGCGACACTGTGCTGGCGCCGAAGGGGGTGACGGAGAAGCAGGTGCAGGCGGTGTGGGTGAAGCTCGCCGATGTCAGGCCGACGGTCAGCCTGCCCGCCTCGAGCGCCAACGCCTACAACCTCGAGCGCGGCCTCGGCAAGGTCGCGCGCGCCCTCAAGACGCGTTACCCCAACCTCCAACTGGCCTTTTTCATGAGCCGCAGCTACGCCGGCTACGCGACCTCCGACCTCAATCCCGAGCCCTACGCGTATGAGTCGGGTTTTGCCGTGAAATGGCTGATCGAGGCCCAGATCGACCAGGAGGCCGGCCAGGGCATCGACCCGCTGGCCGGCAACCTCGACTTCGCCGCCGTGGCGCCCTGGCTGGCCTGGTCCATCTACCCCTGGGCCGACGGGCTCACGCCGCGCAGCGACGGGCTGACCTGGGCGTGCAACGAATTCTCGGACGACGGCACGCACCCGGCGCAGGCCGCCGAATCCAAGATCGGGCAGAAGCTGCTGCAGTTCTTCCTCAGCTCCCCGTATACCGTCCCCTGGTTCCACAAGTAGCGCCGGAGCCGTCCAGGCGATGAGCCGCTCGCTCCCTCCCTGCCTTGTGAAGCTCGTCACGGCGGCCTAGAATGACTAGTATGACCAACTCAGGAGCCAGCCCACGATGACCCAGATCGCTAAAGCCTGGACCCTCGCCGACGCCAAGGCGCACCTGAGCGAAGTTGTCGAAAGCGCCTTGAAGAAAGGGCCCCAGATCATCACTCGTCATGGCCGGAAGGCCGTGGTCGTCGTCGCCGCCGAAGAGTGGGAGCGGAAGACGCAGCGCCAGGGAACGCTGGCGGACTTCTTCGCGGCCTCGCCCTTGCGGGAATCGGGGCTGGACATCGAGCGTCCCCAGGATGGTCCCCGCGATATCGACCTATGAGCTTCCTCCTCGATACCAACGTCATCTCGGAGTGGGTCAAGCCGGCGCCAGATCCCCACGTGGCCCAATGGTTGAGCAAGGTCGACGAGGACCAGGTCTTTCTCAGCGTCGCCTCTCTGGCGGAGATCCGCCGGGGAGTCGAGCTCATGGACCCGGGCAAGCGCCGTGCGCGTTTGATGGATTGGCTGACCGGGCACGCCTGGGAGGATCGGGGCAGCACCCATCTCCCCATCTCCCGCTCGTCTATCGCCGGGAGATCGGGTCATGACGGACGACGGGAGGGGGAAGCGGCGGATTATCCGGCTGAACCTCGGGAACCGGCGCCGAAAGCGTCCAGAGATCCCGTCCTTCTCAAATAGACCGCCTCCGAGCCCGCGACATCCTCGCCAAGTCAGAATCCACGGCGAGGAACCGGGACGAGGAGCCAGGAAGAAAGACGCGCGCTCACGAGCCCAGGACGGCCGTCCCGGAAGAAAGACGGAGCTGAAAACGCCAGGACGGCGGCCGAGGAACAAAGACAAGCGGTCGGGATACCAAAAATATGGCCGGCCAAGAAAGACGGAGCCTCGGGAAGCCAAGAAAATGGCCATCCAAGCAAAACGACCGCTGGGGAAGCTAACTAAGCGGCCGTCCAAGGAAAACGGGGATCTGGGAAGCTAAAAACGCGGCCGTCTTTCTTCCCTGGCCATATTTCTGGCTTGCCGAGCCTTCATCTTTCCTCCTGACCACGGTCCGGACTTCCCGGACGGCTGTCTTTCTTCCAAAGCCGCCATCCTGCTTCCCGAAGCCTCATCCGCGTGTTCGAGGCTGGCGTCAGGGTCGTCGCCGCCGAGGAATGGGAGCGGAAGGCGCAGCGTCAGGAAACGCTCGCGGACTTCTTCGCGGCCTCGCCCTTGCGGGAATCGGGGCTGGAAGTCGAGCGTCCCCAGGACGGTCCCCGCGAGGCCGCCTTACGATGAACCCGTAAAACCGAGTTGGACCTTGATAGCCTGTTCGATCTTCTCGACATCCGCTTGGGACAACCGGCCGATCCTCTGCAGGAGCCGGCTCTTACTGACCGTGGCCAACTGATCGGCCATCGCCTTTCTCTGTTGCCCCTCAAGGGTGACATAGGCTTCACTCGGGTACAAACGATCCACGTTGCTGGTCAAGGGAACGACCTGGACCCGGTTCAGGAACTGATTGGAAGCGTCGTTGCTGACGATCACCGCAGGCCGTCGCTTCTGGATTTCCCCGCCTATGGACGGCTCAAAATTGACCCACCAGACCTCAGCGCGCTTCATCCGCGATGTCCCGGACCGTGGCTTCCGCCCACTCGTAAGCCTCGGCCTCACGGTGTTCGTCTGCCGCCATCTCTCGGTAGGCATTCGCCAAGTCTTGACGGACCACATGAGGACGCACCAAGCTCTCGATGAACTGGCTAATCTTCTGTCGGCCAATTACGCGGTGCAGGCCCTCATAGACCTCTTCATCCACGGTAACGGTAAGTTTCTTGTGCATGGCCATCTCCTACGTATAGGACACGTATGCTAGAGGACTGCGCCCCCAGGGTCAAGGTGAGGCCAAGACGAAACGCTAACACCTCGCCCCAGAACCTTCGCCGGGATCTCCGCTCCCAGGCCCCGCCTCAGCCGCCTGACTCCTTGCCTCTCCTCAAGTGGGCCTTGTCGGCAAGCCAAGCGCCGGCAGCAAAAATGTCTCTGTAACCTGCTGGCATTATAGGGTTTGTCAGAAGGGGCAAGATTTTACGTCTTATTAGGGGTATGGGACGAAAACTTCGCTACCTTCCCGAGGAGGGCGCCCTGGTCGAGGTCACCTGTCGGACCTTGCAAGGACGCCTGCTGCTCCGGCCGAGCCCGGAGCTCAACGACATCGCCGCCGGGGTCCTCGGCAGAGCCCAGCGGCTCTACCCGGTCGACCTCATCGCGCTCAGCCTGTTGTCGAACCACTACCACATGGTCGTCCGGGCGGAGAGCGCCAAACGGCTCTCGCGGTTCGTCGCGTACTTCAACTCCAACCTGGCGCGCGAGGTGAGCCGGCTCACCGGCTGGACGGGGAAGATCTGGGATCGGCGCTACCAGGCGATCCTGATCAGCAACGAGGAGGACGTGCAGGTCGCGAGACTGAAATATGTTCTCAGCCACGGGGTCAAAGAGCAGTTGGTCTCCCGCCTCCGGGAGTGGCCCGGCCTCCAGTCCGTCCGGCAGCTCGCGGACGGCGCGCCCCTCGCCGGCACTTGGTTCGACCGCACCCAGGAGTACCTCGCCCGCCGCAAGGGGGAGGACGTCGATCGTCTCCGCTACGCCACCTCCGAGACCGTGATCTTCTCGCCCCTGCCCTGCTGGAAGAATCTCTCCCCAGAAGCCTACCGGCAACGTGTCGCCAACATGGCCGCTGAAATTGAGGAGGACGCCGCCGCGGCCAGGAAGCGGACGGGCACCGAACCGCTCGGAGTCGCGGCGATCCTGGCCCAGGATCCGACGAACCGTCCCAAGCGGCTGAAGAAGTCGCCGGCCCCTCTCTTCCACGCGGCGAGCCAAGCCATGCGCCACTACTTCTACGAAGGCTTCTCCTGGTTCGTGGCCGCCTACCGCACGGCGGCCGAGAAGCTCCAGAAGGGAGACCCCGACCCGCGCTTCCCCCTCGGGAGCTTCCCGCCGGCGTTGCCGTTCGTCGGCGGGTAGGCAGGCGCGCGACCCAGGCGGATTGAGCCGGAGGGTATACTGAGAAAGGTTGGCCGATTCAATCCAACCTTAGGCGGAGAAACAGGATGATCTTCCACGTGACTCTCGAGCAGGCTGAAGACGGGTGGATCGTAGCGGAATGCCCGGCGCTTCCGGGGTGTATCTCCCAGGGCAAGGATGAGAAGGAAGCTCTCGAGAACATCCGGGAGGCGATCCAGGCCTGGCTATGGGCCGAAGACCAGAAGGCCGTCGCCGCCCTGCCGAACCGTGAAGGAGCTCTACCGATCGTGGTCGCCGTCTAGCGCATGGGAAAACTGGGAAATATCTCCGGAAAAGAGGCCGCCAGGGCCTTCCAGCGCGCCGGATGGGAACCCGTCGGTCAGGTCGGCAGCCATCTCGTGCTGATCAAGTCAGGCGTACGGGTCAACCTCTCGGTTCCTCAGCACAAGGAGCTCTCGCTGGGAACTTTGAGGGCCTTGATCCGTAGCGCCGGAATGACCGTGGACGAGTTTCTCGATCTGCTGTAGCCGCCCGCCCCCGGAAGAGCCTTGAAGGCAGGCTCTCTAGATTGCCCTCTGCCCCCAAGCCCGAGAAGGGGAGAGGTGTGCGCGGCGGGTCGATCGGGTACCAATTTCGTGAAACAACTATCGCATGTCGCCGCCCCTTCGCCCCCTAAAAGCCGCTTCCTTAGAGCTTGACAGGCAAAGGTGCGCCTCCGGGAGGGGCTGATTTCTCCAGGGACATGGCACTTGGGGGAGGAGGACCCGCGTTTTCCCATTGGAAGCTTCCCGCCGGCGCTGCCGTTCGTCGGCGGGTAGGTAGGCGACTCGGGGTTCCGCCGCTTGGGTTAGGGGTGGAGGGGAGAGGTGTGCCCGGAGGGCTATTTTGGCTCTGGTTGTACGAAATAATTGTCGGGTGTCGATGCTCTTGAGGGCCTTGCGGCCTCCTCAAGGCCACTTCCTGAGGGCTTGACAAGTCGAAAAGCGCCTCGACGAGGCGCGGTTTTCTCCAGGGACATGGCACTTGGGGAGGGCACTTGGGGAGGAAAGAGAATGAGGGCTTATCCACGGACGTGGCACCTAGTCTCGGGCCCTAGTCTCGGGCTGAAGGGAAGGAGAAGGTGTATCCAGGAGGCCGATTTGACGTGAATTTCAGGAAACAACTGTCGCATGTTGTCGTCACGAGAGGCCTCTCGACATTTCCAAAGGCGGCTTCCTGGGGACTTGACAAGTCGAAAAGCCCTCGACGAGGCGCGATTTTCTCCAGGGACGTGGCACTTGGGGGAGGAAGAGAATAAGGGCTTATCCAAGGACGTGGCACCTAGTGGCGCAGCGCTATCAGGCGATCCTGATCAGCGGCGAGGAGGAGGTGCAGGTCGCGCGTTTCCGGTACGTCCTCAGCCACGGGGTCAAAGAAAATTTGGTGGCCGGCCTCCGCCAGTGGCCCGGCCTCCAGTCCGTCCGGCAGCTCGCGGACGGCGAGCCTCTCGCCGGCACCTGGTTCGATCGCACCCAGGAGTACCTCGCCCGCCGCAAGGGGGAGGACGTCGATCGTCTCCGCTACGCCACTCCCGAGACCGTGACCTTCTCGCCGCTGCCCTGCTGGAAGAATCTCTCCCCAGAAGCCTACCGGCAACGCGTCGCCAACATGGCCACTGACATCGAGGAGGATGCCGCCGCGGCCAGGAAGCGGACGGAAGCCGAGCCCCTCGGAGTCGCGGCGATCCTGGCCCAGGAGCCGACGAACCGTCCCAAGCGGCTGAAGAAGTCGCCAGCCCCGCTCTTCCACGCGGCGAGCAAGGCCATGCGCCACTATTTTTACGAGGGCTTCTCCTGGTTCGTGGCCGCCTACCGCACAGCGGCCGAGAAGCTCCAAAAGGGAGACCCCGACCCGCGCTTTCCCCTCGGGAGCTTCCCGCCAGCGTTGCCGTTCGTCAGCGGATAGGTAGGCGACTCGGTTCGGCCGCTTGGATCAGGAGTGGAGGGGAGAAGTGTGCCCGGAGGGCTATTTTGGCGCTGGTTGCACGAAATAATTGTCGGGTGTCGATCCTCTGGAGAGCTTTGCGGCCTCCTCAAAGCCACTTCCTAAGGGCTTGACAAGTCGAAAAGCGCCTCAACGAGCCCGAATTTCTCCAGAGACGTGGCACTTGGGGAGGGCGCACTTGGGGAGAAAAGAGAATTAAGGGCTTATCCACGGATGTGGCACCTTTTGCCGGTGACGCTCGCGTCAAGGAACATGGCGCCTCTTTTGCGGGTCGCAGCCTTACCCTTGGTCAGGGGGCCTATCCAGAGCCATGGCACCAGATAGTGGCACCCACCAGATAGTGGCCAATAGGTGCTGTCAGCTTCGTCCTACGCTCACGAGCGCTTATCCACGGACGTGGCACCTAGGCTCACCCCCACCCCCATCTATCTGCGTCCTAACCAAGAAGGGTGGCGGTGGTGTCCAAGAACAGCAGGAGATAGACCCATCCTCGACTCCTGCCAAGTTGGCACCGAGCCGAGCTACTCAGCAAACGAGGCCTAGGGGTTCCACTCACAGGCGATCCCGTCGTGGTCACGATCGAGCCTGTGGATGTCGCCGACCCCGAGGTCTTGGCAGTATTCGAAACAGGCTTGAGCCTCGTAATGCGTAGGGAAGGCTCGGCAGTCGTAGAGATTAGCGGTGCAATTGCATTTGTGTCCGCGAGTAGGGGGAGGACCTGAACATGAGGCTGCCCAAATAGCTAAAAGGAGCGGGACCAAGATTAGTTGGCATCCAATTCCTCCTCGGTGGGCAAACTTGTTAGCCATAACGGAAAAGGTAGAGTCTATTACGAAGGATACCAAGGCCCTAACGGTTCCTCTTTCCACTCAGTGGAGGAGAAATACTGTGTAAGCGTGATCATAGGGGTTTCTTGCCATAGATGTAGTTTTATTTATCTTGGTCAATGGAGCTTGCTATAGTCAAGGCACACCTTTAGGGGGAGAAGAATATCGCGGGGAAAATCACGGTGAATCACCGTGTGGTAGGGATGCCCTTACCTGTCGCACCCCTATGGAGAGTTGAGAGGAACCAAGAATGTCCAAAGATCTGATTTGGTGGCTGCTGCTAGCAGCTCTAGTTCTAGCCGGGATGGGCCTGTTCATCGCCGACCAGGTCCATAAGGCCCAACAGGCGAACGAGCTCCTCGGACTGGGCGTCTGCGAGGAGTCCGCGATGGTGGAGGCGGTACGCTCCTACAAGATCGTGGTCCTCTGGCTGGCCGTGCTCTCCACAGTTTTGGGGATCTCGGTCTCGGCTCTACTAACTCGACGCTTACAGCCGGAGTTATACCGGGGATCTCAGGGCACGGGGAGGCGGTTTACGGTTGGCGTCCTGGTCTCAATAGGAACTGTTCTAATAGCCGCGGCGGCCTTCTATCTACTCGATCGTTCCTGTCTACACGCTGCCATTTCACCTGAAGGTGGCTTGGCTCCCAGCCTCGCTGCTCGCATTGCTTCGGTCCTCGGCGGGCTGGTTCCTAATTTCTGGTTGTCTTCCATCCTGGAGGTGCTCCTGGTGAGCATTCTCTCCTTCGTTATCCTGTCGCGGATCTCCCGGTTTCTATCGGGCCGGTTCGCCCGCCTTCGGAGGACTTGATGGGTGCTCCAATTCTGATTGCCGTCGGTGGATCGGGCCAGCATACAATGCTGGCGTATCTCCGTTTGGCACGTTTGTGCAACCTGGTTCCGGCCCGCTTGATGACCATCGATGCCGACCTCCGTCAAGGCGAAGGCGGCCAGCCGACCACGGCGTCGCTGATCGAGCGGCAGGCCCGGATCGGCTTTCGTGAGAAGGTCGCCTGGGAACCGGTACGTCCCCTGCCGGAAGTTAACGACACTCAAGCTCAGACGTTTGAGTCGCTCCTGCGGCCAGCTCCAGGCGTAGAGACGGACGTCTTCTCGGCGCTCTTCAACCCACGCCAACGAGAGGTAAAGGTCGTTACCGGTTTCCATGGCCATCCCTCAGTGGCGGCCTCAACTTTTCGGATGTTCATGAATGATGGCGCTGCCGGACTCTCCAAGCTCTTCAATGAGTGGCTCTCGCCGGAAGGCGAACAGCGGATCGTGGTGGCAGGGTCGACTTTCGGTGGCACCGGATCCGGGGTTATGCCAGTGCTGACCTCCTTCATCAAGGACTGGTGTAAACAGCGCGATCGGCAGTTGCGGTTAGGTGGGGTGATCCAGGTACGCTGGTTCGATCTCGGGCTGCCAGATCAGGTAATGCCAGAAGACCAGGAGAAGGTCGACGTCACCAGCCACGACCTGGAGCGCAACTCGAGTTGTCTGGTTGAGTACTACCGGCGCAATCTTGAGAGTATGTTCCACAACGCTTTTCTGCTGGGCCATTTCCCACACGCTAGCCGAAGAAGCACTGGTGTCGAGCAACAGCCCGAGCACCCGCACGCGGTCAATCTCCTCGCCGGTTATGTTGCCTATCAACTTCTGCACGAGGAAGAGCACGCTGACACCAAGGGGCTCCTTGGTCTGGTGACCCCCGACGGCAGCCTGGAGCAGCACCTCCATCTCCCCTTCGGCCGCAGCCGTAAACCGCAGCCGCTCGCGCGCCACATCGAGGCGACTGGAGCTGAGATTGCGCTCAATCAGGCGATCCTCAACGTGCTCTCAGCGGGACCTGCGAGCTCCTTAGATGTGGTCGAGCCCTACCCCCTGTTTTTCTCGGAGCTAGTCCGGCAGAGCCAAGGCTCCTTTAGTGGCCCCGATGGCCGCCGGACCGAGCCAGCCAGCTCCTGGAATGAGTTCTTCAATATGCAGAAGGAGGCGATGCGCTGGCTCGCCGCAGTACGTGAAAACTCGTTCGACATCCAGGCATGCCAGTTCCCGGAAAGTCTCGTCCCGCCAGACAGAGATGTTGGGAAGCTCCTGATCCACGCGCCGCACCTCCTTGGACCGCTCCACGACGCGTTCCGGCGAATCTTAAAAAAGGTTCAGCCGATTGAGTACGGAGACGATCCTGAAGCCGTGATCCGGCGAAGCTTCTACACTATACGACAAGAATTAGAGAACTATCTAGAAGATAAACTGAGGCGCACACAATGAAGACTTGGTTGCGGGGTAATCGCTGGGAGGTTCAACCGGGGAAAGTTCTGAACCGGTTTCCCATCCGGAGCGACAAGTTCGACGAAAACGAGCTGATCCTGCCGTTACATTTGACGGCCGAAGGCTTTCCGACTGCCTGGGGACCGGCTCATGCGTTCACCATTCGGCTAAATCACAGCGCGCTGCGATTTGAAGAGAAAGACGCGGCCTATCGCGAGCAGTGCCAGCAGGCAGCACGCGATCTGCTGACCCTTGTTATTGCACAGTTCCTGGGCCTCTTGCGGCCAGACGAGATTCAACTAATAGGCGGCGAGCCGAGCGAACCGTCACCTTCCCGACTCTTCCGTCTCCTGCAGAGCAATCTGGAGTCGGAGTCGCGCCGCATGCCTGCTCTCGTCGTGCTGCGCGATTCACGCCTTTCTGGGTCTCCGATTGCCGCCATCAACTATCCCGACTGTCTCTGGTTTCCAGTTCATTCCTACAAGCTGGATGTGGTCCGGCGACGGATTGAGGAGATGCTGGGCACAATCGATATTGATCGCCTGATACCGACACAGCAGAGTGAGGACGAAATCCGAGCGCGGGTCGGCCAACTCCGCGCCTACCTACGCCAGTTCCTCGCCGCCGGCATGGACGCCTCTGCATATGCAAGAGTATTAGGCCGATTTGAGCACGGGCTGAGCTCGATTGCTGAGCCGGGAGTCGTTCCAATCCGCACCGGTCGCGCCTTTGGCCTTACCGGAGCAGGAGTTCAGGAGATCGAGCTACGGCGCAGTGGTGACGTGAGAGTCCCTAAAGAAGCAGGCTGTCCCGTGGACGGCTGCGGCCACGATTGGATGAATCACCGCTACGCTGAAGAGTTCATCCTGGAGGGCGGGAGTAAACCAAAACGTAAGATTCGTTGCCCAAGGCACGGACGCGACCTCGATGGTTGGGAAGATATGATGGAACGCAGTGTCTTCTTCGATACGGAGGAGTCCGAGTACATTATCTGGGCCGACGATCCTGGCGACGAGGGAGGCAAAGACCTGCAGCTCCCGCCGAACGGAGAACGGATCGAATTAAGATCTGGAACCGATGGCCGCGGGATGGCCAGATTCCGCTTCAATCAGGCCGAAGTCACAGTCAAGGGGCGGATTGTTAAGCGTAGCGACGTTCTCCTCAAGAGAGTAGTAGAACTGCCACGCGGCTCTGCGGTAAACATTAAGATCCTTCCACTAAACGGTGAGGAGGATGCTTGTGTGGACTGGAAGGCAGGGGGAGTAACTGAAGACGAGTCACGGAGTGGGCTCTGGCAAATTCGTCTCCGGGGTGGTTGGCGCCCATTTACATGGCCGGTTGAAACCTTTATCGAGCCGGTTATCTCTGAACCCGACAATGTGACGCTTCTCCTCTGGCCCGGGTTCGCCGACCCAAAATGGACTGCCGAAACGGTAGTCTATAGCTTTTCAAGAGGAGGTCGTAATCCTCCAAAAGTCCGATGCTACAGCACGGGACCGCGGACAAAGCGCCAACTTGGAGAGCAGGTCGGCCTCGATATCGAGCATAGTGTCAGGCACTTCGAGAAGCAGATCGATGCTATGGAATTCCGCTCTGCAAGCAATGAACCCCTCGGATACTTCCGACCGGAACGGCGCCCCCTCTATCCCGGGACTGAGACAGATGTAATCCTTGCTCTCGACTTCGGAACTAGCAATACGGCCCTTTGCTGGAAGGCGCCATCGGACTCTGCCGAGCCGGCTCCCGTAGCCATGGATCAAGATGCCCTGCCGCTGGAGTTGCTCGCGCCTGTCGACCCCGAACAGAAAGAAAAGATCGCTGAAAGTCTCAGTCTACCGCCTTTCTGGCCGCGGCTAACCTTTTCACGGTGGTGTATTCCTTCCGAACTGCTGCTCTTCACGAAAACCGGGCAATGGACCATTCCTCACGATGCGATAGAGCCCGGACAACTGGAGAACATGGACATCCGGCGCGATTTCAAGTGGCAGGTTAAGGAAAACGGCCCCCGGCCTATCTACCTAAACATGGTGCTTCAGATGGCGCTGGCGAATCTGCGGGTCAAGGGAGTTACGCACGTCAGGTTGAGAGCGACTTACCCTCTGGCATTCGAAAGTGGTCAGCTAATAGATTATGACCGCGTGTTGCAAGAATTAAGCGGACGCCTAGCATCCGAGACTGGCATGGTGGTGACGCTCTCGGGGTATGTCAATGAATCTATCAGTGGCCTACATGCTTATGGCCAGGAGTCTGGAATCCTCCAGTGCGTCATCGACTTCGGTGGAGGCACGACCGATATTGCCGTTCGGGTGCTTGGACCCAATAAAGGGTTTACCGAGCCGCTGCTGGTCGACAGCATCCGTCTTGCAGGCAATAACGTGATCGACAGCTTGCTAGCAGATCCCATTCTGCTCGGTGCAGTCCTGGAGCATGGGAAGGTCGTCCTATCGGCCGGCTCGACGCAGGACACTCGCCAGAAAGTAGCCCGCCAAATCGTCCTTGGCGAACTCCGCTCATCCGCTTCAGGATTGCCGGCTTGGTGGCGTGACCTGACATCTAACCCTCAACAGGAACAGAGTGAAGCCGCCCAGCGATTTGCCATGCGCAACCGCGCATTCTTCGACGGCATACTAGGCTATGTACTGAAGCTCATCGCTGCCGCTGAGCAGGAGATGCGAAAAAATGGTGGATTGCACGAAGGGCAAAAAGCGCCGGTAGATATCTTTCTGCTCGGCCAAGGCTGGGGACTGCTTCGGCTCCAAGTTGGGCGCGGCGATCATACCCCTCAGGCTTATGTAAAAAATCGCCTTGAGGAACTCCGTTCGGCACTACCGTTTGCTCCTCCCGATTCTCAATTTTCGGTGTATCCCACCGGTGTTCATGAACGCCATGCACCCAAGCAGGCGACGAGTCGCGGAGCCAGCCGGCTCTCAAATCTGAAGTCGGCACAAGAGCTCGACGGCAAGACAGGTCGCAAGACCATCTTTGGGTTCGACGTCGAACTCACAGATGGTGGACGACTGGCGGCAGATGAGTTTATCGGAGGAGGCCGGTCTAAGGTTCAAGGGACCATTAAGCAAAGCGGCGCGTGGGACCAGTTCGTCGGTCCATTATTGAATGCCCCTGGAGCCACGGAACACGTTCGACAGCTGTTCGGAGCGACCGATATAGACCGCAAACAGTTCGTCGAGAGCCGGGCAACCAGCCTCATTCGGGAGCAGATTGTGCCACGGTTAGTTGGAGAATTGCAGATTGAGACCTCCCCTCTTGTCCTTCTGCTTGAGCAAATTTGGGCAAAGCAGTTGCAACTCAAAGTGGGTAGCCAGACCAGTGAGTCATGATTACTAGGCAGAAACCACCGCGCGAACCGGAGACGGTTTCGGCTTCGACGGCACCTGGCCCGGGTCAATCCGCTAGTGCGCCAACTCGGAGCGAACGTGTGCGAGATTGGCTCAAAAATCTCTTTGCTGCTCCACCTAGTGCACAGCGACGGGAAGGGCAGGACCTTGGCAAGGAACCGACCAACGATAGTGGCAACATCGGGGAAACCCTTCCGGGAAGGCTCGTTAACTCTGGCCCCTCAGAGACCGCTTTCCTGAAGCTTCTTGAGCGTGTAAAAACCATGGATGTGTCTCTTCAGGGGCTTGGCGGCTTGTTAGATCGCGTGAACGACTTGGAGAAGCAACTCGAGGAATTGCGCCTGTCTCTACCAAGTGCTCCCGCCTCTTCGGGGGGAGGCTCCGAAAATTTGAAAAAGAGGAATTATGACGATATGAACTTGACCTTACAAAGCGAGCAGGAGCCTCCCTTCCGGAAGGCTTCTGCACGCGGAAACAAATTTACTATCGACACCCTAGATCGCTCCATATGCCAAGCGCTTGCGGATCAGACTTCAACAGGCTTGGAAATTGAATCTCTTCTAGCGGATCTCCGGTCAGGAACGCCCGATGTTCCTCTCGTGGTTGAATATGTTGGACAACGTATAGGAAATCGATGGCAGATCGCGGTCTTCGTGCTGCCCTCGAATCAAGGGCTTGCCGTGGTGAGCCCTGGAGGTCTGGCGGACTCGGAGGTCTCGACCTTTTTTGAGGTTGACTATGGCCGCCGTATCTTCGCTTGCATCCAGCCGGCCAGGGTCGAACGGAGTGGGACCGGGAAAGAGTTTACAGTCCGGCGCAAGGGGCGCGTGGAGAGCTCGTGACGAATGTCCTTCTCTGGCTTGCAGTCGCTGGTACTGCCCTGATTGCGGTCCTGGTGCTCCGCATCAAGGCGCAGCTTGGCGCCGTGTGGCGTAAATTGGATGGCCTGTCCGGTGACCAGGCGCGGACTCTCGCGCGCATCGAATCGTTCGAAAGGCAGCTCAACGAGTATTGGCGGGGAGTTGAAATGCGGGTAGGGAGGATTCATGAGACGTTCGAGAGTGGACGGGCCTGTCGGATGGGCACGACGATCGTCGACGTCGACGTCAAGATGGGGCATCTCAATCGGAAGATGGACGAGCTCCTCAATCAACGCACGCGCCCGGAACAGGGAGAGCGTAGAGAGGAGATTCCATGAGCTCGGACCTGTCGAAACGCCAACCGATGGTGCTAGGCCTCGCTCTGCTGCTGGCCTTTCTCGGATGTAATCGTGGCGAGAGTCAGATCGGGCGGAGCCGCGGTACGGAGCCCGGAGCTCGTCAGGATGCCTGGACGGTTGCGGCCTGTGAAGGAGGTGCCTCTCCTTCGCCGGCCCGGCTCGTTGGGTCTACACCACCGCGAGAGGCCCGCGTATATCTGGACGGCTCTGCAAGCATGAGGGGCTTCGCCGGCCAAGGTGATCGGTTCACCACAGTGCTTTCCGGTTTGCGTGGCGCACTTCTAGATATCGGAGTGGTGCGTAGCCAAATCGTGCGCGTGGGGGAGAACCTCGAGAACCTGCAAAGCACCGGAGGCTTTGGGCAATTCGACGAAAAATCGTTCTATTCTCGCTCAGAGACGAACCTGGGAGCCGTCCTAGATCGCGAGCTCTCTGCTGCCCCCCCGTCCCTCGCCTTGCTCCTCACGGACGGGGTGATGTCCCTCCACGCTGATCAAGGGAAGGCGGGATCGCTCGAGGAATGTGAGAAGGGTAGCGACGTCGAGTGTCTCGGCGTCAAGATGGGCCGGCTGATCCAGTCGGGCCGGGGCGTGTGGATCCTCGGCTTCCGCTCGGCATTCCATGGCACGCTCTTTTCGGAGCGGCTCAAAACCGGTGGCGGACGCATCGGCGAGGCGAAAATCGCTAACCGCCCTTTCTATCTCTGGGTGATCACCGATCATCCCGGTTCCGGCCGCCGGCTCGTCGAGCGCCTCTTCGCACGACTGTCAGCCCCATCGGACAGCACCAAGACCTTCGCCCTCGAGCTCGCTCCAGGCGACATCCGCTGGTGGCTTCCCGCCTCCGACCAAGCGCCGGTATCCGACAGCAAGCTCTTCCCGGAGGGCGCCACCAACGGCGCGGTGCGCGGGAAGTTCACCTCGGCCGCGGTAGGACAGCCTCCCAGCCAAGAGGCCGTGAGTCGAAACCTCGACGGCGCAGCTTTCGGGCTCAAGATTCCGCTGCAAACGACCCCACTCACCCAGATGCCGAAGGAAATCACACCATTCTGGACCTACCGGCCGAGCTACTGCCTGCGCTGGGAAAGAAAGGCCCCGACTGGCACCTTGCGCGTCCAGGCCCAGGAAGACGGCACGGCATTGCGGTTCGCCATGCTGAGCCGCTCCTTCACGCCGCTCGCCGGTGGGCGGGTCGTCGTGGTCCAACGGCTGATGCGAACCGGAGGGGAGCATGACCTCCTCCAGCGATTCGAGTCTTGGTCCACCCCAGACGACAGAACTCTCGCCGCCGGCTCGCGCACCCTCAACTTCCTGGAATTCCTGGAGTCGCTCTTGGCCCGCCTGGACCCGCCGAGCAGCTACGAGCAGCCTCTGCTGCGGATTGACTTCAAGTAAACGGAGGCTGCCATCCACTCCTCGGAAACCTTCCTGACCACAATTTGCGCCGGGCTGGCGCTGGTCGTCCTGTTTGGGTTCTTCCTCTACGGGCTACGGGCCCGCTGGCTGTGGTTGCGGATGCAGGAAGAGTTGCGGGCAGTGCGGCATGGGCTCGACTCGCTCTTCGGAAGCCAAAGTCATCGACAACTTTATGGCTCTTCCGAGGAGGTCCTGTCTGCGCTCCTGGATCAGACGAGCGGTTCTCCTCAAGCCCGTATCGCGCTCGACGAGTTGATCCCAGCGATACACGAGTACCACCGTAGGGCCATGGCTGGAGGGAGTGAGGCCTGGGAGGAGATCCGCGAGTCATATCTTGAACAGGCGCGCTACCCCATCCGGATGGTGCGAGGAGCGGCTGGATGGGTGGTACTGCTCGGCCTTGCCGGCACGGTTCTCGGTTTCGGTTCGGCGATGCCCTCGTTGCGCAACGTCCTGACTTCTAAAGACGAGGTCCAGATCGCTCCGATGGTCGGCGAGACTGCATCGGCAACGGCCAGCACTGCCGAACCTGCTACCGCCGCAGGGAAACGGCTTGCGAGGGTACTGGACAGCCTGGAGGGAGTCTTCACCGCGACATTCGCAGGCGTCCTCTCGGCCCTCCTCCTGTCCATCTTGGCTCTGACTCTGCTCGAGCCTGCCTACAACCGCTTAGCTCGGGAGGTCGATCTTCTTGGTGCACGCTGGTTCGTGCCGCTGATCCACGCGCCTGACACGCTGGTCGACGACGCGCTACGAGGGGAACTCAAGGTCTATTTCGACCGCATCAGCGAACGCATGGAGGCCGTGCTTCACCCGCTGGTTCGCAGCCTCTCGGTAAGCCTCACCCAAATGTCGGGGCTTGCAACCGACTTCTCGGGCAACATTCGGATGGGAGTCTCGACTCTTGAAACGTTCCGAGACGCCGTCACGCGTCTCGGCGGCTCCGCAGAAGGGGCTGTCGAGCAGCTCGTCAAGATCGTAAGCCTCTCGACGAGCTTCGTCCGCGAGCTCGAGACGCTGCAGGAGAAGGGGGCCAAGACCCTGGCAATTCCCGCGGAGAAACTCGCTAGCTCCGCAACGGCCATTGAAACATGGATGGGCGCCCTGGACGGCCGCCTGGAATCACTGGGGAATGCGACTCGGGAGGTCGCCATAATGCTACGCGAACGTGGCCAGGGTGAGGACACGATCCGTAAGCAACTCGCGCGGACGGCTACGCTCGTAGCGGAGCAGACTCAGGCTCTTGCAACCTCCCAGACCGGTCTTGCGGTCTTGCCGCAGTCAATCCAGCAAGGGATATCCCCTCTCCTCGAAGCGCAACGAAAGGTGCAAGAGAGCAGCCGCGAGTCTCTGGTAGACCTCGCTGCCACTACCAAATCTCTCCACGATCTCCTCGCCCAAGCCACAACTAGAGTAAATCAAGATCAGTGGCCTCACGATCTCCGGCGCGAGCTGGAACGGTTGCACCTCGGGGTCGGCGATCTTTCAGATCATCTAAAGCAAACTCAGCAGGGTACTGAGGCGCGAGGCAGCCGGCCGGAGATAGAGGTACAGGCGGAGCTGTTCCGAATCCTGCGCGACATTCGCAGCTTGCTCGGAGGAGCCACGCGAAGCCGAACGTCCGAGGGAGGTCCGCCACGGCAACTAAATCCCTTGCCTGCCGAAACCTCAAGACCAGCCCCTACGGCTTGGCAAGGCCTCAAAGCGCGCCTGTCACGGTTCTTTGCCGATTCCCGCAGCTCACAGAAGACACGCCGATGAGCCGAAGAGATCGCCTGGCTGAGGAAGAGGGGCCCAATTTCTGGCCTGCGGTGGCGGACGCTTTCATTGGCTTCCTTGCCATAGTTTTAATTGCCGGTCTTGCTGCATATATGGACGCTACTGCCAATGGGCAGGAGCCCCCTCCCGCCAAAAAAAATTTCCAGAAGGAGTTCGAGAAGGCTTTCGTGCACGCTTCGGGCGTTGGCGTGGCATCTTCCGAGAGACCTAAGGTTCAAGATGAAGGATTTTCGGAGTTGAACATCTACTTCCCGGCCAAGTTTTTGTTTCTACCGTGCCATATTGACCTTATGGTACCAGCGGCTACTGAGCTAAGCGATCTCAAATCTTTATTTAAGCAATATGATTCCCAAATCATGCGTGTCCAGATCACCGGGCACACTGATACGGATCGCCCTGGAGGGGAGTGCTACAAGAAGGGGATCCGGACCAATTGGGAACTCTCGGCGCATAGGGCCATTACCGTACTGGAACTTTTGGCCCCGGATGATGGCACCGGCCTCGACCCCCATAAAGTTTGGGCGACAGCCCTAGGCCAATACCATCCTGTTCAAGGTGGTGCCGATGCTGAAGCCAAGACTCGAAATCGGCGGATCGAGGTGCTAATTCGATTCCGAGAAGCAAGAAACAACAGATGAGCCTCTGACCTGAACGCAGCATGGGCTCTTGCCCGAGACTAAACTTAATGCCTATTGACAACCCAATTACCTCGCGAGCCACGATGAATATCTCTAGACTTATGGTGAAAATAACCCATAGGGCTCTGTTGCTTTGCGAGAAACACGCGGAATTGTTCCGCACTTCTTTCATCGCAGCGTCGATTGTAATGTTTGCCATCAATCTGTCAACCTACTTTGGCGCCGATCCTAAGATTGACCCTAGCAAGCTCGACAAGGTTCTTGCGACTTTATTACTGGTGCTCCCAATCCTGCAGATAGCTGTCCTCCTATGCCTGCGCAGCAGCCTACTCCGGGGGGTACTTGCTGCCATCATGCTGTTCTCGCTCATCAGCTACCATCCTGCTTGGTGGCTCTATTCAACTGGACACTACCGCAGTAATTATTGGGCCATCTTCACCTTGGCAGCAGCCGTTTTGGTAGTCCTATCATTATGGGTCACTTGGCTTATGATGCGGGCTCCTCTAGAAGCAGCCGAAGGCGATCAAGCCGAGGAGAGCCTTGAAGCCTTTCGGAAAGAAATATCACAACATTCATTCCAGATAGTTTGCTTTTTCCTTAGCCTCTTCCTATCTGTAACCTTCGCAATGGGATTCGCCTTCGCGCTTCACGATAAATACGAGCGCACAAAGGAAGGCTGGGCTCTGTGCGTCACACCACCTCCCGGAGTGACAGCAACAGCAGACGGGCATCAAGCCGCGAAAAATGGGGCAATGTCAGGAGCAATGCCCCCGCCCCTACTTATGCGCTTTGAACCAGGAAAGGCCGAGGTCCAAGCCAAAGAAGTCTCTGAGGCAAATCAAGACGACAAAGGTGACATAATGATGGCGAAAAACAATGATTCCATCGACAAGATCAACCAGCGCATTAACGCTGAGTCTACGGAGGAAGGGCGGCTCAGGATAATACTTGCTGGCCACACTGACAGCTCGGACCTCGCGAGCTCGAAGCGTTACAAGTCTAATTATGAACTCTCGGACGCACGCGCCCGATGTGTATACCTTTACTTGACCAAAAGATTTGGCCTCAAGAATGTCGCCGAGTGGACTGTAATACCACTCGCTGACGAAAATAGTTTCTGGGGAGCTAACCTCAAGAAACCCGAGGATCGGCGCTCCGTAGAAGTGTGGATAGAAGCAAACGGAACATCAAGCATAAAGCTTGGCAAACCTGAAGTCAGTTGCAGCCGTAATGCAAGTCTCAATGATTATATGTATTTTACGCTCTATACGATAACTACAACCGGCCACGGAGACATCCGCCCTGTCTGTAGTGAAACTAAGTTTATGACCTCAATATGTAGCCTGTTCGAAGTATTTTTCTTAATTATTTTTTTTAATGTCTTGATCGCTTCACGACAACAGCAGCCAGTAGACCAAGAACTCGCAGCCGAAATCGGAAGATTTAGAAATCTTCTGGCCCGTCTCAATTTGCTGTTTGATGATAAGAAGGGAGGCGAAAATTAGCGGCACGATGCCTAGCAGGCGCCGCATTCTTATCTCGGAACCCTGGAGTCCAACTGATGTAACGTAGTTTGCATAACTCCAGGAACTCCATTCCCACCCCTTCCACCCGAAGACAATGCTCACAGACAAGTTCCTCGTCGAGGAGGCTTCTTCAAAGACTTCCCGGATGCGCCGCGGTGTCGCCTCTCATCTCGGAAAGGTCCCCTTCCCATGCACCGGACCCCGCAAGCTCGAGGTCCGTCCAGCCCGGTGCCGCCGCAAGTAATCCTCCATGGCTTTCGTGACCGCCCGCGAGTACGTCCTCTCCCCCAGCTGACACGGGTCAGCTCGGCGAGAAGCTGTTCGTCCAACACAAGATTCGTGCGTTTCATGCCCAGTGCGTCTGGTGAGGATCGGCGCGCTCAACCTTCTCCGTGTCTTCATCGTGGGTTCAGAGAGCCTCCCTTTGTGAACGGCAGAGTAGCTCCATGGCAAGGCTACGGCCTGCCAAACAAGACTCAAGGTAGGGACAAAAATCCAGGTCGCTTGATGTAGCCTAGTACCGCTTCCCTATCGCTTAGGAGACCCTCCATGTCCGAACCCCTCCCGCCCACCCGGGACAAGCTCCCGTCCAGGCTCGCCGCCACCCTCAGCCGCCTTCACTGGAAGGACGTCCTCATCGGCGTCCTGGCCCTGCTGTTCCTCTCGATGTCGGCGTTCGCCTTCCGGGCTCCTCTGTCCAAGGCCATGGCTCGGTTCAGGGCGGGGGCTCAGGGGGGGGAGACGGTTTCGGTGTTCAATGTGGTGGTGGACAGGGAGGGGCGGCAGTGGTTTGACGTCCTGTTTGACAAGCCCGTGGGACAGGGGAAGGTGGGGGAGGTTCTCGATCCGGCTCCGGCGAGGATCTCCCCGACCCTGGGCGGGTCCTGGAAGTGGCAGACCACCAACGCTTTGCGGTTCCAGCCGAGCGGCGGGCTTCCGGTGGCCAGCGAGTACAAGGTGGAGCTCGAGCCGGCGAAGATCGTCAAGGAGGGGCAGGTCTTCACCGGGGAGACGGAGCTCACGGTGCGCACGGACAAGTTCCTCGTCGAGGAGGTCACCGTGCTCGAGGAGCCGGCTCTCGAGGGGAAGGCCAAGGTGGTCTATCGCGGCGAGATCCGGTTCAACTACCCGGTCAGTCCCGAGACGCTCGCTCCCCTGGTCAAGGTGGAGGACCCGGAGGCG
>JBDSHF010000030.1:0-24976 GCA_039918595.1 Thermoanaerobaculia bacterium
GAACGCGCCGCAGGCGTCCGATTTCCGAATTGACTTGTATCGGCATACGTAGTTTGTCCTGACAGGTGGTCCCGAAGAGGGCGCACCCAGGGTGGGCGCGGCGGCGAATTGTAGCAGACGGGCCGGAGGACCCTCATCACCCCGGCCCTCTTCTCCCGTCCCCTCCCGCCCTCCCTCACCGGGAGAAGAGGGAGAAAAAAAGAAGAAGGGGAGAGCAGCCTTTTTAGCCCCTCTCTCCCGGTGCGGGAGGGTGGGAGGGGACGGGAGAGAGGGGTTGGGGAGGGAGGGTCCGGGTGGGGTCCGGCCCTTTTGCTACAATCCGCCCCGCATGCTGACCGAGACCCCCCAGAACCCCCTCTACGAGCGCTACGCCTCGCCCGAGATGGCGCGGATCTTCTCCTCGAGCCACCGCTTCCGCACCTGGCGGCGGCTGTGGATTACCCTCGCCGAGGGGGAGCAGGAGCTGGGGCTGCCGTTCACCGCCGAGCAGATCGCGGCGCTGAAGCAGGTGGCCGGCGACACCGACCTCGACCGCGTCGCGGAGCTCGAGCGCCGCACCCGCCACGACGTAGTCGCCCATCTGCGCCATTACGCCGAGCAGGCCGACCGCGTCCACGAGGGGGCCGGCGGCATTCTCCATCTCGGCGCGACCAGCGCCTTCATCACCGACAACACCGAAGTCCTGCTGATGCGGGAGGCCCTGGAGCTGCTGGCCGGCCGGCTCGCCGCGACCGTCCGCGAGCTGGGCGCTTTCGCGCGCCGGACGCGGGCGATCCCGACCCTGGCCTACACCCACTTCCAGCCGGCGCAGCTCACCACCGTGGGCAAGCGCGCCTGCCTCTGGCTGCAGGACTTCCTGATGGACCTCGCCGAGGTGCGCCACCGGCTCTCCACCCTGCGCTGCCGAGGCGTCAAGGGGACCACCGGCACGCAGGCGAGCTTCCTCACCCTGTTCCAGGGGGACGGCGCCAAGGTGCGCGAGCTCGACCGCCGGGTCGCCGAGAAGCTCGGATTCGCGGCGAGCTTTCCGGTGACCGGCCAGACCTATCCGCGCAAGCAGGACAGCCAGGTGCTGCAGACCCTGGCCGGCGTCGCCGAGACCTGCCACAAGTTCGGCACCGACCTCCGCCTCCTCCAGGGGGTGGGCGAGCTCTCGGAGCCGTTCGACGCCGAGCAGGTGGGCTCCTCCGCCATGGCCTACAAGCGCAACCCGGTGCGCGCCGAGCGGATGTGCGGGCTCAGTCGCCGGCTGATCACCGACAGTCTCAACGGCCCGCTCAACGCCGCCACCCAGTGGCTGGAGCGGAGCCTCGACGACTCGGCCAACCGCCGCCTGGTGATCCCCGATTCCTTCCTGGACGCCGACGCCGTGCTCGGCCTCGCGGCCCATATCTCGGCCGGCCTGGTGGTGCGGCAGGCGACGATCGACGCCCGGGTCGCCCGCGAGCTGCCGTTCATGGCCACCGAGACGCTGCTGATGGAGGCCGCGCTGCGCGGCGGCGACCGCCAGGAGCTCCACGAACGGATCCGCGGCTACAGTTTCGACGCTCAGAGCACCCTAGAAGCTAAAGGGGGAGAAAATCCCCTGATCGACCTCATCGTGAGCGACCCGGACTTCCGGCTCACGCGTCAGGAGGTCGAACCCTGGCTCGACCCCGTCGCCTTCACTGGACGGTCGGCCGAACAGGTGGACGAATTTCTCAACGAAGTCGTGACGCCGGCCCTAGAAGGGACCGAGGCCGCCGCGATCGCCGCCCCCAGAGTCTAAAGGGGGGCAACCCGATCGAGTGGGGGGCGTGCCCCACTCAACCCGCCACCTCCGGCAAATGGTCGCCCGGAGGCGGCACCCGGGCGGCATCTGGGCGAAAAATGGCCCTGTGCTAATATGCTCGGGTTAGAGCGCAAGCCGTTCCAGCGCTATTGGACCCAAGAGCTCTCACGAAGATGGCTCAGAACCACCTTACGGAGGCCGCAAGCCCATGCGCCCAAGGAAAGACTCCCGCGTTGTCGTTCTCTGTCGAGTCGCCTTCGCAGTACTCCTCTTCGCCCAGTTGCTGCTGACCGCAGCCTGCTCGGGCAACCGCAAGCCGTCGTCCTCGGCCCCCCCCACTTTCGGGGTGCCGCTCGAACGGGGGGTCGCCTCCTGGTACGGACCCCGGTTCAACGGCAAGATGACCGCCAATGGCGAGCGCTATGACATGAACGCGCTCACCGCCGCCCACCCCTCCCTCCCCTTCGGCACGAAGATCGGCGTACGCAATACCCGTACCGGCCGCGAGGTGGTGGTGCGAGTCAACGACCGCGGCCCTTACTCGAAGAACCGCATCATCGATCTCTCCTACGCCGCCGCCCGCGAGGTGGGGGTCGTGGGGCCGGGCACGGCCAGCGTCGAGATCTACGTCGTGCCCGCGGCCGGCCTGCCGGCGCGCTTCACCGTCCAGGTGGGCGCCTTCAGCGAGAACGAGAAGGCGGTCTCCCTCCAGCGCGACGTCGTGCGGCTCTATCCAGAGGCGGTGGTGGACGCCGACGGCACCTGGCACCGGGTGCAGATCGGCGCCTTCGACAATCGCGATCAGGCCGAATCCCTGCGCCGCGAGCTGGCGGCCCTCGGCATGCCGTCGATCGTGGTCGCCGCCCGCTAGGCGCGGTCAGCGGGAGGGCCGGGGAATCCTTTCCCCCGCTTTTTCGTTATAGTCCTGGAAGCCAAAAGCGAAAACGTCTCCCGCAGGAGGTGTCATGAAGCGAGAAGGAACACCTGTCCGCTCGATCTCTGGCGATTCCCAGAAAGCCCGCAGGAACCGGGGCGCTGGATTCGTCTGGGTGGCCGGCCTGGCGCTGACGGCCTATCTCGGGACCGCGGTCGCCGCGGTGAACCGGGAGCGGGCCTGGGAAAACTTCTCCCTTCCGGAGGACGGCGCGGCGGTCTCGGACTCCTTCCGCACCATCGGCCGCGCCTCGTGGTACGGCCCCCAGTTCGACGGCAAGATGACTGCCAACGGCGAGACCTTCGACATGCACGCCATGACCGCCGCCCACCGCTCCCTCCCCCTGGGCAGCCGCGTCCTCGTCCGCAACCTCGACAACGGCCGCGGGGTGGTGGTGAAGATCAACGACCGCGGCCCCTACATCCACGGCCGCGACATCGACCTCTCCTACGGCGCCGCCCGCGAGCTCCAGATGGTCCCGAACGGCCTCGCCCGCGTCGAGATCACGCCGCTCTGAGCCGGCCGCGGCTTCATCGCCGCGCGACAACGCTCCATCTCCCCAGACGACGGAAATCCTCCGGCGACGACGGTCTGCCTCCAGTGACGACGGACCGTCGCCGCTGGAGGATTTCCGTCGTCTGGAGACGATGAACCGTCGTCGCTGGAGAAAAACCGTCGCCGCTGGAGGCAGACCGTCGTCACTGGAGGATTTCCATCGTCGCTGGAGGATTTCCGTCGTCTGGAGACGATGGGCCGTCGTCGCTGGAGAAAAACCGTCGCCGCTGGAGGATTTCCGTCGCCGCTGGAGGATTTCCGTCGTCTGGAGACGATGGCCCGTCGTCCCGGGACGATGGGCTGTCGCCTGTTTATGCCTCAGGGAAATCCAGCGGCGCGGCGTTCATGCCCGGAGCGCCAGCTCGGCCAGAAACTCCTTGATCCCCCCGTCCAGCCGCTGGCGCTCGCGGTGGCGTTCGAGAGCGATCTGGACCAGACGGTCCACCAGCTTGGGGAGCGGATAGCCGGTGAGGCTCCAGAGCAGGGGGTACATGGAGATGCTGGTAAAGCCGGGGAGGGTGTTGATCTCGTTGACGAAGAGCCCCTCCTCGCCCTCGCCTTCGAGCAGGAAGTCGACCCGGGCGAAGCCGGCGCCGCCGATCGCGGAGAACGCCTCGACGGCGATCGCGCGCAGCCGGTCCGAGACCCGCTCGGGCAACTCGGCCGGGGCGATCAGGCCGGCGGTGTCCTGCAGGTACTTGTCCGCATAGTCGTAGAACTCGTTGCCGGGGACGATCTCCCCCACCACCGAGGCCTGGATCTCGCGATAACCGAGGACGGCGCACTCCAGCTCCCGCCCCTGGATCCCCCGCTCGACCAGCGCGACCTCGTCGAACCGGAGAGCGAAGCGGACCGCCTCCTCGAGACCCGCGAGGTCGGAGACCTTGCGCACCCCTACACTGGAGCCGCCGTTGCTCGGCTTGACGAACAGCGGCAGAGGCAGCCGCTCGCAGCGGGCCAGGAACGCCGCCGGGTCGGTCTCGAACTCGCGGCGCGACGCCGTCTCGAAGTCCACCACCGGCACGCCGGCCGCGGCGAGCTGGCGCTTGGCCAGCACCTTGTCCATGGCGAGGGCGCTGGCGGTGACGCCGCAGCCCACGTAGGCGAGGTCGAGCATCTCGCAGAGCCCCTGGAAAGTGCCGTCCTCCCCCCAGGTGCCATGGACGATCGGAAAGACCACCTCGACCCCCGAGGCGAGCAGGTGGCGCACCGTGGGCGCGATCGGCAGCTCCAGCGGCGGGATCTCCTTCGACACGCCGTCGATCACCGCCGCGGAAGCCTCGGCGTCGATCCAGCAGCCGTCCGCCGCGATGCCGAGCGGCGTGACCGCGTGACCGGCCTCCCGCAGCCCCTCGACCACCGTGCGCGCCGAGCGGATCGAGACCTGATGCTCGGTGCTCCTGCCTCCAAAGACGACTCCGACGTGGGCCATGCAGATCTCCTCTCTCGCTGGAGGCGCGATCCGCGCCCCTCCGGTCTTGGCCGGCGCAGTTTAACCCAGCCGCACCCACCCTGCAGCTGGAGTTCCGTGGGTTCCCGGGTCGGCCCATCAGACCTCCCTGGCTGATCACCAGTCGACGGGCTCCAGCACTCTCCGCGCGGCTCTCCGGCTGAACTCGTCGACCTCGGCCCCTAAGTCGTCGACCACGCGATTCATCGCTTCCGTCAGGCGGTCGGGCGCATGCCGGACCACAAACTCTTTCAGCGCGCGGCTGTAAAGCTGACTGCGCGAGGTTTGCAACTCAGCCGCGAGGCGCTCGGCCTCTTCGAAGATGTCGTCGGGAATTGAGACAGCCGTTTTCATACCCTGAGTATGACCAGCTGAAGTCCCGTAGGTCCAGTGAGGGACTTCTCGACCGTGGTCCGTTATCTTCTAAGCTGACCAGAGGGTCAGCTCCCAAGACCCACAATTCTGGCTTCCGGGCCAAGCAAGAAGGAGAGACCGATGAGACACCGTCCAAGCTTCGAGGTCCCCGCTTCACGCCTGCGGTTCGCGATTGGGCTGCTCTGCGCGCTCGCCGTCGCCGCGCTCGTTCCGCCCAGCGCCTCGGCGGCGCAGGGAGAGATGCGGTGTGGGGAGGTGTCGTTCTCGGTGAACCTCTCTCCGAGCGATGCGACTGACTACAACGTGTTCGGCGTCCTCTGCTCGCGCGGCAGCCTCAGGAACAAGACGTTCCAGATCGCGCTCCATGGCTCGACCTATGGCCATCTCTACTGGGACTTCCCCTTCCAACCCGAGATCTACTCGTACGTGCGCCGGGCCACGGCGGAGGGTTACGCGGTGCTCAACCTCGACCGGATCGGGGTCGGCCGGAGCGATCACCCGCCGGCCGATGCGGTCACCATCGAGTCCAACGCCTATGTGGTGCACCAGATCGTCCAGGAGCTGCGCGGCGGGGATCGGGTGGTGCCGCCCTTCGGCCACGTCCGCGCCGAACGGGTGGCGCTCGTCGGCCATTCGCTCGGCTCGGTGATCTCGATCCAGGAGGCGGCCACCTATGGCGACGTGGACGGCGTGGTGCTGACCGGCGTGTCGCACACCGTGACGCCGGCCCTGGGAGACGTGAGCTTCTTTCCGGCGAACCTCGATCCGCACTTCGCGGGGCGTGGCATCCCGGACGGCTACTTGACCACCTCTCCCGGCGTCCATTTCCGCTCCATCTTCTACAACACCGACGACCCGTCGTCCTTCGATCGCCGCATCATCAGGATCGACGAGAAGAACAAGGAGACGACCACCGTGGGCGAGCTCAACACGGCGGTCGCTGGATTGGGCTTCTCGACCGGGATCCACGTTCCGGTGCTGGTGGTGGTCGGCGACTCGGACCAGGCCTTCTGCAACCCGCCGGGCTGCACGGCCTCCGGCAGCCTCGCCACCGAGCCGAGCTTCTATCCGGCCGACGCCTGCGCGGAAGCGGTGGCCATCCCCGGATCGGGGCACGATCTGAACCTCCACTACACCGCCCCGCGCACCTACACCACCATCCTGAAGTGGCTGAACCGGCGGGTCGGCAGCAATACGAGGTTCCCGGCGCCGTCGCCCTGCCCATAGGGGTGTTGCTGGTTGGGGCGGCATGCCCTCCGAATCCTCACCCTCGATCCCTCTCCCGGGGGGAGAGGGAGGGCCCCTTCGGCAGCAGGATGATCTGGATCGTAGGGCCCTCCCTCTCCACGGAGTGGAGAGGGACCGAGGGTGAGGATTCGGAGGGCAAACCGCCCCAGCCTGCAAGATCCCTCTGGACCCGCCCTCCCTACCCCAGCAGCACCCGGCGCGCTGACTTCACCTCCGGCAACGCGGCGAGCTTCTCCAGCAGTTCGGGCGTGGGCTCCTGATCGAGGCGCAGGACGGCGAGGGCTTCCTGGCCGCGGCGGGAGAGGTGGATGTCGGCGATGTTGACGTTGGATTCCGCCAGCAGGGTGCCGACCTTGCCCACGACTCCGGGCATGTCCAGGTTCTCCAGCACCAGCAGGTTCCCCTCGGCCCGGAACTCCAGCGGGTAGTTCTCGAAACGCACCACCCGGGAATCGCCGTCGCCGAACACGGTGCCGCCCAGCTCGACGCTGCGGCCGCCGCCGGAGAGGGTGATGTCGACGAGCTGCGGGTACTCGCTCCGCGCGTTGCTGTGGGTGGAGCGCACCACCTCGATCCCGCGGCCCTCGGCGATCCGCTCGGCGTTGACGTAGTTGACGCCCTCGCCCAGGAACGGGGTGAGCACCCCCTTGAGCACGGCGACCGTCACCGGGTGGCGCAACCCCTCGTCCAATCCCCAGACGTCCACCGTCAGGCTCTGCGGCGCGGTGCCGAGAAGCGCGCCGGCCATGCGGCCGAGCGACTCGCCCAGCGCCATGAACGGCTCGGCCCGGCCGCCGGTGGCCCGGAACGGCAGGTTGACCGCCGCCACCGCCAGCGAACCCGCGAGCGCGGCGAGGACCATCTGCGCGGTCTCGATCGAGATCCGCTCCTGGGCCTCGCGGGTCTGGGCGCCGAGGTGAGGCGTCGACACCACTTTCTTGTGGCGCACCAGCCGGAGGTCCTTCGGCGGCTCCTCGGCGAAGACGTCGAGCGCCGCGCCACCGATGTGGCCGGATTCGAGCGCCTCCAGCAGCGCCTCCTCGTCGATCACCCCGCCGCGTCCGCAGTTGACGATCAGCGCCCCCTTCTTCATCTTCGCCAGGCGCTCGCGGTTCAGCAGGTTGCGGGTCTCCTTGGTGAGCGGCGTGTGGAAGGTGATCACGTCCGCGCGGGCGAGCAGATCGTCGATCGCCAGCAGCTCGACGTCCAGCTTGCGGGCCGCCGCGGCGTCGAGGAAGGGGTCGTAGGCCACGATCTTCATCTCGAAGCCGCGGGCGCGGTCCGCCACCCGCTGGCCGATGCGGCCGAAGCCGATGATCCCGATCGTCTTGCCCTGCAGCTCGACACCGGTGATCTTGCGGTTCCACTCCCCCGCCCGCATCGAGGCGTCGGCCTCGGGCACCCGGCGGGCGAGCGAGAGGAGGAGCGCGAAGGTGTGCTCGGTGGCCGACATCAGGTTGGCCGTGGGCGCGTTGACGACCAGGATGCCGAGCTCGGTCGCGGCGGCCACGTCGACGTTGTCGACGCCGATGCCGGCGCGCCCCACCACCTTGAGCTTCTTGCCGGCGCGGAGCAGGTCGGCGGTGGCTTGCGTCGAGCTGCGCACCACCAGGGCGTCGAAGTCGGCGAGGATCTCGGGCAGGCGCGGGCGCTCCTCGGCCGTGAGCTGATGCACTTCCACCCCGGCCTCCTGGAACAGCGTGAGGCCGGAGGGATCGAGGGTGTCGGCGATCAGAATCCTGGACATGATCAACGAGTCCTTACCGGGCGGCCGGAGCGGCCACCTTCTCCAGGATCTGATCGATCACGGCCAGCAGCGCGTCGAGATCGCTCTCGCGCACCTCGCCCATGTGGCCGATGCGGAAGGTGGTGGGCTTCCAGTCGCCATAGCCGCTGCCGATGGTGTAGCCCTGTTCCTTGCACCCCTTGACGATCGCCTGCGGATCGACGCCCGCCGGCGAATTGAAGCAGCTCACCGTCAGCGAACGGGCATTCTCGGCCGAGGAGTACGCGCAGCCGCGCGAGGCCGCCCACTGGGCCGTCTTCTCCTGCAACTGCTGATGGCGGGCCCAGCGCGCCTCCATCCCCTCGGCGAGGATGCGGTCGAGCTGGACGTCGAGCGCCCAGAGCAGCGGGATGGCGGGGGTCGTGATGAAGCCCCCCTCCTTGTGCTTGTCGAGGTAGCGCAGGAGGTCGGTGTAGAAGCCGCGGTGCGGCACGGCCTTCGCCCGCTCGGCCGCGCGGTCGGAGAGGGTGAAGACGGTCAGGCCGGGCGGCACGGCGATCGCCTTCTGGGTGCCGGCGAGGCAGATGTCGATCCCCCAGTCATCGGTCTCGACCGGCGCGCCGCCGAGCGAGGAGACGGCGTCGACGATCACCAGGGCGTCCCCCTCCTCGCGGATCACCTTGGCGAGGTCGGCGATCGGGTTCATGACGCCGGTCGAGGTCTCGTTGTGGACCACGGTGACGGCGTCGTACTTCTTGCGGCGCAGGGCGGCGCGCAGCGCCTCGGGATCGATCGCCTGCCCCCACGAGGCGGCGAGCTTGTCGGCGGACTTGCCGGTCGACTTGGCGATCGAGTGCCAGCGCTCGGAGAAGGCGCCGTTGGTCAGGCAGAGCACGTCCTGCTGCACGCACGAGATGACGGCGCTCTCCATCACCAGCGTCGAGCTGCCGCTGGCGACCATGACGTCGCCGGAGGTGCGGAGCAGCTTGGGGAGCTTGGCGGACAGCTTGATGTAGAAATCCTTGAAGCCGGGGGACCGGTGCCCCACCATCGGCTGGGTCATCGCCTGGCGGACATCCTCGGGAACGTAGGTCGGGCCGGGAAGGAAGAACTTGATGGGCTCGGTCACGGTACACCTCTCCTCTTCGGAGGGACCTGGAGAGGTCCCCAAATTATGCCGCATTGTGGCAAAAAGGGGGTGGGGGTGGCAAGGCGGGCCCCCGCCCTCAGGCCGCGACAGCCTCCCAGGGCCGCGGCTTGCGCAGCGCCATGGCGAGATCTTCCGTGGCATAGCGCCGCGAGGCGGCTCCGGGCGGCGCCACGATCCAGGCGTCGTCCTCGCTCCGCAGGGAAGGGGCTTCGATCTCCCCCCGGACCAGGACCATGACGCAGCCGCGGAAGTGCTCGCGCAGGAGATCCTTCAGGACTGGCGCGCCGCGCATGGGTTTGACGGCGACCGTCCGCCCCTCCCCCACCGCCACGGCGCGGAGAACGCCAAGGCCGGCGGCGGTCTCCAGCGCATCGGGAATGGGGGCGGTCGCGCCGCCGAGGTCGAGCCAGCCGATCCGGAGGCCCAGGGCGCGGGCGGCGGCGAGCAGGGGGGCGAAGCGGTCGGGCGCATCGTCCACCCGGAGGAGGTGAGGGGTTTTCAAATCGTTCTCCCAAGCGTCATGGTCGTGCCTCGCCTTCCGGATAGAGCAGGATCTCCCGGCATTCGTCCCGGAACTCCCGCTCGTCCTGCTTCCAGGTCGCGATCCAGTCCGCCAGCCCCTCCCCGCTCTCGATCGCCTGCCGGTACTCGGGGCCGCCGGTCAGGAGATCGATCGCCGGACGATCCGAGACGAACTCGTAGGGGGCCTCGCGCCAGGCGAAGTCGTCCGGCCAGAGGCGGTGGATGGCGTCGAGCAGCTCGGCGCCGGTGCGGTAGGACTGGAAGGCTTTGGGGTCGGTCATCAGCAGCTCGACGCCGGCGCAGACCGCGCCCCGGTGCTTCTGGAACTGCGGCCGGTAATAAGTGGGGACGAACCGGACGCCCGGGAGATCGCGCCCGTTCAGCTCCTCGGCCAGGCGCTTGGGATCGACGAACGGCGCGCCGGTGAGCTGGAACGGGCGCGTGGTGCCCCGCCCCTCGGAGAGCTCGGTCGCCTCGACGAGGCAGCCGCCAGGGTAGACCCGCGCCGTCGTGGCCGTCGGCATGTTGGGCGACGGCGCGATCCAGGGGAGGCCGGTCTCCTCCCAGGTCATGCCGCGCGTCCAGCCGTCCATGTACCAGACCGTGAAATAGGCGTTGTGCCCGATCCAGTTGCGGCGCCGCGCCTCCAGGCGGAACAGCTCGCCGAGGGTCAGGCCGTGGCGGACGGGCAGGCGGAAGGCGCCGACGAACGACTCGTAGCCGGCGCCGAGGAGGTTCCCCTCGATCACCTCGCCGCCCAGCGGGTTCGGGCGGTCGAGCACCCAGACCTCGCAGCCGGCGGCCATCGCCGCCTCGGCGGCCCAGATCCCGGTCGCCGCGTAGGTGTAGTAGCGCGAGCCGACATCCTGGAGGTCGATCAGCAGCAGGTCGAGCCCGGCGAACGCCGACGGAGACGGGCGCAGCGTCTGCTCCGAGTCGCCGTAGAGCGAGAGGATGGGAGCGCCGGTCCACGGATCGTGCCCCCCCTCGGCGGGGATCATGTCCTGCTCGATGCCGTAGTAGCCGTGCTCGGGGCCGAAGAGGGCGCGCGGCGGCCCGGCCGCGCTCGCCGCGAGAGCGAGATGGATGGGCCGGCCGTCGCGCGTGATCGAGGCGCCGTGGGCCAGGATGCCGTAGGCGCGCTCCGCGAGGCGCGAGGGGTCGGCGAGGAGGCGGTCGAGGCCGGTCTCGATCATGATTCCCGCTATCCTTCCCGCCGAAAGATGCCCGTCCGGCCGCCGCTCTTGGCGTCCAGACGGAGGTCGGTGATCACGGCGCCCTTCTCGACCGCCTTGACCATGTCATAGAGGGCGAGGGCGGCGGTCGAGCAGGCGATCAGGGCCTCCATCTCGGCGCCGGTGCGGGCGTTGACGACGACGTGGCTGCGGATCAGGACCCCCTCGGGAATCGGCTGGATGTCGATCTCCACCTGGTCGAGCGGGATCTGGTGCGCGAGCGGGATCAGCTCGGAGGTGCGCTTGGCGCCCTGGATGCCGGCGAGGCGGGCGACGGCGAAGGCATCCCCCTTGGGGAGGTTGGCCAATCGGATCAGGGTCTGGGCGGAGAGCAGCACCCGGCAGGAAGCCTCGGCCACCCGGCGGGTGACGGCTTTCTCCGAGACGTCCACCATGTGGGCGCTGCCCTGGGGGTCGAGATGGCTGAACGAACCTTGCGAGCTCATGAGGTCATGCGTCTCCGGGCGTTTTGATCCGCTATCTGGCGCCGGTATGCTAACACCCGATGCGACTGGCGATCGTGGTGCCCACCCTGAACGAGGAGGACACCCTGCGCCGCTACCTCCCCGCGGCCCTGGCCATCGCCGACGAGCTGATCGTCTCGGACGGCGGCAGCGACGACGGCACGGTGGCGCTGGCGCGCGAGCTCGGCGCCCGGGTCGTGACCGGTCCGCCCGGGCGCGGCGGCCAACTCAACCGCGGCGCCGCTGCGGCCACCGCGGACGTGCTGCTCTTCCTGCACGCGGACACGACGCTGCCGGAACGAGGAGTGGAACGGCTGCGCGAGGCGGTGGCGCGCGGCGCGCCCGGCGGCGCCTTCTTCCTCCGCTTCGACGTCGACCGCCCGATGCAGCGCCTCGGTTCCCGGCTGATCAACTGGCGCACGCGCCGGCTCCGCGTGCCGCTCGGCGATCAGGCCCAGTTCGCGACCCGCGAGACGTTCGAAAATCTGGGCGGCTTCCGCGACTGGCCGATCCTGGAAGATCTGGACTTCGCTCTCCGGCTGCGCCGTCTCAAGGGCTTCACGGTAATCGAAGAGCCGGTGACGACCGGCGCCCGCCGCTTCGTGGAGCAGGGAACGGTGCGGACGGTGGCCACGAACTGGCTGATCTGGATCCTCTTCCTCTGCGGCGTCTCGCCGCACCGCCTGGCGCGGCTCTACCGGCAGATCCGGTGAGGGCAGAAAAGCAGAACAGGGACAGACACGGACGGACAAGGACTAACAGGGACAAAAGGACGACTCCAGTCTCGGGCAATTTATTGTCCGTGCTTGTCCGTGTTCGTCCCTGTCTACCTTTTCTCCTACCCCAAAAACATCAAAGCCCCGGCGCTGAGCGCACACGGGGCTTCGGAAAGCGAACCTTCTCGAGGATCAGACCGGGATGGGGAGCTTGCTTACGACGAAGCCTTACGGCCGCGCTTCTTGGTGTTGACAGCTTCCTTGAGGTCCTTGCCGGCCTTGAAACGGACAGTCTTGCTGGCCTTGATGGTGATCGACTCGCCGGTGGCGGGGTTGCGCCCCTTGCGGGCGCCACGCTCGGCGACGGCGAAGCTGCCGAGGCCCGGGATCTTGACCGATTCACCGGCCTTCAGGGCGTCGGAGACAGCGCCGACGACCGCTTCGAAAGCTGCAGCGGCCTGCCGCCGATTCACCCCCTCGACGGAGTCCACAATACTATTTACGAGATCAGCCTTGCCAGCCATCGTTCTCCTCCTCTAGTCGTTTTTTTATACGAAAGTGACTGGCGGAAACGATAAGGCAACCGGGGTGGGCTGTCAATACGGCATGAGGGGCTCAGAACCGCTTTAAACCGGGGCTTTGGCGAGCACATTGACGGTGAAGCCGTCGTGATCGCCGCCGGTCAGGATCTGCCACGCGCCTGGACCCGTAACTCCCGACGATACAGTGGTTTCAAGCATTCCTTCAAGCGTTGTCAAGGAAAAGTCCGGATGCGTTGCGAGAAAGCGTGCCATGACGTCCTCGTTCTCTTCCCGTTCGAGCGAGCAGGTGATGGCGATCAGCCGGCCGCCGGGAGCCACCAGAGGCGCCGAGCCTTCGAGCAGCCGCAGGGCCTGACGCGACAGGCGGCCGATCTCGCTCTCGCTGATCCGCCATTTGATCTCCGGGTGCCGGCGCAGCGTGCCGGTGCCCGTGCACGGCAGGTCGAGCACCACGCGATCGAACGGGCGGGAGAAGGGGGGCGCTCCGGCGTCGGCGACGGCGAGCGGCAGCGAACGCCCCAGCCGGCGCTGGTTGGCGCGCACCAGGGAGACGCGCGGCAGCGCGATGTCGCTCATCGTGATCCTCACGCTCGGCTCCCAGGCGAGCAGCGAGAAGCTCTTGCCGCCGGGCGCCGCCGCGGCGTCGAGCACGGTCTCGTCCTTCCGTGGCGGCGGGATCAGCGCGGCGGCCTGGCTCGCCTCGTCCTGCACGTAGAAATCGCCGCGATGGAACGCCGCGGAGGTCAGCGGATTGCCGCGCCGCACGATCAGCCCGAGCGGCGAGAGCGAAGCCGGCTCGACCTCCAGCCCCTCGTCGATCAGCGATTCGGCGAGCAGCTCGCGGCCGCCGCGGTCGCGGAAGGCGAGCAGTTGCATCGGCTTCGGCCGGTTGTTGGCTTCGAGCAGGTCGAGCGTCCGCGCGGTGCCGAAGCGGTGGAGCCAGCGGTCGACGAGGAAGTCGGGATGGCTGTACTCGATCGCCAGCCGCCGCACCGGATCGGACTCCTTCACCGGCCAGTCTCCGGGGCGAGGATCGCGCGCGATCCGGCGCAGCACGCCATTGACGAAGCTGGCGCCGCCGCGATGAGTGAGCTGGTGCGCCTGCTCGACCGCCTCGTGGACGGCGGCGTGCGCCGGCACGCGGTCGAGGAAGAGGAGCTGATAGGTGGCGATGCGCAGCGGCGAGCGCAGCACCTCCTCGATCTGCTCGAAGGAGCGGCTGCTGGCGGCGGTGATCACGTGGTCGAGCCGGCGCAGCCAGCGCAGGCTCCCCATCACCAGCTCGCGCAGCAGCCCCTGATCGCGGTCGTCGAAGCGCGGCAGCGCGCTGTCGAGGAAGGAGTCGGCCGGCGCCATCGATTGCAGGGTCCGCTCGAGCACCCACGCCGCGGCGGCGCGGACGTTGTCCTGGCGGGCGCTGAGGCGACGGCTGCGGCCGGGGCCGGTCTGGGGGGTCGGAGGCGGAGAGAAGTGGCGCTTGGACATGCTTGGCGGACCGGTCAGGTGAAGCTCTCGCCGGCTCGCGGCCGCTCTCCATTGGCGAAGTCGGCGGCGCGCAGAGCGCGCTTGCCGGGCCGCTGCAGCTCGGAGAGGCCGAGCACGGTGCCGCCGCCGCAGGAGACGGCGAGCAGCCGGCCGCCGCGCAGCCCGAGAATCGTCCCCGGGGCCCCCTCCCCTGCCTCTTCCATGACTTCCGCCGCCACGATCTTCACCGGCTCGCCGCGCAGCTCGGCGGTGAGGCCGGGCCACGGCGTGTAGGCGCGCAGGCGGCCGTGGATCTCGCGCGCCGGCAGTCCCCAGTCCACCCGGCCGCTGTCGCGGGTGAGGCGCGGCGCGTAGGTCACCCCGTCGACGGGCTGCGGGCGGGGCTCGATCTCGCCGCGCTCCAGGAGCTCGAGCGTGCGCACCATCAGCGGACCGCCGAGGCCGGCGAGCCGCCCGGCGAGCTCGTCCGCGGTCTCCAAAGGGCCGATCTCGACCCTCTCCTCGAGCAGGATGGGACCGGTGTCGAGCCCCTCGTCCATCCGCATCGTCGTCACCCCCGTCCAGGCGTCCCCCGCGCCCACGGCGGCCTGAATCGGCGAGGCGCCACGCCAGCGCGGGAGCAGCGAGGCGTGAAGGTTGATGCAGCCGTAGCGCGGCAGGTCGAGCAGGGCGCGCGGGAAGATCTGGCCGAAGGCGACGACCACGGCAACGTCGGCGCCGAGCGCCGCCGCCTCCTCCAGGAACTCGGGGCGGCGGACGCGCTCGGGCTGGGTCACCGCCAGGCCGTGCTCGCGCGCCCAGCGGGCGACCGGCGGGTCCTGGGGGGCGCGATGGCGGCCGGCCGGGCGTGAGGGCTGGGTGACGACGCGCACCGGCGGCCGCCCGGCCGCGACCAGGGCGGCGAGCGTCGGCACCGCGAATTCCGGCGTGCCGAAGAACAGAATGCGGTCGATCCCCGACATGCCGCGAAGGATAGCACCGGGGAAAAAACATGGCCGGACAGCATGGCGGGGCACGAAAAAGGGCGCCCCACAGGGGCGCCCCTATCTCCACCATCCTGGCCGACTCACCTACCCGCCGACGTTGTTGACGACGATCCGCTTCTTGCCGATGTAGGTGGTAGAGCCGTGGGCGTCGGTCACGACCACATCGATGAAGTGCTCGCCGTTCGCGAGCAGCCGGGTGTCGAGCGCGTACTGGAAGCCCGGATTGCCGACGTTGACGTAGCCCGGGTAGAAGGACAGCTCGGACACGTCCGGACGGGCCAGGCCATAGACCGCGTTACCGAAAAAATGCCCGTCGACGAGGATCTGGACGCCGGTCACGCCTTCCCAGTCGACCGCCCAGCCCGTCGCCTGGATGACGCCGTTGTAGAGCAGCCCGTTGCGCGGCAGGTCGATGTTGCCGATCGAGATCTCGTTGGCCGGCGGGTTCTGGTCGCAGGTGAAGGTGACCGGGATCTCGGCGATGTTGCGGAGCTGGCTGGCGTGGTCGCCCGCCCGGATGGTCAGGACGTGATGGCCCTGGTTGTAGAGCGGCTCGTAGCCCGGGATCGGCAGGGCGGTGATCAGTTGCCCGATGTCGAGCACGAAACGGAAGCCGCTGTGGGGGCTGTCCTTGAGGCTCGGGAAGACCTGCTCGACGTCCAGCCTGCGGATGCCGTAGCAATCGGTCTGGCCGCCCTTCGCTGGGGAGAAGGTGCACGCGAGGTCGGAGTTGTAGCTGATGCCGTCCCAGGGGTCCACCGCCACCGCGCGGTCGATCAGCAGCTCGACATAGGCGACACCGGTATCGGCGTCGGTGTTGCCGGCGTCGAGCGCATAGCCGGAGATGACGGCGTAGCGGCGGTTGGGGGACGCCACGTCGCAGTTGCCGCGCAGCTCGGCCTGTGGCTTGGGGAACTCGATCGTGCCGAACGGCGCGAGATCGTGCTCCACGTTGGTGAACGTGATGGCCTGGGAGGGGAGGACCGCCACCTCGCCGGCGCGGCTCTTCACCCGCACGGCCACGTTGTGCTTGCCGTTCAGGTAGTGCGTGGTGTCGAGCTGGAAGGCGAATCCGGCGGCGTCCGAATCCGGATAGCCGGGGAATCTCGCCGCGACCCCGGCGCGAGCCCGGCCGTAGGCGGCGCGGCCGGCGACGAAGCCATCCACCAGGATGTCGACCGCCAGGACGCCATTGTCGTCGAGAGCCCAGCCGGTGAGCGGCATGGAACCGGCGCCGGAGTTGCCGCCGCCCACGATGCCACCAAACGAGCCGAACGGGGCAGCGGCCCAACCCGGCATCGAAGCCAGCAGGGCCACCGCGATCGCGGACACGAGAACGTTGCGCTTCATGCTCCTAACCTCCTCACAGCCACCTGCGGCGGACACCCAGGGTGTGTGAAACGTTGGAAACAACTGAAGAGCGCGGACCTTTTCCGGCCACCCTTCATGTATTACGTGAACTTTCGCGGATTTTATTGGGTTTGCCAGGAGAAAGTCAATCATCGACTTTCTTCTATAGGGTTGGACCCGGCTTCCCGTCCGCCAGCCCTTCGAGGTTGGCCTCGACCAGCAGCGGCAGGTTCGCCAGATCGTACCCCCCTTCGAGGACGGCGAGCACCCGGCCGCCGCAGACCTCGGCGGCGAGCTCCCGCAGCCAGTCCCCCCAGCTCCGGAACCCCTCCTGGGTGACCCGCATGCCGCCCAGCGGGTCGTTCTGCCAGGCGTCGAAACCGGCGGAGACGATCAGCGCGTCCGGGGAGAAGCGGCGCAGCCCGGGGAGAATCCGGTCGCGGATCGCCTCGGCGTACCCCTCGTCGCCGGTGCCGGCGGGGAGCGGCACGTTGAGGGTGAACCCCTCGCCGGCCCCGATCCCCCGCTCCTCGGCGGCGCCGGTGCCGGGGTAGAACGGGTACTGGTGGGTGCTGGCATAGAAGACGTCGGCCCGCTCCTCGAACAGGTGCTGGGTGCCGTTGCCGTGATGGACGTCGAAATCGAAGACGGCCACCCGCGAGGCGCCGTGCCGGCGGCGCAGGTGCTCGGCGGCCACCGCCGCGTTGTTGAAGAAGCAGAAACCCATGGCGAACGCCCGCTCGGCGTGATGTCCCGGGGGGCGCACCGCCGCGAAAGCCGCGCGCTCCGCCCCTGCGGCCATCCAGTCCGCCGCCGCGAGCGTGGCCGACACCGCCGCCCAGGCCGCCTTCCAGGTGCCGGCGCAGAGCGGGTTGTCCGCCGAGTCGAGCAGCGAATCCCCGCGCGCGGCGGCGCGTTCGAAGCGGGCGACGTACGCTTCATCGTGAACAGCGGTAACCGCTTCACGCGCTTCACGCGCTTCATGCGTCACTTCCAGGTCCCCCGCGGCAGCCGGCGCCTCGGTGAAGGGCCAGCCGCGCTCCCGGAGGTGGGCGACCACCCCCGAGAGACGTTCGGGCCGCTCGGGGTAGCCGGCGGGAGCGCGATGGTCGAGACAGGTCGGGTCGGTGAAGATGCGAATCATGGATTGGGATGATATCGCGCCCCGCCAGGCGCCCGGCCGGGCTCCCCGGCGGTCCGCCAGGAGGGGGAGACCAGCCGCCGGCGCACCCGGTGCACCAGGGCATGGATGGTGCTCGCGGCCAGCCGCCCCCCCTCGGCGCGCACGATCTCCTCGCCCGTCCAGCCGTCGAGCAGGGCGCGGCGGAGAATGCGCAGAGAGCGCTGGCGGTCCTCCTGGCAGAGATTGGGATCGAGCAGCGAGTGGCAGCGCGCGAGCACCACCCGCCGCCCCTCGCGGAGCAGGGCCTCGTCCTCGGGAGTGCCGCGCGGATCGACCGCGTGGTCGGCGATCTCGCGCAGCCGCCCGAAGAGCTCGACCGGGAAGCCGCCGCCCCGCTTGACCGCCGCCTGCGAGCGGAGCTCGTCGAGCACCACCCCCTGGGCGACCCGCGACAGGTAGCTGACCACCTGCCCCTCGCTCCAGCGCCGGAGCAGCCGCAGCCGCCGCGCGCCGCCGCTCAGCAACCGGCAGTAGACCTCCTGCACCCGCTCGTCGACCTGCTCGGGCTCGGGCCGGACGAAGCCGGCGCCGCGCAGCGACCGGTGCACCTGCCCGCGCACCAGAGGGCCATAACAGCGGACCAGATCCTCCCAGTCCGCCTCCTTGTGCGGCCGCGGCGCGGCGGGGCTCTTCTTTTCGATTGAACGCATTGCCTCTCCTCCGGAAAGGAGGGGAGATGGCGCCGGAGATTTGGAGGGAAAAGCGGATTGCCGGGCTCAGAGCCCGGTCGGAAAGGGGAGGCGATTTATATCTTGTTTACGGAACGGGGTGCAAGGGGTGGGTACAAAGGCCGCACACCCCCAATCCAGGCTACAATCCGCCCCCCGGAGCGCCCCATGCGACGAATCTTCCTCCCCATCCTCTTCCTTGCCTCTCTCCTCACGGCCTGCCGCGGGAAAGAGGCGGCTCCACCCGAGCGGCGCCCGCTCGCCGGGGCGGCCAAGGGGTGGAACGTGGTCCTGTTGACGGTGGACACCCTGCGGGCGGACCGGCTGGGCAGCTATGGCTACAAGACGCACCCCAACAGCCCCCAGGTGGACGCGCAGCTCGCCTCGGGAGTCGTGTTCGAGAACGCAATGTCGCAGCGGGCTTCGACCTGGCCCTCGCTCGCCTCGGTGCTGACCGGCCTCTATCCGAGCAGCCACGGGGTCAACGAGAACGGCTTCGGGTTTCCCGACGGCCTGCCGACCCTGCCCAAGCTGCTGCACGCCGCCGGCTACCGGACCGGGGCGTTCCTCAGCAACATGTGCCAGGCCAATCACCAGGGGTGGGACGACTTCTCCTGTTCCGGCGGCCAGGACGGCAAGGACGTCCGCCGGGCGCTCGAGTGGGCGGGGAAGGTCGACGCCAACCGCCCGTACTTCCTCTGGGTCCACCTGTTCGGCGCCCACCCCCCCTACTACAACGGCGGCGACCTGGCGGAGCGGATGGACCCCGGCTACCAGGGAACCCTCGGACCGCGCAAACGGCTGCTCGACCCGGTGATGACGACGCCGATCCCGCTCAACCCCCGCGACGTCCGGCATCTGGACGCGCTCTACGACGGCGCCGTCCAGGGCAGCGACCGGCTCAGCGGCGCGCTGCTGGAGGGCCTGCGGGCGGCCGGCCGGCTGGAGCGGACGATCGTCATCTTCAGCGCCGACCACGGTGAGGAGCTCTACCAGCACAACGGCTACCTCTACCACTCCTGCTCGGTCTACCAGACGACGCTCCACGTGCCGCTCGGCTTCTCGGCGCCGGGGCTGATCCGCGCCGGGGCGCGGGTGCCGCAGGTGGTGGAGTTGATCGACGTCCTCCCCACCCTGCTCGACCTCGTCGGGGTGGCGAAGCCGGCCGAGCAGCACGGCAAGTCACTGGTGCCCTACCTGGAGCGCCCCGGCGAGGGGGGGCGGGGGCGGCCGGCCTTCTCCGAGTACGGCTCGAGCACGATCCACACCGTGCTCCAGGACAACTGGAAGCTGGTCCACAACCCGAAGGGGTTCAACCCCCTCTGTATTCCGGACGCGCCGCCGAACCACTACCCGATCGGCAACGAGGAGCTGTACGACCTCTCGCGGGACCCCGGGGAGCGGGTGAACCTGGCGGCCAGGGAGCCGGCGAAGGTGGCCGAGCTCGCCAAGCTCCTCGAGCGCCGCTTCGCCGGCCTGCGCAACCGGGTCCGCGACCAGAAGGTGCCGGAGGAGCTGAAGAAGGAGCTCAACTCGCTGGGCTACGTCGCGCACTGAGAGTTGACAACCCTGACCTCCGTACCTATCATTAGCGCTCCTTGGCGGCAGAGGGAGGTTAGCTCAGCGGTTAGAGCACCTGCCTTACACGCAGGGGGTCGCGGGTTCAAATCCCTCACCTCCCACCACGCGGTGGGAATGCCGTCACGGGAAACAGTTCTTTGCGGGGCTGTAGTTCAGTTGGTTAGAACGCCGGCCTGTCACGCCGGAGGTCGCGGGTTCGAGCCCCGTCGGCCCCGCCACTCATCCTGAAAAAGCGCTGAAAAGCGGCCTGAAGAGAGATTACGATGCGCGAGAAGATCAAGCTGGTGTCGTCCGCGGGTACGGGCTACTTCTACACGACGAGCAAGAACAAGAAGCTCTCGACCGAGAAGCTGCGGATGAAAAAGTACGACCCCAAAGTGCGCAAGCACGTCGAGTTTGTCGAAGAGAAGCTGCGCTAGGCTCCCCTTCCGTCAACTCCCCTTCCCAACTCGCGCCCTTCCTTGAGGCCCCCCTCGCGGGGGCCTTGGCATTTCCGCAGCCCTTTCTGCAAGAATACAGACCCGGGCCGGGGGGCGAACCACCCCGAAGCCTTCACCCGCCCCCTCGCTTCCCCAACCGAACCCCAAGGAGGGACGTCCGATGCCCTATCAGTTGCCTGCGCTCCCCTACGCCTTCGACGCGCTCGAGCCCCACATCGACGCGAAGACGATGGAGATCCATCACGACAAGCATCACGCGACCTACGTCAACAAGCTGAACGAGGCGCTCGCCAGCCACTCCAACCTCCAGGACAAGCCGGTGGAGGATCTGCTGCGCGGCTTCGACCAGGTGCCGGAGGCGATCCGCGGCGCCGTGCGCAATCATGGCGGCGGCCACGCCAACCACTCCCTGTTCTGGGAAGTCATGTGCCCGAACGGCGGCGGCAACCCCGCGGGCGAGCTCGCCGACGCGCTCCAGCAGGCCTTCGGCAGCTTCGAGAGCTTCAAGGAGAAGCTGACCAACGCGGCGGCCAACCAGTTCGGCTCCGGCTGGGGCTGGCTGGTGGCGAGCGACGGCAAGCTGGACGTCGTCTCCCGCCCCAACCAGGACAGCCCGCTGATGGAGGGGAAGACCCCGCTCCTCGGCGTCGACGTCTGGGAGCACGCCTACTATCTCAAGTACCAGAACCGCCGCCCCGACTACCTGTCCGCCTGGTGGAACACCATCAACTGGGCGGCGGTGGCGAAGCGGTTCGCCGCCACGCGCGGCTGACCTGAAAAGCTGCCCAAAAGCTGGACATCCGGGGGCTCAAATTCCCCCTTCCGAGGTTGACAAGGCTCCCAAATGGGAGCCTTGTCACGTTTTGAGGGCCTGAAGCTACCTCCGCCATAAAGATGTAACGTGCGGTTATAGAGAAGTTTGCACGTTTGTGCTCACTCCGTGAGCATCATCCTGCAACCCATCTCGGGCACTATCAAGCCTTAGTCAAGTATGCTCTCTCTACAATGTGTTCATCAGAGGCGGTGAAGCAAACCAACCCCCGCTCCAAGGAGAACAGAAGGCCATGGCTAACATCGACCGCGGCATCCACGATTTCCGGCGTGAGGAGAGGCACATGACGAAAGTGTTCAAGGCGTTGTCGGACGGCACACGGCAGGAGATCCTGCGTCTGCTGGAGGGGCAGCAGCGTACGGTTGGCGAGATTGTCGGCAACTTCAATCTCTCGCAGCCCACGATCTCGCGCCATTTGTCGGTCCTCAAGGAAGCGGATCTGGTCGTCGATCAGCGGCAGGGACAGAATGTCATCTACCGGCTGAACGAACCGGCGCTTTCGACCTCGATGCAGGAATTCTTCGGTCAGTTCCGTAGCTGTCAGGAAGTCATGCGGTAAATTTTTTGACGAAGAGGCCGGGCCGGCGGTCGAAAGCGCCGGAGCGGTAGTACCGCCTCTGCGGAGTACCCGCTCCGGCCGGCGCGTCGTTTCACTTGGCGCGCCTGGCCCCATTCAGTCCCGAGTCGAGTATAATCCCGCCCGCGTTGAAGGGCCGTCCGTTACCGACGGCCGCTTACCTCCTTTCGGTTGTTCCATGGCGGTGTAGCTCAGCTGGTTAGAGCGAGCGACTCATAATCGCTAGGTCATGGGTTCGAGTCCCGTCACCGCTACCATCTTCCTTCTGCCCCGTCCTGCTGCCGTGGATCTCCTCGACGCCCTGGCGACTTTCTTCCGCGACGAGGCGCCCGTGGCCCGCGGCGAGGCCGTGATCGTCGCCTTCTCGGGCGGCCCCGACTCGACGGCCCTGCTCTGGGGGATGTCCCGGCTCGCCGCCGAGCGCGGGTTCCGGCTCGCCGCCGCCCATCTCGACCATGCCATGGACCCCGGTTCGGGCGGCCGCGCCGCCGCCGCCGCCCGCCTCGCCGCGAGCTTGAGCGTGCCGCTGATCGCCGGCCGCGCCGGGTGCGCGCCGGCAGGACCGGCGGAGAGCGCCGAGGCGGCCGGCCGGCGGGCTCGCTACGAGTTTCTCGAGCGGGTGCGGGAGGCGTTCGGGGCGCGCTGGATCGCCACCGCCCATCATCGCGACGACCAGGCCGAGACCGTGCTGCTCCGGCTCCTCTTCGGCAGCGGCCTGGAAGGGGTGGCCGGCATCCGCCCGATCCACGGCGCGGTCGCGCGGCCGCTGCTCGCGCTGCCGCGCGCCCGGCTCCTGGAGGCGGTGGCGGCGGCGGGGCTCGTGGCGGTCGACGACCCCACCAACCGGAGGTTGAGCGTGCCGCGCAACCGGGTGCGCCACCGGCTGCTCCCCTTTCTCAGTCAGGACGATCCGGAGCTGCCGGTCCGACTCGCCCGGCTGGCGGACCGGGCGCGGACGGCCACCCGGGCGCTCGATCGCGTCTGGAGCGGACGGCTCGCCGCGGTGCCGGTCGAGGGGGGGATCGCGGTCGGGCGCGCGGCCCTCGAGGCCCTCCCCGCCGGCGTCTACCCCGCCGTCTTCGCCTGGCTCCACCGCCAGGCCGGCGTCCCCTATCCGGCCGGAGAGGCGGCGCGGGGGGAGATGCTGCGCCAGCTCGCCAGGGGCCGGCGCGCGGCCTGCGACTGCGGCGGCGGCTGGCGCTGGGAGGCGGCCGGAGACCGGCTGATCCTGCGCCATCCGGCGGCGGCGCGGGAGCGGGTCGAGGATTTCACTTATACTCTCCAGATTCCGGGAGAGTTGGAGATCCCGGAGATCGCCGTCCGGGTGCGCGTCTCCCGCCGCGCGGTCGAGCCCTGGATGTTCGAGGGGGCGGCCGACCGCGCGGGGCTCGCGCTCCCCTTGATCGAGGGGGACCTCGTCACGGTCCGCAACCGCCGGCCGGGGGACCGTATCCACCCGCTGGGAGCGCGCGGCAGCCGGCGATTGAAAGAGGTGCTGATCGACCGCCGGGTGCCACGGCACGTCCGGGAGCGGCTGCCGCTCCTCTGCGTGGGCGAGCGTATCGCCTGGGCCCCGGGGGTGACCATCGATCAGCGATTCAGGCTTGCCGGACATGCGACCGCCTGGGTCGCCGAGGTTTCGACGACATGAGCCCAGCCCCTGCCCTACCCGACATCGAGACCCTCTTCGACGCCGAGACCGTGCGCGAAAGCGTGGCCGCCCTCGGCCGGAAGATCGATGCCGAGTTGGGGGACGAGGATCCCCTGCTGATCGCGCTGCTCGGCGGCTCGGTGATCTTCCTCGCCGACCTGGTGCGGGCGATCCCGCGGCCGGTGCGCTTCGAGTTCATCGACGTCGCCTACCATGTCGATCCCGCGCTGGATGAGAACGAGGACGAGGTGATGCGGATCGAGTATCCGATCCCGATCGAGATCGCCGGCCAGAGCGTACTGGTGCTCAAGGACGTGGTCTCGTCGGCGGTGACCGAGCCGTATCTGGAGCAACAGTTGCGCGACCATGGCGCCGCCCAGGTGCGCTTCGCGGCGCTGATCGACCTGCCGGACGAGCGCAAGACCGCTTTCGACCTCCACTACAGCGCCCTGACCTCCCATCGCGAGGGGGTCCTCGTCGGCTACGGCCTCAAGGCGCAGGGGCGCTACGGCAATCTGCCCTATGTCGGCAGGCTGGCCGACGAGGGCTGATTCGAGGGCCGCTGATGAGGGAGATGGCGAGGGAATCGATGAACCGGTGGTTTGGTTGTCAAAAGGAAGGGACGTTCCGTCCCTTCATGACTGAAAGAAAAGGCGTCCCGGGCTTCCCGCCCAAGGGCGCTTCCTGTGAGGTAGCCGAGCTTTGAACTCTACTGTTAAAACCCTGTTTCTCTGGATGGCGATCTTCGGGGTGGTGATTCTGCTCTGGAACACGTTCCAGGGCGGCAAGGCACCCCAGAAGCCGGTGGATAACTCCGAATTCATGACGGCCGTTCAGCAGGGGAAGGTCGCGGAAGTCAAGATTTCCGGCAAGCAGCTCACTGGCAAGTACAAGGGCGACTATCTTGGCGGCCAGGAGTTCAAGACCACTCTCCTCGACGACGATCCGGACCTGATCAAGCAACTGCGTGAGTCCAAGGTCCGCATCAGCGCCGAGGAGCCGCACGAGAACCCCTTCATCGCCGTGCTGCTGACCTGGGCGCCGGTGCTGCTGATCGTCGGCCTCTGGATCTTCTTCATGCGCCAGATGCAGACCGGCGGCAACAAGGCGCTCTCCTTCGGCAAGAGCAAGGCCAAGCTCCTGAACGCCTCCGGCAAGAAGGTGAGCTTCAAGGACGTCGCCGGCATCGAGGAGGCCAAGGAGGAGCTGCAGGAGATCGTCGAGTTCCTCAAGGAGCCCCAGAAGTTCCAGAAGCTGGGCGGCCGCATCCCCAAGGGCGTGCTGCTGATGGGCCCCCCGGGAACCGGCAAGACCCTGCTCGCCCGCGCCATCGCCGGCGAGGCGAACGTGCCGTTCTTCTCCATCTCCGGCTCCGACTTCGTCGAGATGTTCGTCGGCGTCGGCGCCTCGCGCGTGCGCGACCTGTTCGAGCAGGGGAAGAAGAACGCCCCCTGCATCATCTTCATCGACGAGATCGACGCCGTCGGCCGCCATCGCGGCGCCGGCCTGGGCGGCGGCCACGACGAGCGCGAGCA
>JBDSHF010000031.1:0-29652 GCA_039918595.1 Thermoanaerobaculia bacterium
CGAAGCAAGTTTTAAAGCCCCTCTCTCCCGGCGGTGGGGGGGAGGCTGGGAGAGAGGGGTTGGGGAGTGAGGGATAGCCCCGAAGGGGCGATACTCTCCGGCCCGCAATCTGACAAAGCAGAATTAATCTTCGGGCCAATCCTCGAGATCGAGAGGCTGGGACGGATCTTCATGGAAGACGATTTTTCCCAAGACTGGATGGGGCTCCAGCAGTTTGGTCCAGGGCTGCTCACTTCGGCTCTCGGCCCGGAACGAGGAGAGGACAATGACCTCGGCGGGTCCGGGAGGGAAATCCTCGGGGAGGCGGATCTCGACCTAATGATCCTGGGGAACGGTGATCTTCAATTTGTGGGCATGCATCGTGTTACGCCTCCGAGAGCATTCTACTCCATCAGCATGCCACCCCTCACCGCCACGCGAACACCGGCTGCTCGTAGTGCGCCACCCGGGTCTCCCGTCCGGCGACCGCCACTTCCGCGAACTGATGCAGGACCGCCGCCGTCGGGGCGTAAACCAGAGTGCCCAGGATGGAGAGGGCGAGGACGGGACGGTCGCTCTGGGGGATCGATTGGACGACGAGGTTCTCCGGTTCCAGGAGGTCGCGGAGCGGGACGCGGTAGATGCCGGCCACCTCGCGCGGGTCCGGGCGGAGGGGGGCCGAGGCTGATCCCCAGACCACGACGGGGGTGATCACGAAGCCGGAGCGGGTCGGATAGTCGTCCAGGCAGCCGAGGATGGCGCCGGCCGGCAGGGTGAGGCCGACCTCTTCCTCGAGTTCCCGGAGCGCCGCCGTCTCGGCGGTCTCCCCCGGATCGAGCCGCCCGCCGGGGAGCGCCCACTGGCCGCCATGCCGACGCAGACCCGCGGCCCGGCGAGTGAGTAGGACGGCGGCTGAACCGGTCTCGCCCGGCACCACGACCACCGCCACCGCCGCCGCGCGGTGAGCGCCCAGGGGCACGCTCCGGCGGTCGAAACGCCAGAGATTTCGCTCCACGGCGGCGCGCAGCCCATCCCCGAAGTCCGGCGTCATGCCTTCAGCATAGCCAAAAGCCTGATGTAAATGGCGTTTTCATACTATCGACGGGCCGCACGGTGCGATAGAGTCGAGCCCGGAACGACAACGATGAAAAACTCTTTCTCTTTTCCTGACGGATTCCTCTGGGGGGCGGCGACCTCGGCCTATCAGGTCGAGGGCTCCCCCCTGGCCGACGGCGCCGGACCGAGCATCTGGCACCGCTTCACGCGCACGCCGTGGCTGGTGCCGAGCGGCGACAACGGCGACGTGGCCTGCGATCACTACCGGCGCTACGAGGAGGACGTGCAATTGATGCGCGACCTCGGGCTCGGCGCCTACCGGTTCAGCGTCTCGTGGAGCCGCGTGCTGCCGGAGGGACGCGGCCGGGTCAATGAGAAGGGGCTCGACTTCTACCGCCGCTTGGTGGACGCCCTGCTCGCCAACGGCATCCGGCCGCTGATCACCCTCTATCACTGGGATCTGCCGGCAGCGCTCGACGACCGCGGCGGCTGGCTCAACCGCGACGTGGTCGACTGGTTCGCCGAGTACGCACAGGTGATGGTCCGCGCTCTCGACGACCGGGTCCAGATGTGGTCGACGCTCAACGAGCCCTGGGTGGTAACGGACGGCGGCTACCTGCACGGAGCGCTCGCGCCCGGGCATCGAAACCTTTTCGAAGCTCCGATCGCCTCGCATCACCTGCTGCTCGCGCACGCCGCCGCGGTGGAAGCCTACCGCGCCGAGGGGAAGCATCAGATCGGCCTGGTGGTGAATCTCGAGCCGAAGGTTCCGGCCTCGGACAGCGAGGAAGACCTCGCCGCCGTCCTTCGCGCGGACGCCTACATGAACCGGCAATACCTCGATCCGGTGATCCATGGCCGCTATCCGGACGAGATGCGGGAGATCTTCGGCGAAGCCTGGCCGGAGTTCTCCGCCGAGGATCTCGCGCGCATCCGCCAGCCGATCGATTTTCTCGGCGTCAATTACTACAAGCGCGGCGTAACGCGGTTCGACGCCACGGCGCTCCCCGTCCGGGCGAGCGAAGTGCGTCAGAAGCGCCACGTCTACACGGAGACGAGTTGGGAGGTCTATCCGTCGGGGCTCACCGACACGCTGGTCTGGGTGAAGGAGCACTACGGCGACATCCCGCTCTACATCACCGAGAACGGCGCCGCCTTCTACGATCCCCCCACCGCCGACGGGGAGGTGCAGGACCCGCTACGGGTGGATTATCTGCGCACGCACCTCCGCGCCGCGCGTGAGGCGATCGATCGCGGCGTCGATCTGCGCGGCTATTTCGTCTGGTCGCTGTTCGACAACCTGGAGTGGAGCCTCGGCTTCGCGAAACGCTTCGGCATCGTGCACGTGGACTTCGACACGCTGAAGCGGACCCCAAAAGCGAGCGCGCGGCTCTATTCGGAGGTGATCCGGACGAACGGGGGGGTGTTGGGGTAGGTGGACTTCGGACCGCCCTGCCCTGCGAGCCCCTCATCACCCCGGCCCTCTTCTCCCGGCCTCCCCCCCTCCCGACGGGAGAAGAGGGAGCAGTTAGCTCGAAGTTAGTCAGAAGCAACGACTCCTTCTTTCTTTGAGCCCCCTCTCTCCCGGCGGATGGGGGGGAGGCTGGGAGAGAGGGGGTTGGGGGAGTGAGGGCCCGCCCCGAAGGGGCGCTCTTTTCAGCGCTTCACCAAGGCGTCCGCCGGCAGCTTCCGGATCACCGTTCCCCGGAACACGATCCCTCCCGGCGGCAGCTTCATACCCTCCCCCACCTTCAATCGCACCGAATCTCCCTCCTTGGACAGCGAGTAATCCAGCAGCCCCCAAGGCGTGGGCAAGCGGCGGACGGCGACGCCTCCGGGCGCCGCGATCCATGAATCCGGAACTCCCGCGGCAAGGACCAGCGCCTGATCGGAGTCGCGTTCGTAGGCCAAGAGATCGAGGAAGGAGCGGATGAAGTCCGAGGCGACCCAGGTGTGCGGGAGGTCGCCGAGAAAGCTGGGGGCGCGCTGGTCGCGGTAGACCACCTCGGGCCACTGGTTCCAGGTCGGCGGACGTCGATCCTTCAAAAAGAGATCGAGCAACTCGTGGGCGCGATCCGTCCAGCCGAGACGGACAAAGGTGCCGACGGATCGCAATTCGTAAGGGGTGTAGGCCTTCCAATCGCCGGTTTTCCGCTGCTCGATCTCCTTCCAGTAAGACTCGAAGGTCCGCTCCAGCGCTTGCGGCGGCAGCTTGGCGCGCAGGTTGTCCAGCTCGCCGCCGGGGCTGAGCGCGGTGGTGGTGGAGGTAGGATCGAGGTCGGCGAGGTCGGCGGAGGCGGGGATGGTGTCGATCTTCGCTTCGGCCATCACCCGGTTGATCGAGACGTAGAGATCGGCGCGAAATTCGTCGCGGCTCGCGGCCCAGCGTGTAGCCTCGTCGGTCTTTCCCAACTCGCGGGCGAGGGCGGCGGCGTCCTTCAAACCCGTGAGGGCGAAGAAGTCGTCCCAGTAGGAGTGGACTGGGTGGGACGAGTACCCCTCGTGGCTGATCGATTCCGGGAGGAGACCGAAGTAGCGGAGCTTGGCGGGCTGCCGGTACTCGTCCGTGCGGCGCTGAGCCCGGAGCTCGTCGACGTAGGCGACGGCTTTCTCGACGTGCGGCCAGACTTTCTCCACCGTCGCGCGATCGTGGGTATAGCGCCAGTACTCCGCCACCAGGAAGATGAATTCGCCGTGGCTGTCGTTCTCCGGAACGGGATCGGCGCCGCGGGCGTCCACGCAGCAGGGGATCTTGCCGCTGGCGAACTGGTAGGGGGCGAACCACTCGATGAGCTCGCGGACCGGGTCCGCCAGCCCCGAGCGCAGCAGCGCCGAGGAGGTGAGCGAGCCGTCGCGGATCCAGGTGCGGGCGTAGGAACGGGAGCCCGGCTGGATGGCGGGGCCGTCGCGATTGATCAGGATGTGGGCGATGGCGGTTCGAAAGGTTTTGACCAGCGGGTCCGCGGCGGGGGGGAGGTGGAGATCGACGCGGTCGAGGCGCTGGTGCCAGTCGCGGGCGGCGGCGGCGAGGGCGGAATCGAAAGTCGACTCTCCTTGCCGCCCGGGATTGAAATCCCGGGCTACCCTCGGCCGTCCCTTGGCCGGGACTTCAAGTCCGGAGGACGACCGTCGGTAGCCCAGGATTTCAATCCCGGGCGACGAGCCGGCGCCCAATTCCTGTTTGAACGGCACCACCAGATCCACCGCCCGCTCCCCTCCCGCATCGAGATCGAGATCCCACGTCAAAGCCCCCGACGCATATCCGAACGAATCCGCCACGCGAGCCGCCCCGGGAAGCGCCCCCTTCCGCAAGGATTCGGAGATCTCGCCGCCGTCGAACGTCGTGGCGCCGAAGGCCGACGGCACGCTCGCGGGGATGACGCTGCGCTCGCCATTCACCGTCACGGCGTGACCGTCCCAGGCGATCTCGCGGATGGCGGAGACACCGCCCGTGGCGTTGAGGAACTGGGTGGGCGGATTGACCTGGAAGGGGCGGAGCGCGAGGAACAGACGCAAGCGCTTCGCCTTTCCCTGATTGCGGACGCGATAGCGGGCGTGGAGCGCGGAGCTTCCCGGCGGACCGGACGCCAGGGCGGTGATCTCCAGGGAAAGATCGCCACGGGCCCAGGTCACGGTGGGGATGGGGAGATATCCCTCGGCCAGGGACTGCCGGGTCTCGACGCCGCTCCAGGAGATCAGCTCGCCGTCGGGCTTGTCTTCCAAAAAAAGAAAGGGTTCGATCGAGAAGGCCCCCTGCCCCACCTCTAGCGCGCCGTCCTCGCCGAGGAGCGCCTCCTCGCGGTCGCCGTCGACGCCGACGACGGTCCAGTACTCCTGCTCACCGGAAAACGAGCGGGGGTAGGAGCCGCGGGGGGAATCCTTGGCGATCGCGGCGAAGAGGGCGTTGATCGAGGGCGCCCAATCGAGGGGTTTGACGTCGAGGTTTCGCGGCACGCCGGCTCCACGCAGCCGCAGGTAGCGCGATTCCGTCTCCGGCAGATACAGAGAATCCCGGCCGCCGTTGCCGCCGATCACCTCGCGGACTTTCGTCCAGGCCCTGCCGTCGTCCGAGATCGATACCGCGTAGGAGGAGGGCCGTTCCCAATCGATCACCAGTCCCCCATATTCGCGGGGCTCCAGGAAGTCGTAGACGATCGTGTCGCCGGAGATTGCGATGGCGGGCGTGCGGGTGTAGGGGTGGGCCGGCGGCAGCTCGGTAAACTTCAGGTCGTCGATCCAGACCGAGCCCTTGCCGCCGGTGCCGGCGGTGATCGCGATCTCGAGGGCGGCCACCTGTTTCATCTCGCCGCCGCCCGCCGGTCCCCAGGCGAACTCGAGCTGACGCTTCTTGATCTTCAACGTCCGCCAGTCGCGGGGGAACTCGAAGCCGCGGCGGTTCATCCACCAGACGTTCTGGCCGCTGGGATCGATCAGCTTGAACTCCAGGTTGTTCACCGGCGCGTCCGCGCGGAGGCGGAAGGAGATCTCCCAGTTGGCGGGCAGATCGAGCGGCAGCGGCCGGCGGGCCACGGCGTAGCCCGCGCCGCCGTTGAAATCGCAATCTAGGCGCAGAGCGCCCTGGTCCTGCGCCAGATCGAGGTGGACGCCGTCCGAAGGGGCCGCCGTCCAGCCGGCAATGGTGGTGAATTCGTCCAGGGTCCGGGTCTGAGAGTAGAGCGGAGAGGCGGCGAGCAGCAACAAGAGCGCCAGCCATCTCACTCCTTCACGCTCCCCATCAGCAGACCCTTCACGTAGTGGCGCTGCAGAAACAGGAACAGCAGCAGCACCGGCATGACGGTGAGGACGGAGCCGGCCATCATCATCTCGGTGTCCTGCACGTGCTCGCCGAACAGGTTGGCGAGGGCCACGGGCAGGGTGTATTTCGAATCGTCGGTGAGCACGACCAGCGGCCAGAAGAAGTCGTTCCACGTCCCCAGGAAGGTAAAGATGGCGAGCGTGATCAGGATGGGACGGCAGAGCGGCAGGATGATCCCCGCGAAGATGCGCGCCTCGCTGGCGCCGTCGATGCGCGCGGCGTCCAGCAGCTCGTCGGGGATCGAGAGGGCATACTGGCGGACCAGGAAGATGCCGAAAATGGTTGCCATTCCGGGGAGGATCACCCCCCAGTAGCTGCTGATCAGCCCCAGTTGCCGCATCAGCAGGAAGAGCGGCAGGATGGCTACCTGCGACGGCAGCACCAGGGCGCCGAGCAGAAAGCCGAAGATCCTCCCCCGGCCGGGGAAACGGAGCTTGGCAAAGGCGTAGCCCGCCATGGCATTCAACAGCACCGAGAGCACGGTGACCGCGGTGGCCAGGAACGCGCTGTTGAACAGGACCCGGCCGAGGTTGAGGCGGACGAACAGCTCGCGGTAGTGCTCGAAAGTGACGTGGCTCGGGAAGAAGGGGGGCGGCTCGGAGCTCGCCTCCCCCGCCGGCATCAGCGAGGCCATGATCATCCAGACCAGCGGCAGGATGGTGAGCAGCGCCGTGGCGATCAGGGCAGCGTGGAGAAAGAAGGTGGCGACCGGCCGCTTCATGCCTCACCTCTCTTCGCCAGGCGGACCTGCACGCTGGTGGCGGCGAGGATGACGACGAAGAGGACGAAGGCGACGGCCGCGGCGTAGCCCATGTGCCAGAAGCGGAAACCCTGCTTGTACATCAGCAGGGCGACGCTCAGGGTGCTGTTGAGCGGCTCCCCCTGGCGGGTGAGGACGAAGGGCTCGGCAAAGAGCTGGAAGTAGCCGATGCAGGTCATCACAGCCACGAAGAGGAAGGTGGGAGCCAGCATCGGCAGCGTCACGTCGCGGAGCTGCCGCCACCAGCCGGCCCCCTCCAGGCGTGCCGCCTCGTAGAGCGGCTCGGGGATGCTCTGCAACCCCGCCGCGAGAATGATCATGTTGGCGCCGAAGTTCTTCCAGATCGACAGCAGGATGATCGCCGGCATCGCCCAGCGGGTGTCCCCCAGCCAGTCGATGGGCGCGATCCCGATCATTCCCAAGGCATGGTTCAGCAGCCCGAAGCGCGGATGGTAGAGGTAGCGCCAGACGGTGGCGACCGCCACCAGGGTGGTCACCGCCGGCGCGAAGTAGGCGGTGCGGAAGATCCCGGGGAAACGGGTGAGCCGCGAGCTGATCATCAATGCCGCCGCCAGCGAGACCACCACGGTCAGCGGACCGCCCACCAGCACGAAGTAGACGGTGTTGCGCATCGCCTTCCAGAACAGCGGATCGCGCAGCAGGTGCGAGTAGTTCTCGAAGCCGACGAGGCGGAGGTTGCGCCAGTCGGCGACGGCGTAGAGGTCGAAATCGGTGAGGCTGAGGAGCAGCGCGGCGGCGATCGGCAAGAGAAAAAACAGGAAGATGATGGCGAGCCCCGGCCCCACGAACAGCCAGGCCGCCCGCACCTCGCTCGGCAACGCCCGCCGAGCCATCTGAGCGGGCACTTCAGCGGACATGGGCGCGCCTCCCCGCCTGCACCTCGCGGCGCTTCGCCAGGATGCGGTCCACCCGCTCGTCGAGATCGGCCAGGGCGTCGTCGACGCTCTCCCGGCCGCGAATGGCGGGCTCCAGGCTCTGCCAGATCTGAACGCTGATCTCTTCCCATTCCGGCACCTTGGGAGCCGGCGCCACCTGCTCGAGCTGGGCGCGGAAGGCGGCGGTCTGGGCGTCGCCGGCCAGGCTGGGAAAACCCCAGGCGCTCGCCCGCGGCGGCAGGTCGCCGGTGAGCCCGTGGAAACGCACCTGCACCGCCGGCTCGGAGAGGAACTCGACGAGCTTCCAGACCTCCTCCGGATGCCGGGAGGCGCGGAACAGGACCAGGCTGGCGCCGCCCGCCACGGAGACGCCGGGCCAGTGGTGGGAGCCGTCCGGCGCCGGCATGGGCGCCGTCTTCCACTTGCCCTGCATCGCGGGTGGCAGCCGGCGGCGGAACTCGCCGACGTTCCAGGGGCCGGTGATGAAGAAGGCGAAGTCGCCGGCGGCGAACTGCTGGTAGACGTTGGTGACCTGACTGTTGGACCACGCCGGAGCGAGGCCGCCGCGGAAAAGGCCGACGTAGAAACGAGCGGCCTGGCGGAAGGCGGGCGAGCGGAAATCGCCGTAGCGGTCGCCGTCGCGCAGCAGGCCGGCGCCGAGCTCGCGGCCGAGGATCACCGGCTGCTCGTGCTCGTCGACCGGCAGGAGGATGGCAAAGCGCCCCGGCCCCTGGCGGGCCTTGACCCGCCGCATCGCCTCCAGCCACTGGCTCCAGGTGCGGGGCGGCTCCGGGAAGCCGGCCTCCGCCAGCAGATCGGTGCGGTAGAAGAGCAGCCGGGTGTCCACGTACCAGGGGATGCCGTAGAGGGCGCCGCCGACGACGTTGGTGTCCCAGATGCCGGGGAAGTAATCCGTCTGCGCGATCGTGGCGGAGCGCCGCACCCGTTCGTCCAGCGGCGCGATGGCGCCCAGCGAGGTGAGCTCGGGGATCCAGGTGTTGCCCACCTGCGCGAGATCCGGCGTGGTGCCACCGACGCAGGAGGTGAGGAGCTTCTCGTGAGCGTTCAGAAAGGGAATCTGCTGCACGTCGACGTGGATGCCCGGATTGCGGCGCTCGAACTCCGGCACGAGGTCCTTCACCACCTCCCCTTCCCGGCCGAGGGCCCAGAAGCGGAGGGTGACCACCCCCGTGTCCCGGGGCTCGCAGGAAACGAGAGAGGCAGCGAGCGCGGTCGCCATCAGCCAGTCGCGGCCGCTCAAGGCGCGGTCGCCTCCTCCAGCCAGCCGCCCCTGAAGCCGGCGCGCTTCAGGCCGCGGACGATGTGGGGGTTCTTCCGCATCGTTTTCCAGACCAGGCCGCTGCGATGGTTTTCGATCATCGCGACGATCGGCCCCTGATCGATGCCGAGGTAGTCGACGTCGAACCACCCCTGCGCCGGATCGACGTGGCCGCTGGCCACCCCCTGGCTCGTCCGTAGCGTCGGATTGAAGGCGTCGAGAAAACCATACTTTGAATAGAGGTTTTTTCCATAGCGGTCCTTCATCTCGCGCAGGGCCGCGATCGACAGCTCGGGGGTGAAGACGATCGACGAGATGGCGGCGGTCGGCGCGATCGTGCCGTCGTCGCGGATCTCGCCGGTGGTGGCGCCGCGCGCGGCGTAGCCGTAGAAGGTGCGCGCCCGGCCGTCGATGGTGACCGTGGCGTCCATCGGGCCGTCGCAGGCGGTGAGCCCCCAGACGCGCTCGCCATAGTCGCGGTAGCCGTTCGGATTGGCGATCGCGTAGGCGTGCTGCGCGAGGGTGGCGCGGCGGGAGTTCTCGAAGTAATCGAAGCCAGCGATCCCGTGCCCGCGTATCGCGTCGTCCTGGATGCCGCGGAAGTCGACCCAGACGTGCGAATACTGATGCCCGAAGAGCGGCGCGAAAAGAAAGTGCTCCTGCCCCTCGAACGTCCCCCAGCGGGCGGTCTTCATGTACTCCCCCCAGGCGCTCGCGTCGACCGGATGCGTCGGCGAGCCGAGGGCGAGGAGGACGACGATCATCGCCTCGTTGTAGCCGCGCCAGTCGTAGGTGTGGAAGCCCTCCTCGGGGGTCCAGCCCATGCTGATCGCCGGATTCCGCGCCTGTTCCCAGGGCCAGTCGACGCGCCCGTAGAGCTCCTCGGCCGTGGAGCGGATCGCCGACTCGGTGGCGTCGTCGCGGTCGAAGTAGGACTGCGCGAAGAGGACGCCGGCCATCAGCAGCGAGGTGTCGACGGTCGACAGCTCGACGGTCTTGAACCGCTCGGCGGTCTTCATGTCGAGGAAGTGGTAGAAGAAACCTTTATATCCCGAGACGCCGCGCGCCTCGGGGCCCTGCCGCATGGCCGCCAGCGAGCGCAGGGTGGCGAGCGTCCGCGCCGCGGCCTGGGCGCGCGGCACGTAGCCGCGCTCGGCGCCGATGCCGTAGGCGGTGAGGCCGAAGCCGACGGCGGCGATGCTGGAGAACGACGGCGTCGGCGCGCGGTCGGGGATCAGCAAGGTTTGCGGATCGGCGAGCTCCCAGAAGAACTGGAAGCCGCGGCGCTCGACGTCGTCGAGCAGCGCCTGATCCGTGGAGGCCGCAAGCACGTCAGAAGGGCGAGGGGGCGCGCTGGCGCAGGAGAACGAAACGGCGGCGAGGAGAAGCGCGATGATTTTTCTCGTCATGGTGCTCCTCCTCGCAGCGGATTCTTAAGAAAGTCGACTAGAAGTTGATCTTGATCCCGACCTGCTCGCGGCGGGGCAGGTTGATCACGCAGTTCGCCTTGCCGAGGTTCGGGTTTCCTCCGGGTCCGATGAAATTTTCCAGGCAACCGTAGCTTGCCCAGTTGAAGGCGTTGAAGACCTCGGCGACGACGCCGATCGAGACGTCGCGGAAGGTGCCGAAGTCCTTCTCCAGGTGAAAGTCGACCGAGCGGTCGGCGAAGCCCCAGGTTTTCTCCGGGCGGATCGTGCGCTGGAACGGATGGGTCCTCTCGCGCGCCGGCAGGTCGAAGCCCTGCGAGAAGTCGAGGACGTTGAAGGCGGCGCCGGTCCCCAGGCTGATGTTGGTGCTGAAGCGAACGTCCCACGGCAACCCGAAGATGCCGGTGGCGACGATCCGGTCCTTCTCCGAGCCGGGCACGTCGTGGCGGCCGTACGCTGCCGCGCTCGGGAAGTCGAGGCTGAACAGGTCGTTGCCGGTCTGCTCGGCGGTGATGGCGTGCGTCCAGGCGAGGTGCACTCCCCAGTTGTTCGAGTAGGGGCGGTCGAGCGAGAGGAAGATGCCGTCGTACCAGTACCGCTTGCCCTCGGGGTCGGAAATGATCACGTTGCCGTAGCCAGGCACCAGCGCCTGGCAGCAGAGGCCGCTCGCCGACAGCCAGGTGAAACCATGGTAGCCGCGGACGCCGTTGTAGCTCAGCGAGCCGGTCCAGTTGCCGAGCGCCTGCCGGATTCCGAGGTTCCACTGGTTCGAGTAGGGGATCTTGGTGTCGTTGTTGAGGAGGTAGATCTCGGGGCTGGTCTGCCCCGACGCGATCAGCGTGTGCAGGCCGGCGGGCGTCAGGTAGCTCGGATTGAACTGGATCGTCCCCGGGCGCCCGTCGGGCGAGAACTGGATGCGATAGACCGGGAACTGCAGGCGATAGCGCTCGTCCAGCGTGGCGTTGAGGAAGAGGCGGTCGAAGTAGCGGCCGGCGCCACCGAAGAGGATCGACTTGCCGGTGCCGGTCAGGTCGTAGGAGAAGCCGAGGCGCGGCTGGAACGCGTTGGTGTACTGCGAACGGTTGTTGCCGTTCGAGAAGTAGCTCGAGTCCACCCGGCCGGCCAGCGCCGCCGCGATATTCGCCGGCGTCACGTAGTCGGTGTCGATCTGGCGGGACTCATAGTCCCAGCGCAGTCCGAGGTTCACCGTCAGGCGCGGATTGACAGTCCAGGTGTCCTGGCCGTAAATACCGTATTCCTGGTTGTTGGCCGTCAGGTTCGGATTGCCGAAGCCGAACTGCGCCTCGAAGGGCTGATTAAAGGTGAGGCCGTTCGCCGGGTCGTTGCGGAAGTTGTAGACCGGGTTGCCGGTCTGGCTCTTGTTGACTTTATAGCGCAGGAAATCGAGGTTGGCGCCGATCTGGAGGCTGTGGTCCCCCCCTGCCTGGAAGACGGGGAGGTTGTAGTCGTCGCGCAGCTCGAGCCGCCGCTGGTCGAACTTCTGGCTGGTGTCCCTGCCGCCGATGCGGATGACCCCTTCGTAATTGCGCCCGACGAGGTCGGGATTGAGCGCCGTCGGGTTGAAGACGTAGTTCTGCAGGCTGAGCGTCGCCTGGTTGAGGGCCTTGTCGTTGTTCCAACTATGGCGTAGCGTCGCGCCGGAGACCGTATTCTTGACGTCCGACGCCGATTCGAAAGACGTCTGCCCGCCGAAGTCGCGCGTCTCGTGCTCCTTGCGGTAGTTGCCGCTGAAGTCGACGAGCTGGTTCTGGGCCGGCTGCCAGCTCAGCTTGCCGAACGCCAGGTTCGACTTGAACGGGCTGGCGAAATTGCCGGTGTACTGGCCGAACACGCCCAGGAAGTTCGGATTGACCGACACCGTCCGGGTGGCGTGCTCGTCGACCCCCTCATAGGAGAGGAAATAGTGGAGCCGGTCCCTGATGATCGGTCCGCCGATCGAAAAGCCGGGCTGGCTGCGCTTGTATTCCTCGTTCGAGGTCAGCGTCGAGTACTGGAAGTTCTGCGGCAACTCGGACACCCACTGCTTCGGCTGGTAGAACCAGAAGAGCTGCCCGCGCACGTCGTTGCCGCCCGATTTGGTGACGGCGGTGATGATCGCGCTCGACGCCTTGTCGTACTGCGCGCTGTAGTTCTGGGTGATAACGCGGAACTCCTGCACGGCGTTCTGCGGGAACGGGTTGCCGCGGCTGGAGTCCTGGCCGACCAGGCCCCCCTGCAGCACGTCGTTCTTGAAGCTCACGCCGTCGATGAAGACGTTGGTCTGCTCGGCGGGCTGGGCGTCGCCGGAGATCGTCTTGCGCTGTGGGTCGGCCGAGATCCGGATGCCGGGCGCGAGCGCCGCGAAATTGAGGAAGTTGCGGTTGTCCTGCGGCAGGTTCTCGATCTGCTGCGTGGTGACGTTGGTCGCCGCCTCCGGAGTCCGCATGTCGACGACCTGCTCGCCGATGACGGTGATCGATTCGCTGACCACGGCGGTCGGCGCCATCGCGAACGTGACGTTGAGGTTCTGCCCGACGAGCACCCTCACCGTCTGCGCGCGCTCCTGAAAGCCCTGCGCCTCCACCGTGATGATGTACTCCCCCGGGGTGAGGCCGCCGAGCTGGAAGGCGCCGTCGGGGCCGGCGGTGCTGGTCTTGACGAATCCCGAGGCGGTGCCGACGGCCGTGACCGTGGAGCCCGGGAGCGCCGTCCCCTGGTCGTTGGTCACCTTGCCGCGGACGTTCGCCGTCGACGACTGGGCGAAGGCGGAACCCGCCAGGGCGCCGGCGAGCAGCACGAACAGAAACGATTTGAATAGTATCCTCATGAATCCTCTCCTTTTCTCGATGCTCTCAAAACATCAATCAAGATCCGTCGCCGCGCCGCCGCAGGAGCCCCGCACCACCAGCGTGGTGGCCACGGTCTCCTGGCGGCGCTCATGCCCATTCTTGCTGTCCACCGCGTGCAGCAACCGCTCCATGGCGCGCGTCCCCAGCTCGGCGATCGGCACGTGCACCGAGGAGAGCGGCGGGGTGATGTAGCGGGCGATCGGGATGTCGTCGAAACCGGCGAGGGCAAAGTCGCCGGGCACCTGGACCCCCGCCTCGCGCAAAGCGAAGAGACAGCCGATCGCCATCGAATCATTGGCCGCGAAGACCGCCGCCGGCCGCGGCTCCAGGGCCAGCAGGCGCTGGCCCGCCCGGTAGCCCGACTCCTCGCTGAAATCGCCGCCGAGCTCCAGCGCTTCCTCTCCCGCGATCCCCAGCGAGAGCAGGGCGTCGCGGTAGCCGCGCAGGCGCTCCCGGGCGTCGGCGTTCTCCTCCGGACCCCGGAGGAAGGCGATCCGCCGGTGCCCCAGCCCGGCCAGATGCCGCACCATGGCGAAAGCCCCGCCATGATTGTCCAGGTTGATCGCGTCGAAAGCCGCCCCGTCCCCCGCGACCGGCTCCCCCTCGACCGGAGTATTCAGGAGCACCACGGGGAGCGTCTCCGGCAGATTGCGGCGCAGGGACTGGGCGTCGACGTCGGGCGACAGCACGATCAGCCCGTCCACCCGTCCGCGCAGGGCGCGCAGCACCGCCTCGATCTCGGCGCGGTCGCTGTGGAAGCCGGAGATCAGCACGTGGAGGCCGCTGCGCCGCGCCGCGAGATCGATCCCGCGGATGACCTCGGAGAAGAACTCGCCATAGAGGTCCGGCAGCAGCACGCCGATGGTGTCGGTCTGGTTGGTGATCAGGCTGCGGGCGGCGCCGTGCGGGACGTAGCGCAACTGCTCGATCGCCGTCAGGATCCGCTGCCGCGTCTCCACGGCGACCGGCCCCTTGTCGTTGAGCACCCGCGAGACGGTGGCGATCGACACCCCCGCCTTGAGGGCGACTTCTTTGATCGAGGCGCTCAACAGAGCCCCTCGCGGAGATTCGGCAGAGCAGGAAATTTGTGCACGGCGGCTCCTGGACGGCTGTCCATGGCGCGGTGTAAGCGTTTACACCGATGTACCGTAACAGCGGTGTCGCCGGATTGTCAACGGAAATGTCGGGGTGGCGCTACCGGATCATCCCCTACCCCTTCGGCCGCAGCCGGTACCCTTCCCGCTGGGCCTTGTGGATGACCTTGTTGCGCTTCTTCTCCTGGAGGCGCGCCAGCTCGTCCTGGCGGATGTGGAGATGGTGCTGCTCTTTCTGGAGCTTGCGGTAGCTCTCCAGGCGCTCAGGCTCCAGCTCGCCGGCCGCGACCGCCGCCTCGACGGCGCAGTCCGGCTCCCCCTGGTGCCGGCAGTCGCCGAAGCGGCACTTCCCGGACAGCTCCTCGATCTCCGGGAAGACCGACTCGATCCCCTGCTCCCCCTCCCAGAGCTGGATCTCGCGCAGGCCGGGGGTGTCGATGAGGAGCCCGCCGGTGGGGGCCAGGAACAGCTCGCGATGGGTGGTGGTGTGACGGCCGCGGTCGTCCCCCTCGCGGACATCGCCGGTGCGCTGGGCCTCGCGTCCCAGCAGGCGGTTGATGAGGGTCGACTTGCCGACGCCCGAGGAGCCGAGGAAGCCCACGGTCTGGCCCGGGACGACGTAGGCCGCGAGCTCCTCGCACCCCTCGCCGGTACGGGCGCTCACCCGGTGGACGGGCACGCCCATGGCTACCGCCTCGATCTCGACCAGGCAGGTCTCGGGATCCTCGCAGCGGTCGAGCTTGTTGAGGACGACCACGGGGTGGGCGCCGCTGTCCCAGGCGGCGGTGAGGTAGCGCTCGACGCGCCGCGGGTTGAAGTCGCCGTCGAGGCCGGAGACGAGAAAGATGGTGTCGACGTTGGCCGCCACCACCTGCTCCTCGGTCTTCTGGCCGGCGCTCTTGCGGGAGAACTTGGACTTGCGGGGAAGGATGGCATGGATCATCGCCCGCCCCTCGCCCGTGGGCAGCCGCAGGGCGAGCCAGTCCCCCACCGCCGGATGGCCGAGGCTGTCGGGCCCCTTCAGCTCGTGGCGAAGCTTGCCGGCGAGGTCGGCGTAGTGCTCGGCGTCGCCGGTAGAGATCTGATTGAGCCCCTTCTGCGCCACCACGCGGGCGGGCACCAGCCCCTGCTCCGCATACGGCGCGAAGGCCGCCGCGAAGAAGTCATTCCAGCCGAGGTCTTCGAGAGTCAACGATCAGGCGTCCATGTCATAGGCGACCTTCAACCAGCGCCGGACCTCATCGTCGACTTCCGCGAGGCTGGCGATCGGGATGCGGTGGGTGATGCGGTCCTTCTTGGCGAAGCCGCCGGTGTCGATCAGGCGGCCGGTGGCGGCGGTGTCCTTGAGGGCGAAGCCGAGGTCGATCCGCGTCTTCGTGGCCGGCTTGATCTGGGCGAAGACGTGGTTGCGGTAGAGGGGGACGATCGTCGCGGCCGGGCAGGCCTTGACGTCCGGCGCGACCGCGAGGCCGAGCCGCAGCAGCTCTTCGTAGACCGGCCGCAGCGGCGCCTTGCCGCCGACGAACATGGCCTCCACGTAGCCGGCGGCGCTGCGGAGATAAGCCTCCGGATCGCCGTCCTCCCCGCCCTTCCCCACCGAGCGCTCGGCCAGCCACCCGGCGGAGTTGGTGCCCAGGCCGTGCTCGGCTTTGAGCCAGTCGCGCCGCTCCTTCTCGGCCGGCGGCCCCTGCTCCGCGATCAACCGCAGCCACTCGTCGAGCGACCGGCCGGTCTTCTGCGGCAGCGCGTCGATCCAGGTCCGCACCATGGCGACGCTGGGGTGGACGCTGTAGGGGTGGGTCAGGGTGGATCGGGACATGGTTGGGGGCCTCTGGAGAGAATTCTACCTGGAACGCGCCGAAGGGCGGCATCGGAGTTCGCCCACAGGGCGGCATTTATCCAGCCTGGGGTGTCAACCCCAGGTAGGCGACCGGCCCACCCATAGCTCCGAAGGGCCGACAGAAAACCTCCGCCGCCCAAACCCCCGCCGGCGTCCAGGATCGAACGGGTCTGCCGGCCCCTTCGGGGGCTTGGGATTTGTAGGCCTCGAACCTGGGGTTGACACCCCAGGCTGGATAAATGCCGCCCTGCGGGCGGGCGGCCCACGAACCTTCAGGCGAATCCGAGCCTTTCCGAAGCAACCGGGTCAAAGTTCCCCGGGTCAACCTCCTGAATAGGCCGCAAAATCCGCCGTTCGGCGAATGGAGACTACGCCGGCCCGCTCCATACCCTTAGGCTGCATGGAAAGGCCGGGGAGGTGAAATCCCATGACATTGGTTAAGCGCCGCGAGAGGCGCGCCGGAATCGCGCTCGCGCTCTCGCTATTGACGTTCGTACCCGCCATGGCCCGCAGCCAGGAGCCCACGCAGGCCGGTTCTCAGGCCGGTTCTCAGGCAATAACCCTGCAGCAGGCGCTCCGGCGGGCGCTGGAGGCCAACGCGGGCACGGCCACGGCCCGCTCGCAGATCGCGGTCTCGCAGGCGCAGGTGCGCCAGATCCGCTCGTCGATCCTGCCGCACCTCGATCTGGACACCGCCGTGACCCGCAACAGCAACGAGGTTGCCTTCGAGGTGAACGGCTTCCGGACGACGATCCTGCCGCTCTACGACTACAGCGCCCGGATCAACCTCAGCCAGCCGATCTACGCCGGCCGGCGGGAGAGCATGGCGCTCCGCCAGGGGCGCCTGACGGTGACCAGCGGCGAGGCCGGGCTGCGGTCGACCGAGGACATGGTCCTGCTGTCGACGGCGTCGGACTATCTCGGGATCATCCAGGGGGAGGCCCTGGTGGACGTGGAGCGGAAAAATCTGGAGCTGGCGCAGCGCCGCCGGACCCAGGCGCAGGCCTTCTATGAGGCCGGCGAGCAGACCCGGGTGAGCGTGCTGCGGGCCGAGACAGATACCAAGGCAGCCGAGCGGGCGCTGGCGGCGGCGGCCCAGAACCGGGACCTGGCGTCCAGCCGGCTGCGTCTCGACCTCGCCCTGGATGAGCCGGTGGCGGCCTCCCTGCGGGTGGCGGCGCCAGATCTGAAGTTCCCGCCGCTGCCTCCCGCCGAGGCGCTGGTGGCCCAGGCGCAGGCGAGCCATCCGGCGATCCAGCGCGCCGACCTGGCGCTCCAGATCGCCCAGCTCGAGACCTCCAAGCAGCGGGCGGCCCGGCTGCCCACCGTGCGGGCCGAGGGGGACGTGCTGCGCCAGCGGACGTCGTTCCCGGCGGACCAGACGGCGGCGCTGACGATCCGGCTGACGATGCCGATCTTCGACAGCGGCGAGATCTCGGCCAAGGTGGCGGTGGCCCGCGAGCAGCAGCGGCAGGCCGAGATCGCCCTCGCCGAGGCCCGGCGGCAGGTGCGGGAGGACGTGCTCCAGGCGCTGCTCAACCTGCGGACCGCCGAGAAGGACCTCGCTCTCGCCCGCGAGCAGCTCGCGGCGGCCGAGGCCGAGTACAACCAGAGCTTCGAGCTCTACCGGGCGGAGGAGGCGACGTCGCTCGATCTGCAGACGTCGGAGGCCGCCCTGGCGTCGTCCCGCCGGGCGGTGGCAAACGGAACCGTGAACCGCGACCTTGCCGAGCTGAACGTCTGGTCGGCGGCCGGAACTTTGAAGACTTTGATCCTCACCGAGGGGGGTGGGAAATGACCAAGAGAACCCTAGCGCTCGTCGCGGCCCTGATAGTCGCCGTGGCCTGCGGTGGCGGCACTGATAAGGACAAGAAGGCCGACCCGAAGCCGGCCGACACCACGGCCGAGACCTCCGCCGCAGCCGCCAAACCCGCGCCGCCGCTGCCGGCCGACGTGGCGCAGCTCGCTCCGGCGGCGGCTCCCGCCGCCGCTTCCGGCGCGGCCGCCGCGACATCCCAGGGACCGGCGCCGACCAGCCTCGCCGCCCTCCAGCCCACCGGCGAGTTCGTCTCGCCGTCGCGCTCCGAGGTCGCGCCCAAGCAGCCCGGCCGGGTGGCGGCGGTCTACGTCGACGCCGGCTCGCGGGTCAGCCGCGGCCAGCCGCTGCTGACGCTGGAGACCGACTATCCGCGGATCGAGGTCCAGCGGGCCCAGGCGGATCTGGCGCGCGCCCGGGCCGCCGAGAACGACGCCCACCGCGACTTCGACCGCAAGAAGGGCTTGCTCGGCAACCAGTCGATCCCGCAGGCCACCTACGACCGCTCGCAGTCGGCCTACGAGCAGGCGCAGGCGGCGCGGGCCTCGGCCGAGGCCTCGCTGGCGCTGGCGAAACAGCACGTGGCGGACGCCGTGATGCGCTCGCCGATCACCGGCGTGATCTCCGAGCGCCGGACCGACGTCGGCGAGCGCCTCGGCGAGGCCGGCATCGCCTTCGTCGTCGAGCAGACGGCGCCGCTCAAGCTGCGCTTCAGCATCCCCGAGCGCTATCTCGGGGAGCTCCGGACCGGCCAGCCGGTGACCGCCCGGGTCGACCCCTACCCCGGCGAGACCTTCACCGGCAGAATCAAGACGGTGGGCGGGGTGATCGATCCCGCGACGCGCACGTTCTTCGCCGAGGCCGAGTTCGCCAACGCGGACGGCCGGCTGCGCCCCGGGCTGTTTGCCCGCATCGATCTCGGCGCGGGCCCGGGAGCCCGTTAAGGAAGAGGGAGAACCAACGCCATGCAAAAACTTGCCGAGCTCTGCGTCCGCCGTCCGGTCTTCGCGACGGTGCTCATCCTCGCCCTCGTGGTGGTGGGTTTCTTCGGCTACAACCAGCTTGGAGTCGACCGCTTCCCGAAGGTCGACTTCCCCTTCGTGGTGGTCACCACCACCCTCCAGGGCGCCGCCCCCGAGGAGATGGAGACCGAGGTCACCGACAAGATCGAGGAAGCGGTCAATACCATCAGCGGCATCGAGACGCTGATCTCCACCTCGTCGGACGGCGTGTCGCTGGTGCAGATCCAGTTCGCCCTCGAGAAGGACCCCGACGTGGCGGCCCAGGAGGTGCGCGACAAGATCAACCGCGTCCTCTCCGAGCTGCCCCGGGACTCCGATCCGCCGATCATCGAGAAGCTCGATCCGGACGCCGACCCGGTGATCTCGATCGCGCTCTCCGGCCCCGCCTCGCAGCGCGACATCTCCGACTACGCCGACCGGGTGCTCAAGCGGCGCCTGGAGACGGTCTCCGGCGTCGGCCAGGTCAAGCTCGTCGGCCAGCGGCTGCGGCAGATCAACGTCGTCACCAACACCCAGAAGCTCAACGGCCTGGGGCTGACCTCGGCCGACGTAGTCAACGCGCTGGCCAGCCAGAACGTGCAGATCCCGGGCGGCAAGGTGACCCAGGAGCGGCGCGACCTGACGCTGCGCACCTATGGCCGCGTGCTCTCGCCGGATGAATTCGCGCGCCTGCCGGTCACTACCCGCAACGGCTACCCGGTACGGGTGGGCGACGTCGCCCGCATCGACGACGGCGTCGAGGAGGCCGAGTCGATCGCCAGCGTCGACGGCAAGCCGGCCGTGGTGCTGCAGATCCGCAAGCAGTCGGGCACCAACTCCATCGCCGTGGTCAACGAGATCAAGCTGCGGTTGGAGGAGCTGAAGGCGCAGTTGCCGGCGGGCTGGAAAGCGGAGATCGTCCGCGACCAGTCGAAGTTCATCGTCGCCGCCGTCGACGCGGTGAAGGAGCACCTGGTGGCCGGCTCGATCTTCGCCGCCTTCATCGTCTTCATCTTCCTGCGCCGCTTCCGGCCGACGCTGATCTCGGCGATCGCCATTCCGAGCTCGCTGATCGCCACCTTCGGGGCCATGCAGTACATGGGCTTCACGCTCAACGTGATCACCCTGCTGGCGCTGACGCTGGCGGTGGGCATCGTGATCGACGACGCCGTGGTGGTGCTCGAGAACGTCTTCCGCTTCATGGAAGAGAAGGGGCTCTCGCCGCGCGAGGCGGCGATCGAGGGCACGCGCGAGGTCGGCCTCGCGGTGCTGGCGACCAGCCTGTCGCTGATCGCGGTGTTCCTGCCGGTGGCCTTCATGGGCGGCATCGTCGGCCGCTTCATGTACTCCTTCGGCGTCACCATGGCGTTCGCCATCGCGGTGTCGCTGCTGGTCGCCTTCTCGCTGACCCCGATGCTGGCCTCGCGCTGGCTGCGGGCCAAGGACGTCGCCCAGCCCGGGCACGGCTCGCGGCAGAAGGGGTTCTACGCCCGCGTCGAGCGCGTCTACCTGCGCCTGCTCGACTTCGCCATGGCCCATCGCTGGCTCGTGGTGGTGACGATGGTGCTGGTCTTCGTCTCCATCGTGCCGCTGTTCATGGCGGTGAACAAGAACTTCCTGCCCGACGACGACGAGTCGCAGTTTCAGGTCATCGTGCGCGCCCCCGAGGGGGCCAACCTCGACGCCACGCAGAAGATCCTCGAATCGATCGCCACCCAGGCGCGCAAGCTCGACGGCGTGGCCACCACCGTGGTCACCATCGGCGACGACCCGCAGCGGACGCTCAACCTGGGGTCGGTCTACGTCCAGCTCTCCGATCCGAAAGCGCGCAAAGAGGATCAGTTCAAGGTCATGCAGCGGGTGCGCGACCAGATCGTGCCGCAGTACCAGGCTCTGAAGCTGCGCGCCCAGGTGGTGAAGGTGTCGGCCTTCGGCGGCGCCGTCAACAACGACATCCAGTTCTGGATCGGCGGCCCGGACCTCGCCAAGCTCGATCAGTACGCCAAGGTGCTCAAGGCCGAGCTGGCCAAGGTGCCGGGCACCACCGACGTCGACACCAACTTCATCGTCGGCAAGCCCGAGCTCGGCGTCAAGATCGACCGCGACAAGGCGGCCGACCTCGGCGTGCGGGTGCAGGACATCGCGAGCTCGCTCAACGTCCTGGTCGGCGGCCAGAAGGCGACCTCCTACTTCGAGGCGGGCGAGGAGTACGAGGTGCACGTGCGGGCCGGCGAGGCCGACCGCAACAATCCGGCGGCGATCGCCGCGATGGAGGTTCCCGCGGTCACCCGTGGCACGGTGCCGCTGCGCGACGTCGTCACTCTCCAGGAGGCCACCGGCCCGTCGCTGATCAACCGCCTGAACCGCCGCCGGCAGGTGATGGTCACCGCCAACATGAAGCCCGGCTTCTCGCAGCAGGTGGCGATCGACGCGCTCAAGAAGACGGCGGTCGGGCTCAAGATGCCGCCGGCCTACTCCTTCGGCCTCGAGGGTCAGTCGCGCGAGTCGGGCAAGGCGGCGGCGGCCTTCGCGACGGCGTTCCTGCTGTCGATCATCTTCATGTACCTGATCCTCGCGGCGCAGTTCGAGAGCTGGCTGCATCCGGTCACGATCCTGATGTCGCTGCCGCTGACGGTGCCGTTCGCGCTGCTGTCGATCCTGGTGCTCAACCAGTCGCTCAACATCTTCTCCTGCCTGGGCGTGCTGGTGCTGTTCGGCATCGTGAAGAAGAACGCGATTCTGCAGATCGATCACACCAACGGCCTGCGGGCGCAGGGGATGCCGCGGGCAGAGGCCATCCGGGAGGCGAACCGCGACCGCTTGCGGCCAATCCTGATGACCACGCTCGCCTTCGTGGCCGGCATGATCCCGCTGGTCGCCTCGAGCGGCACGGGAGCCGGCACCAACCGGGCGATCGGCTCGGTGATCCTCGGCGGCCAGTTGATGTCGCTGGTGCTGACCCTGATCGGAACCCCGGTCTCCTACAGCATCTTCGACGACTGGGCCAACGCGCGGCTCTTCTCGCGGGTGCGCGACCGGTTCTCCCGGCGGCGGCGCGCCGAGGATTCGGTGGGAGTCCACCCGGCGCCGGCCGTCGACTGAAAGGGGCGTTCCTGAGGGAAGGCGCGGCGCGCGAGCCGCTTCGGAGAGGGGCCCCGCGGTCAGAAATCAGAGTCCGAACAGTGCTGGGTCACGCACGACCGCTCGCGCCGTGGCGGCATGCTCGCAGGAGTCGGTCAGGAACCACTTGCTCAGGAATTCCCGCAAATCGCGGGCGGCCTCGGCGTTTCCTTTCTCTTCCTGCTCTCGGATGAGTTGCAAGCAATCGACGACGGCTGCAACCTTGTTACGGCGTTTGGTTTTAAGACGGCTGCGTCGAAGGTTGAAGACGTTGATCGAAACTTTTCCCTGCCGGCTCCCAGCCACGGCCACGACCTGTCCGTCGACCGTGTAGCGCAGGTGCTCCTCAGGCCGATCCGCGCAGGGATCGAGGAGCAGCGGCGCCTCCGCGCCGAGGTCATCGGCTGGCGACAGCGCCCGGGAGGATTCGTCTTCTAGGGGGAACTGATCCATCTTTCCACCGGAGCCCGCATATCGCATGTCTCCCCACCGGGGCCGGTCCTTGCGGCGTTGATTGCAGTGGCTGCAGGACGGATATAGGTTGAGCCACTCGTAGGCCAGCCAGTAATAGCCCGGATGATCGGCGCGCTCGGCGACCTTCCCTTTGGGGCGGAAGTGCTCGACGTTCCAGTCGAAACCCGCTGAGGACTCTGTCTCACAGTAGGCGCATTTGTCGTGGAATAGCGCTTCGAGCGCAGCCCGGACCTGATCGTGGCCGTAGACGCTCGCCCGGGCTTCGTGCGCTTCGGCTTCATGTAGGGCATCCTTCAGGGCTTCGGCCCCCAGGTCGAACCATGCCTGATCCGGCCTGATCGGCCGACCTTGCTCATCATTTCGGTTACGGTCGACCCAGATCACCAGCCGAGGCTCACAGGTTGTGCTTCTCGATAAGTTGCTTGAGCTGACGGACCATCTCACTCTCTCGTGACTCGGGGACTGGCAGTTCCCGGATCTCCAATGCCAAACTACGGAGCTCACGGGTCTCAGCGCTACCACGCGCCGCCTTCGGAATGGCGGCGAGCTTGTGATAGCGGCCGACCGTCTCACGCATCTCCGGCGAGTAGATCTCGGTATCGAAGAGGCGCTCATCCACCAACATGTCCTCGGCCGAGTAGCCGGTGTAGTCGGGGACGTCCCTTTCCCGGACGACCTCACTGCCTTCGCGACGGAGCACCACCAGCTCTTCGGGCTTTGCATCGAGGGCGACCAGGGGGCTGTGGGTCGTGGCGATGAGTTGGATCTCGGGGAAGGCCTCGGTGACCCGGGGCAGGATCTCCGCCTGCATCGAAGGATGGAGGTGCTGCTCGATCTCGTCGATCAGAACGATTCCTTGGACATGACCTTCAGGAGTGATCCGGTCGGCAGCCATGGCGCGTCCGTAGAGGTCCAGCATCCAATTGAAGGTCATCCTATAGCCGTCCGCCCATCCCTCCAGGCGGATTGCCCCACCGATCGACGGGCCGGACAACTCGACACCGCCTCCCCGGGGGAGATGGATCTCGTCTTCCACAACCAAGCCGAGAGCTTTTTTGATTCCGGTCAGAACCGCTTCGTACCTTCCAGTTCCAAGGAAATCTCGCAGTCGGCGTAATGTCAGTTCGGGGTCGATCAGCGCTCGTTGATAGTCAAAGAGTGTATATACGCCATCTACACCGCGGTACTCCCGCCCTGTGTCGGGTCTGCCCCCGTACCTGCCCGCGCCGTAACCACACACAAACGTCTGGGGCCAACCGCCTTCAGATGGTTTCTCCTTAACGACACGCTCTTTGCCAGTGCCTCTGTCGGAGAGGGTTAAGGTCTTCAAAATACCCCTCTCCTCAAGCACGATTTCGATGACGCCCTTAGAAATTCCCCTGTGGGTCATTTCTCCAATGGGCTCTGTGATCAAGGTTGCCGCATCGGAGATATCGCAAAGCCCCAGCGCGATCGCCCTTAGCACACTGGTTTTGCAGGTGCCATTCTTCCCGATGATCAGCGTCCTTTTTCGGGACCGGGCACCGGAGAGATCAATCACGAGCTCACGGAAGCCTCGGATGTTCTCCAGGCGGATGCGGGAGATGTACATGCCGGTATGTTAACCGAAAGAGATGGTATCCCCAAAGCTCCCCAGCTCGAGCCTCAGGGGAGAGCGAGGTGGTCCAGTTCGTCCAGGCCATGGACGCGCCCGTCATGGCGACCACCCGCCCCTTCCTTCTGCAGCCGCTTCACCGCCTCAGCCCACCGGCCCCACTCCCACCCGGTTGGCCACGCTTGCCTTCGTCGACGACTGGGCCAACGCGCGGCTCGTCTCGCGGGTGCGCGACCGGTTCTCCCGGCGCCGCCGCGCGGAGGAGCCGGTGGTGGCGGGACCGGCGCCGGTGACGGACTGAACCCATTTCTGAAGAGACTGAGGGCCTGAACCCCGCTTACTGGGCCATGCCCTCGAAGCTCCGCCGCAGGTCCACGACGGGCGCGGCGCCCGCCGTCACGAGGGCCAAGGGCGCGAAGTGGTGCTCCACGCCATGGGGCGGCACGGCCTCGGGCTCCTTGACCGTTCCGGGCCACTCGACGTCCCCCGTGGCCGTACGCGCCGGGATCAGCCAGTAGTCGCCAGGCCGGTAGGTCCCCTCGGGCTGGAACTGGACCTGGACTCCCTTCTCCAGGGAGATCCAGCCGTCGCCGGCTTCGCCGAACACGAAGAGCACGCCGCCCTTCGGTGCCCGCGCATCGTCCTTCTTCTTGTACGCGGACTCCTGGTGATCCCAGCGGCGCAGGAAGGCGTGCTTTTTCGCCGCCTCGCCCTCCTCGTCATAGTCCGGCAGGTTGACGTTGTCGCCCGCCGCCTTTTCGAGGGTGACCGTGGCGCGGGCGGCGTCGATATCCGCGACCCGTAGCAGGGGCCCGGGCCTGCCGCTGAGATCGATGACGTCGTCCACCAGCTCCACCCAGTCGCCCCGTTTCAGGCCGGTAGCCTCGTCCCGGCCCAGGCTGCCGAGCTGCGCCGTCATCCCCCGGAGAGTGCGGATGGGGAAGATCACCGAGCCGTTCTCCCGCGACCACTTGAAGGTCACCGCCTGGGTGCCGGCCGCTCCGGGCTCATACGCCTGGATCTCCACGCGGTAGAGCTGATTCTCGGCTCCCCGGTAGCGGGCCTCGGGGGAGGCGATGCAGGGATTGGTGTCGTCCCCTTCCATCCTGGCCCGGGCCTTGAGCTTGCCGCGATTGGGCGGCTGCCAGAAGCTCACCCACTTCTGCCACTGGCCCATGACCGCATCCTTGGTCTCGCCGACGACGCCGACGCCGGGCGCCTCGCGGACGGCCCGCACCTGCCAGACGAGCTGTGCCCGCGTCGCCGTGTCCAGCCGGCCCAGCGCCACCTCGCGGATGGCGTCGTCCTGAACCCAGGTGATGTGCCGCTCCCAGACGTCCAGGTAGACCAGGAAGGGAAGCTGCGTGGGGAGTTCCGCCGGCTCGGCGTAATCCCGCTGCCTGGAATATTCGACCGGCTTGCGCTCCGCATTCCCGGGGTTTTCGCACAGCAGGCCGTCGACGTAGTAATGGCCGGGCTCGATCGTCAGGTCCGCGAGCTTGCCGTTGGCTTCCGTCACCTTGGCGATCGCGAAGCCGAGGCCTTCCTTCGGCCCGCCGAACGGACCGATCACGTCCGCCGCCAGAGTCCGCAGATAGTGCAGCAGGATCGCCGACTGCTCGTTCCAGTCGGCGTCGAGCTGGACCCGCCCCTGCTGCATCAGGACGCGGGTGAAATTCTTCCGGGGATCGAAAGTGACGCGTGAGAAATCGCCTTTCATGGTGCCTCCTGGTCGGCGTAGATCAAGTCGGCGTCCCCGCCGGCCGGTGTGTATTCTTCGAGGCGGGCCCGGAGGTTCGCGGCCCGCTGCGGCTCATAAAGGTGATGGAAGACGCCCATTTCCGATTGATCGTCCGCGCCGCGCCGGATCTCCTCCGCGCAGTGGTCGGAGAGGCGGGCGTAGAGCGGCGAGCCGTAGCGCACGCTACGGAACCGCGGACGCACCCGCACCTCCTCGCCGGCGCCGGCGAGGTCGGGCTGGCATTCGAAACGGCGCGGCGTGCGGGTGTCCGGATCGGGGAGATAAGAGGAGAAGCGCAGGCAGCCGATCCGGCGCCGCGCCACGCGGATCACGCCTTCGAAGAGGCTGTTCTCCCCCAACTCCAGCGCGTGCACCCGCACCTGGCCGAAGACCGTGCACCGCTCCACCGTCAGGCGGACGTGCGCCACGGCGGCCTCCACCGCGCCCACGGCCAGCTCGTCCGGACGGGTGGCGTCCACGATGCTGTCGCTGATCCGCATGGAGATCGGATCGGTGCCCACCTCGTCCTGGCTGACATAGATCGATCCCACAATAGAACGCTCGATCGTCACGCGCACGGCACTGAGATCGAACAGCTCCAGGCTGGGCTCGTTGGGCCAGCGGGGATTGCAATCGTTTTCCAGTCCCCAGCCCGGCACCAGGGTGCAGTGGCGCAGGGTCAAGGCCGCCAGATCCCCTCGCACCTGCACGCTCCGGCCCACCACCATCACCCCATCCAGCGTGAAGGCGCTGCCGGCCTCGCCCGTTACGGTGAGGGCGTCCGTCGCGGAGACCCGCAGCTCGGGCAGGCTGATCACCGGCCGCGTCCGCCGCGCCGCCCGGATCTGCAACGTCTGATCCTTCGCCAGCTCGACGTTGACCGGCTCGGCGTAGAACTCGCTGTCGAGGATCTCGATCACCGCGTGCGGATGCTTCGCGGCGAGCGCGATGGCTTCACCGATAGACCGGACGTGGGGGGGATCGTCATCCTTTTTGGGCCCGCGCTTGACCTGAATGACCGTCGCGCCTTCCGGCTGCGAAAGGAGCCGGTCGTACTCCCCGCCGCCGACGTCGGCGCTGAAACCATAGCTGTAGGAGACCCAGACGTCCTTATCTCGCCGGTCCCGCGGGAAGACGATCCGCCCCGTCTCCGGGTCCACCGCCACCTTGTCCTTCGGCGGGGCGTAGCGCCAGTCGCTCAGGTCCGCCACCACGATGCGCTCCAGCGGGACCGGTTCGGGAACGCTCTCCGTGGAACCCTTCGACTTTTTGCCGACCCAGATGTAAACGCTCTTGTCCGGACCGTAGTAATCCCCTTTCCTCGCCTCGAAAGCCCGGCGGGAGATGGGGATGGGAAGGTTCAGCTCCCCCGCGATCGCGGCGGGATCGTCCTCGGCCATGGGACGCACGAAGAGCGGCGTGTCATTGCACAGCACGCTGAATGTGAAAAGGTTTTTCGCCGACTTCTCCACCAGGCAGGCGGGGGCCATGGAGATCGGATACGAGCGCAGCCGCCAGACGAACAGCCCGACGCCGGAGAGGCCGGGAGGCCGGCCCACGCTGGCCGTGTAGGCCGGTCCCGTGAACGGGCTCCCCAGGTGGCCCAGGGCCTCGCCCCGGCGCAGGTCCAGCGTGCGGCCGCGGTCGAGGCGGGAGTGGCTCATGTGCTGGGTGAAGCCGAGCAGCTCGTAGAACTCCACGGCCCGCGCCGGCCAGCCCGCCACATCCAGCGCCAGCAGCTCCAGCAGCGCCAGCGTCCCCTTGCTCCGCCGGTAGCGCAGCGTGTTCGCCACCTCGCGGCGGGGAATCAGGGCCTTGTTGAGGTCCGCCCCGCCGGGACGCCCCGCCTCGGGGACCGGCCGGTAACCGATCAGGTCTCCGAGGTACGGCACCACCCAGTCCTGGCAGGTCTCGATGAACCAGTTGTCATAGAGCTGGCCGATGTCCTCCTCGACGGCGTTCACCTGCTCGGCGATCACCTGCAGCAGGGCTCGCAGCGGCTTCCCCAGCTCGAAGTCACGCTGCCGGTGGATGGCGGGCAGCAGCTCATAGAGACGATCTTCCGGGCCGTTCATGACTTCAGCTCCTTGAGGATCAGCGTGTCCGCCACCTCGGGCGATAAATAGAGCAGTTGCGCGGAATGGATCGTCCCGTCGGCGTCGGCCCGGGCGGGGCGGGCCCACGGCTCCGCGAGATCGCTGGACAGATCCTCGGGATCCCGGCTCTTGAAGGTGTTGATGTCCACGAAATCCACTCCCGGCACGCCCTGCATCACTCGGTAGGCCTCGCTCAGCCTGGCGCCCTGGCCCAGATCGCGGCGGTCGAATCCGAACGCCTGGAGCATGGCGGCGCGGATCTTCGGCTCCACCTTCTCCCAGAGATAATCCGGCAGCACCCGCACCTCGGCCTCGACGATCAGGAAGGATCGCTCGCGCACGTCGATGCGCAATGCCTGGCGCGGATCGCCGTACAAGCGCAGGGCCGCCTCGAGATTCTGGAGCAGCTCGGAATCCGTTCCGATCGGGATGTCGTCCTCTCCCGCGATGGTGATGTGGACGAGCTCGGCGAAGCCGTCCGAGAGGAGCGTGGCTCGGGCCTTGCCGATGCCGGCGAAGGTGCGGGTGAAGTCCTCGTAGTCCTGCACCGAGACGAGCCGGTCGAGGGCCAGCACCGCCAGCGGCGCGTTGCGCCGCGCCTGATCGCGGCTCTCCCTGTCCGCGCCACCGGTGGCCGGGAGCGGATTGATCACGTCCTTGACGCCCAGCGGCCGGGTGGCCAGTTGCGTGATCTGTTCCTTCTTGACGTTGCCCCCCTTGCCGATGCCGTTGCGGTAGGTCGCCCGCACGTTCTCGGGGCCGGTGGGCAGCCGCGCGCCACGCTCGCCGTTGCCGAACACCACCGTGGTCTGGCCGCCGTCGTCGATGCGCACGATGTAGCTCCGGTCGGTCTTCTGGAGGCCGGCCAGGCTCTCCGCCTCGTGCCAGAGGAGATCGTTGACCCGCACCTTGAGCGTGCTCTCGATGCCGGAAGGCGTGGGCGCCGAGACGTAGGTGAGAGGCGGCTGCTTGAGCGTGAAGGATTGCAAGGATTTCGCGGCGTCGCCGCTCCCCATCACCTCGAAGCGCGTCTCGCCGTGAGTGGCCTTGGCGACGTTGCCGTAGATCACGACGGTGTCCCGCTTGTATCGATACTGCAGCTCCTTCGCGAGCGTCACCGTCGTGTGGGTCCGGTCGCCGGGAAGCGGTCTCTTCGGTCGAGGCTTTTCCAGGCCCGTGGTGGAGCTGGGGAGGGAATCGATCGTGCTGACGCCATGCTTGACACCGGCCAGCATGACCAGCTCGCTCGCCTTGATTCCGGGCACGACCCGCGCCTTGCCGTCGAAATCGATCTCCCGCACATCGGTGCGCTCGCCGCTGACGATCAGCCAGCGGCCGGTCTTCAGGCCGTCATAAAGACGGGCCAGCTCGATCTCGCCGCCGCCCACCGCCTCTTCCACGGAATCGAGCGGCGCCTCCGCCAGCGGCAGGAGCTCGCTCTGGGCGAAGATGGCGGTGCGGCGGATGACGTCGAAGTGGTCGAACTCGTCGTCGTCCGTATTGAGGTCGAGCCAGAGCTCTCCCAGGGTCAGCCGGGTCGCTTTGGCCGCGACGCCGTAGGCCTCCCGGGAACCTTCGAGGGTCTCCTGAACCCTGGTGATGATGAGCGCCTTCTTGATCTCAGCGGTCACGGGCGGCCGCTGGAGCACGACCCAGCTTTCCGGCGAGACCTCGGGATACCGGGCGTCGAGCCAGACGATCCGCGACAGACGAGAATTCTCGGGGTCGGGCAGCGTGTCCTTCTCATCGATCTCCCACTCCTCCGCAGGAAGAATCCGGATGCCGCCGCCTTGAATCGGCTCGGTCCCAACCTG
>JBDSHF010000032.1:0-5235 GCA_039918595.1 Thermoanaerobaculia bacterium
GGGAGGAGGTCGCCCGGCGGTCGATCGAGCGATACGAGGGTTTCACCCTCGGAGTCATCGAGCTGTCCGACGACGGCCACGTCAAGGACGAGGTCCAGAAGGAGCAGGTCTTCGCGATGGTCCGCGAGGTCGCGGCGGAGAAGGGGGCGATCGTCCTCACCTTCGTCCATGGGTGGCACCACGGCGCCAGCGTCTGCGACTCCAACGTCGCCTGCTTCCGCAGCGTCCTGAAGGGGATCAGCGAGGATCCCGACCGGCTCAACAAGGGGCCGGTCATCGGAATCTATCTCGGCTGGCGGGGGGATTCGAGCCGGAAGCTGCAGGGCGCGACGTTCTACAACCGCAAGCGGGCGGCCCACAGGATCGGCGAGAACGGCGGCTCCAGAGTCCTCCTCGACCTCGCCAATCTGACCTACGAGATCAACACCGATCTCGATCAGAAGCGTTCCCCCGGATTCGTGACCATGGTGACGGCCGGGCACAGCTTCGGCGGCGCCCTGGTCTTTTCCGCCGTCGACAAGGCCCTGGCCGGCGAGTGGAGCGGCCGGGACGGCGTCGGACCCCTGGCGGACGGCGCCGGGATCAAGACGAAGCGCCGCGAGCTGGGCGATCTGGTCCTGCTGATCAATCCGGCGTTCGAGGCCGGCCGCTATCGCCTCTTCGACAGCGATCTGGCCCTGCCCGGCCGCTACGCGCCCCAGTGCCCGGTCCTGGTGACGGTCGCCTCGGAGGGTGATGCCGCCGTGGGCACGGCCTTTCCCATCGGCCGCTTTCTGTGGCTCCTCTGGCACCCGCTGCGCTGGGGCCATTTCGGGGCCGAGCTCACGGGGGCGGGCCATTACGCCCCCCAGCAGACCCACGAGCTTCGCTACGACGGCCCCGCGGAGGAGGAGGAAGAGAAGCCCGGGACCTGCGGCTGCCCCTTTCCTTCCCCGGCGGAGATGCGGAACCTCCGGCTCAAGTTCGCCGAGTCCCGGAAAGCCGTGCCCTCGTCGCCGGCGGAGCCCTGCGCGGCACTGCGCGCCATGGACGCCAACGGTCTCGCGGGCGTGCTGCCCGACGGGATCCGGCTGACCGAGACCCGGCCCAACTGGGACAAGTCCTCGCCCTACCTCGTCCTGCGCGCGAGCGCCCATCTGATCCCGGGGCACAACGAGATCTACAACAAGAACTTCGTCAAGTTCCTCTCGGCCTACCTGAACCTTTACCTCCAGGAGAAGCCGGACGACACCCCTTAGTCCTTCGGCTCCTCCATTCCAGGGGCAGGATACGGTAGAGTAACGGGTGCTATGAATTTGGAACCCTCTGGACGCCCCGTTCAACAGATTCTCGACGACGCCCTGGCCGGCCGCCGCATCTCGGCCGGTGATGCCCATACGCTGCTCCTCGACGGCGACCTGCTCGACCTCGGCATGGCCGCCCACGAGGTCCGGAACCGCTTCAACGACCCCGAGGTCGCCACCTACAACGTCGACCGCAACATCAACTACACCAACATCTGCGTCTACAAGTGCCGCTTCTGCGCCTTCTATCGGGCGCCGGGGGACCCCGAGGGGTACCTGCTGCCGTTCGAGGAGATCGGCCGCAAGGTGGAGGAGACGCTGGCGCTCAACGGCACGGGCATCCTCATGCAGGGGGGCGTGCACCCCGACCTGCCGCTCTCCTTCTATGAGGAGCTGCTCACGTTTCTGCGGTCCAACTACCCGGCCTGCCATCTCCACGCCTTCTCGCCGCCGGAGATCAAGTTCATCGCCCGTAAGGAGCGGATGAGCTTCTACGACGTGATCGCGCGGCTCAAGGCGGCGGGGCTGATGTCGATCCCCGGCGGTGGCGCCGAGATCCTCTCGGACGTCACCCGCAAAGAGGTGCTGGCCTACCCCAAGTGCTCGGCCGAGGAGTGGATCGACGTCATGCGGCAGGCCCACCGCAACGGCCTGCGCACTTCGGCGACCATGATGTACGGCATGGGCGAGCCGATCGCCGCCCGCGTCGAGCACTTCCAGCGCGTCCGCGACCTCCAGGACGAGACGGCGGGCTTCACGGCCTTCATCTCCTGGACCTTCCAGCACGACCACACCGACATGCCGGACGTGCCCGAGACCTACGCCGAGGAGTATCTGCGGACGCTCGCGGTGTCGCGCCTCTTCCTCGACAACATCGTCCACTTCCAGACCAGTTGGGTCACCCAGGGGAAGAAGATCGGCCAGGCCTCCCTCGGCTTCGGGGCGGACGACATGGGCTCGATCATGATCGAGGAGAACGTCGTCGCCTCGGCCGGCACGGCCTACCGGATGAGCCAGGACGAGATGGAGCACCTCATCTCCTCGGCCGGCTACATCCCGAAGCAGCGGACCAACCTCTACGAGCGGATCGTCACCCGCGCCGACACGGCCGAGATGGCTAGGAAGTACCGCGGCTCGCTGACGCCGCAGAACCGGGATCTGGTCTCCTCGGCGCTGCTGCCCGTGCTCGGGTAGGGTCTACTCCCAGGGGATGTCGGGCATCCGCAGCCGCTCGACCTCGCGGCCGTCCTCCAGCACGGTGCGCTGGAGGATCTCCTCGACGTCCCCCACGGTCACCCCGCGGTACCAGAGGTTATAGGGCCAGACGGCGACGGTGATCCCCTGGCTGCAGTGCTTGAGGCAGCCGGTGCGAGTGACCATCACGCGGTCGCGGATCTTCAGCTCCTTCACCCGGTCCTTGAAGCGGTGGTAGACCTCCAGCGCGCCCTTGGGGGCGCAACTCGGCTTGGAGCTGTCCGGCGGGCGCTCGTTCAGGCAGACGAGGATCTGGATCTGGGGATTCGCCATGCGGGCGATCATAGCGGATAGAATCCACGGGTTTCCCTGAGGAGCTCGCTTGGCTCGAACGTTCGCCCTCGTCCTGCTGGCGCTCGCGGCGCTGGCTTCGCTCGCCGGCTTCGCCCTCGGCTCCTCTCTGGCGCCGTGGCTCGCGGCGTTCGGCGGGGCGACCTTCCCGGTGGCGCTGATCGCCCTGGGAGCGGCCCGGAACGGCCGGCTGGGCGGCCTGGTGATTCCGCTGGGAGCGGTATGGGTTCTCCTGGCCGGCGGGCTCGCGGCGGTCCTGGCCCTCCCGGCGGGCGGACCGGATGTCCTGGGTCTCCCCTTGGCCACGGCGCTGATGATCTTCGTCCTCGTCCCCATTCCCCTCCTCGGGCTCGGCCTGCTGTACGCCTTCTCCTTCGGCCGCCACGGGCTGCGGGAAGAGGATCTCGACCGGATGCGGCGGCTGCGCTCGGGAGGGAGCTGAAGGTGCCGATCCTCGGCCGCCCGCTGATCGTCGTCTCGACTCTCGTCTACTTCGCGGTCTGCCTGGGGCTCGGGGTCTGGGCGCTGCGCCGCACGCGGAGCGCGCACGACTTCTGGGTGGCGCGGCAGGGGCTGGGGGTGGTGGTGACCGGCCTCGCCACCATGGCGGCGGCGTTCAGCGGCTTCGTCTTCCTGGGCGGCCCGGGGCTGACCTACCGGATCGGCCTGTCGTCGCTGTTCATCAACCTGTCGATCGGGTTTACGCCGACCCTGCTGGCCTGGACGCTCGCCAAGCGGCTGCGCCTGCTCGCCGAGGTGCGGGAGGTCTACACGATCCCGGACGCGATCCTGGCCCGCTACGGCAGCCGGGCGGCCTCCGGGGCGGCGGCGGTGGCGGTGCTGATCGGCACGATCGGCTACCTCGGGGCGCAGCTCCTGGCGATGGGGACGCTGCTCACGGCGGTGCTGGGCCTGAGCCTGCCGGTGGCGGTGGGGATCGGCCTCGCCGTCCTCCTCTTCTACAGCGTCGCCGGCGGGATGATGGCCGGCGTCTATACGGACGTCTTCCAGGGCTCCCTGATGATCCTGGCGGCGGTCGCGGTGTTCGTCTATGCGATGTCGGCGGGGGGCGGCTTCGGCCAGGTGGTGCGCAGCATCGCGGCCTCGCCGCGGTTCGGGCGGGCGTTCCTGGAGCCGCTGGGGAGCACTCCCGCGCTGACCGCGCTGGGGTTCTTCTTCGTCTTCGGGATCGGCGTGCTCGGCCAGCCGCACATGCTCAACAAGTTCTACATGATCCGCGACCCCCGGCGGCTTCGGTGGCTGCCGCTGGTGCTGGGCTCCTCGCAGACGCTCTGCCTGCTGATCTGGCTGGGGATCGGTCTCGCGGTGCCGGCGCTGGTGGCGCAGGGGAAGCTGGCGCCGCTCGCCAAGCCGGACGATGCCGCGCCCGCCTTCCTCCTCGGCTTCACGCCGGAGCCGCTGGCCGGGCTGGCGGTGGCGGCGATCCTGGCGGCGATCATGTCGACGGCGGACTCTTTCATGAATCTCGGCGCCGCGGTCCTCGTCCGCGATCTCCCCCGCGCCCTCGGCCGGCGGGTGGACCGCGAGCTCTTCTGGGGGCGGCTCGCAACCGCGGGGGTCGCCGTGGCCGCGGCGGCCCTGGCGTTGGGTTACAACGACCTGATTGCGCTGCTGGGGACCTTCGCCTTCGGCACCTTCGGCGCCGCGCTGGCGCCGGCCCTCGCGGTGGGATTGAACTGGAAGCGGGTAACGGCGGCGGCGGCCACGGCCTCGATCGTCACCGGCACGGCGCTGAACCTCCTGCTGGAATTCCTGGCCCGGCAGACCTTCTTCCCCGCCCTCCCGAAGCCGCCGCTGCCACCGGGCGTGCTGCCTACGGCGGTCTCGCTCGCGGCGTCGTTCGCCGTTCTGCTGGCGGTGGCCGCGTGGACGGGGCGGCGGCAGTCCGCTCTCCCGGAGGACATCTCAGCGGTCATGGAGGCCTGATCGATGCCGGAATCCAGCAGCGTCCGTTTCCTGGTCAACCCGTCCTCGGGTCGCGGCACGGGCCGGGCGAACCTCGACCGCATCCGCATCCTGGCCTCGAAGCTGGGCGCCGGGCTGTGCGTCTCGCGCAAGGTTGGGGATCTCGCGGAGCAGGCCCGGCGCGCGGCCGAGGACGGCGTCGAGCGCCTGCTGGTGGCCGGCGGCGACGGCACCATGCATTACGCCGTCCAAGGGCTGGCGGGGACCTCTTGCGCTCTGGGGGTGATCCCGCTTGGCAGTGGCAACGATCTCGCCGGCACCCTGGGGGTCCCTCCCGACGTCGACGCGGCGGTAGAGCGGGCGGTGAGCGGCGAGATCCGCCGCATCGATCTCGCCCGCGTCGGGGAGACGTACTCGGTGAGCTACGCCGGGGTGGGGTTCGATTCCGAGGTCACCCGCTACGCCAACGAGATGAAGATCC
>JBDSHF010000033.1:0-35552 GCA_039918595.1 Thermoanaerobaculia bacterium
CGCGCCGCTTCCCAAGCGGGACCGCATTGCGCTGGCCGGCGAGGGTGCCCGGCTGCTCGCCGTCGCCGTCGAGGGCGCGCGGGCGCACGATGTCCGGTTCACCGCCCCTGAGTAGGCGCAGGGGAAAGTCAGCCCCGAAGGGGCGACATTTGACCGCCCTCTATACACATCTCGTCGGGCATCGTGACGTCCAGGGTTGGTGAGGATCGCGCCGGCATCGCCGCAGCGGAGACGACCCGCCGTCCCCGTGGCCTTCGCAGGGTGTCGTGGACGGGCTGTGTCGTCTCTACGGACACGGTGTTGCGATAGCGGTGGGTGGAGGTTACGGAAATCTCGCCGACGCAAGTCTCCGCGGCGGCGTCAACATTCCGAATCCCTCTCGCCTCCCGCGTCCTCCACCTCCGTCGCTTTTCGTCGGCCCCCGGAGGATTGGACGACTTGTGTATAAGAGGCAGGGCTCACGCCCCAGACTGTTCAAGGTTTGCCCTGTCAGGGCGAGGAAGGGGACAAGCCCCTCCCCTACATATAAAACGTCTTAAATGAACCGTATTGGGGCTAAAGGAGCCCGGGCCTTTGGCCCGGTAATACAGCCCTGGCGATGAGATAGCAACGGCGGCTGGGATACTCGACGCCTTCATAGGGCTCGCGCTCCACTGACTCGATTACGAGGAAACCGGCCGAATGAAGGGCCGCGATGACTGTGCCGGGCAGGAGAAAGCGAAAATCCAGCGATACCGGTTGTTCCCAGAGCTCGTCGAGGTGAACCGTGTGATCGCCGAGATGAAACGCCACGAAAAAAAGGCCGTTGCCGGCCAACACCCTCCGGAGCTCACGAAACGCAATCCCGAGCTCTGATGGATCCAGGTGAATCACGGAGTAGAACGCAACGATCCCGGCCAGGGACGCGTCCGGGAGATCGAGCGCCCGGATGTCGCCAACCCGAAATTCGACGTCCGGGTTCAGTTGCGTTGCCCACCGGACCATTTCAGGCGAGAGGTCGATCCCCAGCATCTGAACGCCTTGATCGTGGAGGTACCGCGTGACATGGCCCGGACCGCAGCCGAGGTCGCCGACGGTTCCGCGCTCACGGACCTCCTCGGCGAAGCGGTTCAGCAGATGTCGATCGAGAGGCTTCTGCGCGAGCTCCGAGTAGATGTGCTCGACGTAGGCGGCCGCGACGGAGTCGTAGCTCGCGCGTACGGAGTCTGCTGCATCTTTCATGATATTTTGGCTGCACTGCCTGGCGCGCGCATGCCGAGATCTTGCTACGTGCGGGGCTTGATGGGCAAGACCTGAACCCAGGGCGGCGCCCCTGGATTTGCTCCCCCACCCCCGTTGTGATGCAATCTCGTGCACGAACATGAGACGCGACGAATACGAGCAACGCAAACAGCGGCTGGAGACGCAGCTCCGCGAGGGGATCGCGCTTCTGGAATCCGCGCACCGGCAGCAGCTCCGGGCCCTGGAGCTGGTCTGGATGACGACCGCCGAAGAGGATCTGGCCCTCGGCGCCGCGCCTGCCGCGAAGCCCGCCGCGGTCCGGAGCGAGCCTGCCGCGGCGGTTCCGGTGGCGCCGGCGCCGCCCAGCCGCCGAACTCCCTGGGAGATCATTCAGGATCTCGCGGCCGCGTTGCCGAAGGTCCCCGAGGTGTTCGATCGTAAGCGCCTGCACGAAGCGCTCGGCTACGAACCGAACCGCAGCTCCCTGCACCGGATTCTCCAGCAGTTGGTAGGGAATGGGAATCTCAAGGTAGAGCGCCCCGGCCGCGGCAGAGTGCCCACGGCCTACAGGAAAACCGGCGCGGACGTTCCCCTGCCCGGGATGTGACGCACCGCCCGTTTTGTGCGTCGCAAGCGAACGTTCACGGCACACAAGGGATCGTTCGCGCCCCTGCCATAGGCCTGTGCGCACCACATGGGAAGGTCCACGCGCCATTGGACCCACGGACCGGAAAATGCGACCCGTGGTCTGTCTCATTCCTTTCGCGGGTCCCGTGAAGCGGCGGCCGGGTCCCGAAGGGCAATTCACGGGTCCTGTGTCGCACACCACGGGTCCAGTGTCCCAAACCAGGGGTCCAGCGGAGCACTTCGTGGGTCCTCTGCCGCACACCACGGTCCGTGACAAGCACAGCCCGGGTCCAGTGAAGCCATGCACGGGTCCAACGAACGGAACCGCGGGTCCAAGGTGGCAAAACCCGCGAGCCGCCGGGCGTTTACAGGGTCGAGCCGCGCCTCACGCCGGGCAGCCCGACGCCGGGCGCGGGGCGCTCGCGCAGCACCTCGCGGCGGAAGCCGAACAGCTCGGCCGGACGGCCGCCGGTCTGGGAGTCCTGACGGCCGGTGCCTTCCACGAGGCCGCCGTTCTCGACCAGCCGGCGGAAATTCTGTTTGTGGAGCCCTACGCCGGCCAGCGCCTCGACCACCCGCTGGAGTTGCAGCAGCGTGAAGGTGGGCGGCAGCAGCTCGAAGACCACCGGCCGGTATTTGAGCTTCCCCCGCAGACGGCCGAGCGCGGTCGCCAGGATGCGCCGGTGGTCGAGCGCCATGGAACGGCCGGGCAGCAGATCGGGCCTCTCTGACGGGGCGGGGCGCCGCGCCTCGGCGGCGCCGCCGGTCGCTTCACGGTCCCGCCAGGCTTCCGGCACCAGATAGGCCTCGTAAAGCAGCTCGTAGCGCTCGAGCACCCGCTCGCCGTCCCAGCCCACCCCGCCGAGCCCGAAGACGATGTCCGCGCGCTGCCGCCGCTCCATTCGCAGGAGGCGGTCGGGGGCGGTCTCCACCCAGGCGTCGAGGGCGGGGGCGATCGAGCCATCGATCACCTCGGGGCGGCCGGAGCGCCAGTCCTCCCAGGGGAAGAACTCGTACCAGTCCCGCCAGCGGGCCTCCGCGTGGACGGTGACCTCGCGCACCAGGGCCAGATAGGCTACCGAGACCCCGCGCGGTCCCGCCTGCGTCTCGCGCGGATCGCGGTAGCGGTCGCCGAAGGTGTAGAGCTGCTCGACGTAGCCGAGCTCGAGGCCGGTCTGCTCGCGCACCCAGCGGCGCAGGCCGAGGTCGAGGGTGCGGTCGGTCTCGGGCTCCAGGGGGCCGAACGGCAGGGCGTCCTCGGGCGCGGCCTCGCTGCCGGAGCGGGCGACGGTCAGAATGCGGGGGACCTCCGCGGTGACCGCCACGATCACCGCGTTGAGGCCGAGGTCGACCCTCATCGCTCCCCCATCGCCAGGACGGAAGAAGGGGCAGCGACCAGCTCGCGGTCGAACACCTCGCCGAAGTGCCGGGCGGCGACCGCGGCGATCTCGGGGAGCGCCGGCGCCCGGCCGGTGAGCCGCTCGATCGAGGTCATGCGGACCTGCTGGAGGCCGCAGGGGATGATCCCCGCGAAGTAGGAGAGGTCGGTCGCGACGTTGAGCGCAAAGCCGTGGGTGGTGATCCACCGCGAGAGGTGGACGCCGATCGAGGCGATCTTCTCGTCGCCCGCCCAGACGCCGATGAACGCCTGCTCCTCGCCGGGCCGGCCGGTGACTCCATGGTCGGCGAGGGTGCGGATCAGCACCTCCTGGAGGTCGCGCACGTAGCAACGGATGTCCCGCCGGTCGGGGCTGAGGTTGACGACCGGGTAGCCGACGAGCTGCCCGGGGCCGTGGTAGGTGACCTGGCCGCCGCGGTCGCACTCGGCGATCTCGATGCCACGCGCCGCGAGCCACTCCGGGCTCGCCAGCACGTCCTCGCCGCTGGCGTTGCGCCCCAGGGTGTAGACGTGCGGATGCTCGAGCAGGAAGAAGCGCTCCGGCCCCTCGCCGCTCTTCACCGCCGCGCGCGCCGCGAGCTGCAGCTCGACCGCCTCCGTGTAAGGGACGCGGCCGAGGTAGTCCCAATGCAGGGGGCGGCGGAGGGCGAGGTCGGTCACGGGCTTATTCTACCGTGCCGGCCAGGCGATACCGCCGCCCCCGCGATCTACATCGCCGGCGCCGGGCTCAGCCCTTCCCGCACAAGGTCTTCTCGAGACACTTCTCCAGGCGCTGCGGGTCGAGGTGCCGGTCTTCCAGCCACCGCCGGACCCCGCTGTCCTCGAGGAGGCATCGGAGGGCGTCGCACCACTGACGGCAGGAGCAGAGATTGCCGGGCTCGTCGCGAGGGCCGTCACTGTCGCCGCCGCGCCAGACGAGGCCTGTGCGCGCCTGCTCGCGGGTGAAGCGGAACCCGCGCAGGGTCGTCCCGGCGGCGCGGAAGCGCACCGGGTAAATGCCGGTGAGCGGTGCCGGCGTGCTGCCCTCGAAGACCCCCGGCTCGGTCTCCGCCAGCGTCACCACGGCCTGGGTGCCGTCCGGGCGCTTGACCTCGGCGCGCACCCGGGCTCGCCCCTCGACCGGCAGGCCGATTTCCGTCAGGACGGCCCTCAGTTGGAGGGTGGTGCCCGGCTCATAGCTCGGCTGGGTGAGGTAGGCGGCCATGCTGAGATTGCTCCGCGCCTGGACGACGACGCTGTAGGGAACGCCCAGCCCGGCGCTCCCGAGAGCCCGGTCGTGCTGCCGCAGCCAGGCCAGATACTTCTTCCAGCCGTCGTCCCGTACCCCGAGCACCACGTGCCAGCGCCCCGCGTGGGCGCCGGCGCCGCCAGCCACCACCGGCAGGCTCAGACGGTAGGCGTTGAGCTGCGCGCCGTCGACGAACTGGACGCCGAGGACGCCGCCCAGCGCGTGGTGGTCGATCCTGACGCCGGCGGGGGTCTCGAGCTCGAAGCCAAAAGCCCACGGCGCCGGGGACAGCACGACGGGGTCGGATGCGTAGTCGGCCTCGGTGAGGTCGAAGGGCACCCGCACCTCGACCCCCGGCGGCAGGCTGCCGTCTGGATCGACCACTACCTCGGCGTTGGTGACCCCGGCGAGGATCTGCACGAAGTACTTGGCGAGCCGGAAGATGTCGTTGGGCCCCAGGGCATCGGTCATCAGCAGGTAACCGCCCGTGTTGTTGACCAGCTTGTTCAGCGCCACGGGGTTGACCTGTTCGACGGTGCCCAGCCCGATGGCGAAGACGCGTTCGTTGATGAGCCCCGCGACGTCGGCGATGTACTTCGCCGCGGTCTCCTCGCCGTCGGTGAAGACGACGATGGCCTTGCGGTCGTAGCCCGCGAGCGGCTGGAGCGTGTTGTGCGCCAGCTCGACGCCGTCGCCAATCGCGGTCGAGCCCGCCGGGTTCGTGGCGTGCGCCGTGATGGCCGCGGTCGCCCCCACGCGCCCGGCGCCCACGCCGAGCGCTCCGGCGGTGGTGACGGGCTGGACCGGATGCGCGTCCTGGTCGAAGCTGACCACCCCGATGCCGTCGTTGTCGGGCAGCAGCGTGACGTAGCTCGGCGCCGCGGCGTGCAGCACGTCGATCCGGCGCTGTCCGGGGATGCCGGAGGGGTCGTCCATGCTGCCCGACTTGTCGAGCACCAGGACCGAGGCGACCTTCGGCTGGGCGATGGTGTTGGCGGTGATGGGAATGACGAAGTCCTGGCCGGTCTGCGGGCAGTGGATCGTCATCGTGCCGGCCGTCACGTCCCCGGGGTTGGTGCCCTTGAAGGAGACCCAGATCCGCACCTCCCGCTCGGCGGCGGTCGGCGCGGCCGGCAGGGAGCCGTTGCCCAGGGGAAGGCCGAACGACCCCGGCCCGGAGGTCACGCTGGGCCCGGAAGTCACGTTGAAGGCGACGGCGCCGCAGGTCTGGACCGAGAAGACCGCCGCCCGCACCGTCTCGACTCCCGCCGGCACGTCGTGGAAGCTGAGCGCCGGGGTGTCGAGCCCCACGGCGACGACGCCTCCCCCGCAGGGCGCGGCGAGGCAGAAGGCGATCAGCCCGGCGCTCACGTCCTGGATGATCAGCTCCATCTCGGCCCACGGCGGCTGGAACTCCGTGCCCCACTCGATGGTGTAGCCGTAGATCTTGCCCTTGCCCGGATCGACGAAGTGGCGCGCGTAGACGTAGTCGTCGCTCGCCCCGGCCGTTGGATAGAGATCGAAGGCCTGCTTGGCCGTGTAGGTCTTGCCGCGCACGGCCTGCAGCGCGTCGCGGAAGCGGAAGGCGAGCTGCTGGGCCACCGCGAGGTCGGTGGGCGGGATGAACTCCTTGTAGGCGGCGTCGCCGTCGACCCCGCGCAGGGCGTTGAACGCCGCGTTCTGGAAGCTCATCGCCGGGTTGGTGGACTGGTTCTGGTCGTCGCCCCAGTTGAACAGGATGTCCTCGGCATAGCTGTGCACGTCGATGAACCAGCGCGTGCGCGGGTTGGTGTCGAGGAGCCACTTGACGTTCCGCGTCTCGGGCTCCGAGAAGGCGGCGGGGCCGTGGTAGACCTGGCTCGCGTTGCACGGGTTGTCGGAGGTGTGGATCCCGACGTCCGAGGCGGGCGAGAAGGTCGCATTGAAATCGAACAGAAAATCGTAGTTGCGGTTGATGTCGACGCCGACGCAGCTCGGGTTGCCGCCGGAGCTCGCGGGGTTGCGGTTGCGCCGCCACATCGCCGCCGCGGTCTGGCTGTAGTGGCGCCCGTCCGGATTGACCAGCGGGAAGACGATGACGTGCAGGCTGTCGAGCAGGGTCTGGATCTGCGCCGCGGTGAAGATCTTGCCGCCGTAAGCCAGCGCCAGGTGGCCCGTGTAGGCCTCCAGCAGGTCGGCGGCGAAGTCGATGCCGATCTCGCAGCTCCCCCACTCGCGGGCGTGGACGCCACAGATGATCATCAGGCAGTCGCGCGATCCAGGCGCGCCGCCGCCCAGCCGCAGGGCGTGGGCGGTCCGCCCCTCGAAGGTCGCGTGCGGCAGGGTGATGAGCTGGCAGAGCGAGGAATAGGCCGTCGCCAGGTTCGCCGTCGCGGTCTCCACCTCGCCGACGTTAAGGTAGGTCATGGCGATCCTCCTTCACTTTGCGGCCCAAGCCGCGCGGGACGCGTTTCTCGCCTTCGAAACGGTTGCCCTCGCCGACCTCCTTCTGGCGCTCGCGCGCCGTGGCGCTGGCGTCGTCCAGGATGTCGATCTTGGCCTCGTACCGGCGGAGCCGCTCGAGCTGATGCTCGGGCACGTAGGCCTCGACGCTGACGGCACCGCCCGGGTGCCGCTGTGGCCCGCCGCAGGAGAGGTCGAGCGGGTTCTCGCGCAGCAGGACGCGCAGGGCCTGCTCCTCCCGGGTGGTGATCAGGATGCGCAGGATCTTTTCCTCAGTCGGCATAAAGAACCTCCGGGCCGTAGGAAGCCCTAGAACGAGATCAGGACGCCGAGCTGCGCCTGGCTGAAGCGCAGGGTCGGCGAGGCGGTGAAGACCCAGTGATAGTCGTAGGTGGCCTCGATCGCGAAGCGAGGTCCGGCCGGCACATTGAAGCCCAGGCCCAGGGTGCCGCCCCCCTCGAAGTTGCCTGGATCGAAGTGATAGGCGCCGGCGCCACCGTTCAGGAAGACGCGCACGGGGCTGGCCGGATTGAGGGTGTACCGGATCTCGGGCGTGAGCGCCCAGATCCTGGTGTCCAGGTGGCCGGCGCGGCCGTCCAGCCTGGAGGTGCCGAGCCTCAGGTCCCAGGCCAGCCGCGGCCGCACCGGATAGAGGAGGTCGAGGCTGAAGGCCGATCCCTGCCTGGCGACGTTGCGCAGCGCGCCGTGCGGCTCGGCGAGGCCCGCGCGCAGGCCGAGGAAGGCCGGCGTCCGGGCGATAAGCGTCCGCGTCACGCTCGGCGTGTCGGGATCGTCGCTCGCAATCGTGATCTCGCAGTGCCGGCGGCCGGGCAGGGCCGGCAGGGCCTTCACCACCAGATCGAGGCAGAAGTCGTGGCTCACCGCGGCCGGCAGGGGGTTGTTGACGAGCACGAACTCCCCGCAGTCGATCGTCGCCGAGGCGACCGCGAGGTTGCAGGCGCCCGTGTTGCAGACCGCGACCGACTTCTCCGCCGGGCGCCAGGCCGAGACCACTCCGAAGTCCGTCGAGCCGGTCACCCGGATGTCGGGCTCGGTGCCGTCGCCGAAGACCTGGACCGCCGTCGAGGCGTGGGCGGGGTCGTTGCTGGCGATCGTCAGCGTCCCGGTCTGCGCGCCGGTGGCGGAGGGCTGGAAGGCGACCTCGAAGGGGAAGCAGAAATCGTGGCTGATCACCACCGGATAGCCGGACGACGGCGAGGTGACGGCGAACTGCGGGTTGGACGAGGTGATCGGATCGACCGTCAGATCGGCGTGGCCGGTGTTGCAGACGTTCAAGGTGCCCCGCCCCGTGCCGCCATGACAGGTCTCGCCCAGGTGGACGCTCGCCGGGATCTGGATCTGCGGCGCCGGCGGCCCGCCGGTGACCCTGTCAGTAGCGGCGTCGAAGCGTGCCGTGCCGTCGGGGTTGTTGCCGGTGCTGTTGGAGAGGTCCGCCCAGACGGGGTGGGCCGCGCCGTTGAGGTAATCGAGGCCCGAGTAGTCGCCGAACTCCACGCCGGCGCCGTTGCTGGTCGAAGAAGCGTCGCCGATCCGCTCGTTGGCGAGGAAGGCCGGCGAGGCGCCGGTGGGCGCCGCGACGGTGCAGAAGACCTCCATGGCGGTGTTGCTCGCCGAGCTCCGGCAGTCGTGCCAGCAGACCGAGAGGTTGCCGGTGATGTCGTCGACCGCGATCTTGGGCAGGAACTGGCTGCGGATCGGCGCCGCGGAATCGTCGTTGGCGCGGATCGGCGCGCTCCAGGTCCCTCCGTTGTCATCCGAGAAGCGCAGCATGACGTCCATGTCGTTGTTCTCGTTGACCGCCTCCTCGGTGTAGACCAGGTAGAGCCGCCCGAGGTGGGGGCTGCCCGCGTGATCGTCGAAGGCCAGGCCGGCCTCAGCGTCCACCGAGCGCGCGTTCTGGGCGGGCAGGAAGTCGAAACCGCCGACGTTGGTCGTCGTCGCCGCGACCGCGGCGCCGAAGTTGCCGGCGCCGAGGCCGTCGGTGTCGGTGTTGACGAAGACCGTCGCCGGCCCCTGGCCGCCGGTCGGATTCTGGCAGGCCTGCACCACGGCGCCGCTCGGGGCGATGGCGACGTCTCCGAAGCTGCAGCCCGCCGTGCCTGGGATCGTCTGCAGCGGATTGAACCCGCCAACCGTGCCCAGACCCGTCACGGCGGCCCCGCGCGCCACCATCTGGTTGTTCTGGTTCCAGACGATCCAGACCGCCACCGGAGCCCCCGCGGCCGAGGTGTTGGCCGCCACGACCGTGGGCTGGTCGACGCACTGGACGCAACTGGAGAACGAAGCGAGATTCGAGAACGTCGCGCCGCCATCCGTGCTGAGCAGGGTCACGATGGTGGTCAGGCTGTTGTCGATATAGGTGAGGTAGAGGTTGCCGAAGCTGTCCCAGGACGACGTGGGATCGCAGCAGGCGGCCGGACCCTGCCCGGCGTCACCGTCGGCGATCGTCTTGTCCGCGGGGTCCGGGTAGGTCCAGGTCGCGCCGCCGTCGAGGCTGCGCGCGGCGAACAGGCCGGGGCCCGTCGTGTTGCAGGAGAGGAAGAGCTGATTGGGATTTGCCGGATTCTTGCTGATGGCGCACTCGTTGTCGTCGCCGCTCTTTTGCGACGCGTCGATGTCGGGCCCGCCCACGAGCTGGGCATGGGCGGCGGAGCCCGCGAGGAGGCAGGCCGCGGCGAAGGCGGCGGTCCGCAGGAACGAGGCCAGGCGAAGTTCGTGGCGCATGGGCATCTCCTCATTTCGGCGGCGCCTGCGCCCAGAGACCGCGCTTGGCCTCCCGGGCCTCGCTCTCGGCCGCGGACAGCTCGCCGTACTTGTAGTCGTAGTTGGGTTGGCGCCGGGCCAGGCCGGCCCGTAGCAGCTCCACACCGACTTCCTTGTCGCCGGTGAAGAGCCGCGACACCATCTCGCCTCGCTGGTTCCGCTGCTCGAAGCGCAGGCGGACGTCCTTGCCGAGCACGAGGTTGGACACGAACTGCTTCGCCGCCCTGGCCAGGGGCCCGGCCTCGGGCGCGTCGACCCCCACGATGCGGACGTCGTACCGTCCGGTCGACCGGCCGGCGCTCCGGCCGGGACCGGCCGTGGCGCCGTACTCGAGGACCACGACCTCCGCGCTCTTGACCGCCGTCACCCTGCCGTAGAGCGCGTCCCCAGCGAAGGCCGGGAAGAGGCCGCCCGCTCCCCCCACGAGGAGAGTCAGGAGACCCAGGAATGCCGGGACATCTCTGATCGCGAATCTTTTTTTCATCATGACCTCCTGGAGAGGATTCTGCCCCTCCTTTTAAGTAGGCGCTGGGAGATCGTTCTTTGTTACCGGTCACTTTTTCCTCCTCGCCTGAGGGGCAGCCAGCACCATGGGGCTCGGCCCGCGCCGTATCCGGCGGACCAGGGCTCGCTCCCGCCCGTCCCCGGCCTGGGATAAGATACCCGCGCTCCGACGGCAGGGAGGGGACATGGAAAAGATCGTCACAGCCATTCTAGGTGGAGGACAGGGGGCCCGGCTCTGGCCGCTGACCCGCGACCGCGCGAAGCCCGCCGTGCCGGTGGGGGGGAAGTTCCGCCTCATCGACATCCCGATCAGCAACAGCCTGCACGCGGGGATCGACCGGATCTTCGTCATCACCCAGTTCAACAGCGCGAGCCTCCACCGCCACATCAACCAGACCTACCGCTTCAGCGCCTTCAGCAACGGCTACGTCAACATCCTGGCCGCCGAGCAGACGCTGGACAACCGCGACTGGTTCCAGGGGACGGCCGACGCCGTGCGCCAGACCCTCTCCCGGCTGCTCGAGGAGAAACCCCCCGAGGTGCTGATCCTCTCCGGCGACCAGCTCTACCTGATGGACATCTCGAGGTTCATGCGCACCCACCGGGAGCTCCAGGCCGACCTGACGATCGCCGTCAAGCTGGTCACCCGCGAGGAGGCCTCGGGGTTCGGCATCCTGCGCCTCGACGCCACCGGCCGGATCGTCGACTTCGTCGAGAAGCCCAAGGATGCCGAGCAGCTCGACGCCATCGAGCTCGACGAGCAGACCCGGGCCGTGCTCGGCGCTCCGGCGTCCGGAGGCTCCTTCCTCGCCAGCATGGGCATCTACATCTTCCGCCCCGAGGTGCTGAGCGAGCTGCTGGTGGGCACCGACACCGTCGACTTCGGGCGCGAGGTGATCCCCCAGGCGCTCAGCCAGTACAAGGTGATGGCCTTCCCGCACGACGGCTACTGGGCCGACATCGGCACCATCCCGAGCTTCCACCAGGCGAACCTCGACCTCACGCTGCCGCTGCCGCCGCTCAACCTCTACCATCCGGAGCTGCGGATCTTCACCCACCCCCGGTTCCTGCCGGGAACCAAGGTGAACGAGTGCTCGGTGCGCTACTCGATCCTGAGCGAGGGGAGCATCCTCTCCGGCAGCCACATCGCCGATTCGATCATCGGCGTCCGCTCGGTGGTGCGCTCCGGATCGGTGATCGAACGCTCGATCGTGATGGGGGCCAACACCTGGGAGACCCTCCCCGAGGGGAGCGACCTGATCCCGATCGGCATCGGCCAGGACTGCACGTTGCGCAACGCGATCATCGATTTCAACGCCCGCATCGGCGACGGCTGCAAGCTGATCAATGCGGACGGCCTCGTCGACTTCGACGGCGAAAACTATTCGATCCGCGACAAGATCATCATCGTTCACAAAAACGCCGTGATCCCGCCCGGGACCATCATCTGAAGAGGTAACGCCGGTGCGAATCCTTCAGCTCGCCGCCGAGGTGACGCCGTTCGCCAAGACCGGCGGGCTCGGCGACGTCGTCGCCGGGCTCTCCCGCTTCCTCGGCAGGGCGGGGCACGACGTCCGGATCTTCCTTCCGTATTATCCGAGTCTGGCGAGCGACGGCGACCGCTACGTGCCGGTCGACTTCATCCGTGACGTGCCGGTGCAGCTCGGCCCGCACCGCTTCACCTACACCCTGCGGACCGCGCTGCTGCCGGACAGCAATGTCAGCGTTTATTTCATCGACTGCCCGCCGCTCTTCGGCAGCGGCGGGATCTATCACGGCGACCGCGACGACGCGCCGCGCTTCGCCCTGCTGACGGTGGCGGCCTTGGAATGCGCGCAGCGGATGGGCTGGTCCCCCGACATCCTCCACTGCCACGACTGGCACACCGCGCTGGCGCCGGTCTACCGCAAGGCTTTTTTCGAATGGGACGGCCTTTTTCAGCGCACGCGGACGGTGCTGACGATCCACAACGCCGGCTTTCAAGGGGTGGTCGACAGCGGGCGCCGGGTCGATCTGGGCCTCGAGCCGTACACGCGCCTGCTCGACCTCTCGCCGGGGTATCTCAACTGCCTGCGCAACGGTATCCTCCACGCGGACGCGCTGACCGCGGTCAGCCGCACCTACGCCCGCGAGATCCAGACCCCCGAGCTGGGCTTCGGCCTCGAAGGCCTGCTGCGCGCCCGCGCCGACCGCCTGTTCGGCATCGTCAACGGCGTGGATTACGAGGATTGGAACCCGGCGACCGATCCCAACCTCTTCTACCACTACTCGGTGGACGACCTCGCCGGCAAGCGGAACTGCAAACGGGCCCTGCTGCGCGAGATCGGCTTCGACGAGCGCACGGCGGCCCCCGTGGTGGGGATCGTCTCCCGCCTGACGCCGCAGAAGGGGTTCGACCTCTGCTTCGACACCCTCCCCGCCTTCCTCGCCCAGCGCGACATGCGCCTGGTGGCCTTGGGCAGCGGCGAGCCGCGCTACGAGGAGTTCTTCCAGGGGCTGGAGCGGAGCTTTCCGGGCAAGGCTTGGTTCTACCGCGGCTACAACGAGAAGCTCGCCCACCAGATCGAGGCCGGAGCGGACATCTTCCTGATGCCCTCGAAGTTCGAGCCCTGCGGCCTCAACCAGATGTACAGCCTGCGCTACGGCACGCCGCCGATCGTCCGCAAGACCGGCGGCCTGGCCGACACCGTCGAGCCTTTCAACCCCGCCACGGGCCAGGGGACCGGCTTCGTCTTCGAGCACTTCACCCCCGCGGGCCTCGCCTGGGCGCTCGATCTCGCCCTCAGCGCCTTCCATCACCCCATCCTCTGGCGCCGGATGATGGGCGACGGGATGACGCGGGACTTCTCCTGGGAGGTCCAGGGGCGGGAGTACGTGGAGCTGTACGGGCGGCTGGCCGCCTCCGTTTAACCATCAGCAAGAGGAGAGAGCGATGATCGCTCCGACGTCCCGGCCGGACGAATCCGTCGTCGAGTTCACTTTCCGCGCCGCCGCGGCCGGGATCCTTTTCGGTCTGGTCTTTGGCGCCGCCAATGCCTACCTCGGCCTGAAGGTAGGGCTCACCGTCTCGACGTCGATCCCCATCGCCGTGCTCACCGTCGCGCTGTTCCGCCTCTTTCCCCGCCGGGATGGCGGGATGATCCTCGAGGCCAACCTCTCGCAGACCATCGGCTCGGCGAGCTCGTCGCTCGCCAGCGGCACCATCTTCACCATCCCCGCCCTGTTCCTGTGGGGGATGGTCCCCTCCTTCTGGCAGGTGGCGGGCCTGGCTCTGCTCGGCGCGATCCTCGGCATCAGCGCCATGATCCCGCTGCGGCGGCTGCTGATCGTGCAGAGCGCCGGCGAGCTCCCCTACCCCGAAGGGACGGCCTGCGCCGAGGTGCTGCGGGCCACGGCGGCGGACGCCGCCGGCGGACGCTGGATCTTCATCGGCCTCGCCGTGGGCGCCCTCGTCAAGCTCACGCTCGGCGCCGCCTTTCTCATCCCGGCGGACCTCGTCGCCCAACTGCCGGTGTTGCCCAAGGCCGAGCTGTCGCTGGCGATCGCGCCCGCGCTGCTCGCCGTCGGCTACATCCTGGGCTACCGGCAGTCGTCGATCATGGTCTCGGGGAGCCTGATCTCGGCCCTGGTGCTCACCCCCCTGATCGCCCTGGTGGGCGCCGGGCTGACCGCCCCGCTCTTCCCCGAGATCACGACGCCGATCAGCGCGCTCTCGGCCGGGCAGATCTGGTCGAAATACGTACGCTACATCGGCGCCGGGGCGGTGGCCGCGGCGGGCATCGTGACGGTTCTGCGGACCCTGCCGGTGATGTACCGGTCGCTCGCCGCCGTCCTGCGCGGGCTCCGCCGCCAGGACACCGGCCCGGACGGCGTCGGCCCCGTGCCGCGCACCGACCGCGACCTGCCCGGCTGGGTGGTGCTCGCCGGCCCCGCGGTCGTGATCCTGGCGCTGATCTTCGTGCCCGGGCTGATCGGCGGCGACATGGGATTCCTGCCGCGGATCGCCGCGGCGATGGGAGTCGGGGTCTTCGGAATCGCCTTCGTCGTCGTCTCCTCGCGGATCGTGGGGCTGATCGGCGTCTCCTCGAACCCGACCTCCGGCATGGCGCTGGTCACCCTGCTGGGGGTCGCCGTCGTCTTCGTCCTCTGCGGCTGGACGGACCCCTCGGCCCGCGCCGCCATTCTGACGGTGGGCACGGTGGTCTGCATCGCCGCGTCGAAAGCAGGGGACATCTCGCAGGACCTGAAGACCGGCTACCTGGTGGGGGCCACGCCGGCGCGGCAGCAGGCCGGGCAGTTCCTCGGTGCGGCCTTCGCCTGCTGGGCGATCGCGGGCACCGTGCTGCTCCTCGGCAAGACCTACACCTTCGGCTCCCCCGAACTGGCCGCGCCCCAGGCCACGCTGATGAAAACGGTGATCGACGGCGTGCTCTCCGGCTCGCTCCCCTGGGGGCTGGTGGGCACCGGCGCCGCCTTCTCGCTCAGCGCGATCCTCGCGGGGCTTCCGGGTCTGGCCTTCGCGGTGGGCATCTACCTGCCGCTCGGCAGCCTGACGCCGATCTTCCTCGGCGGCGTGATCCGGCGCCTCGTCGACGCCCGCCGGGCCGAGGGCGCCCGCGAGGGGGATCCCGGCATCCTCGCCGCCTCCGGAATGATCGCCGGCGAAGGGCTCGCGGGCGTGGCGATCGCCGCCCTGGTCGCGGCCAAGACGAAATGGCCAAAGTCGGCCTGGAACCAGTGGCTCGACTCCGTGCACTTCGCGGGAAAGGATTTTTCGTGGATCACCGGACCGGCGGCAGTGGCCCTGGGGATCGTGCTGGTGGCGGGGGTTTCGTGGCTGCTGTATCGGGCGGGGCGGAGCGGGGAGGCGGGGGGGAGTTCGGGAGAAGCGTAGATTGATAGAGATTTTGCCGCCCTGAAAGGGCGGAATTTGAATAGCCTGGCGCTTCAGCGCCAGGTAGACAGCCCCACCACCCCATCCGCCCCGAGGGGGCGGTGCTTTTCAGCGACGATCCCTCAGGCCAGGATGTGGGGCCGGTTCAATCCCTGTGCTTGCCCCGATTAACCGGACCGTTGGGTTCCGGACCGTTGGGTTCCGCCCCTTCAGGGCGGGGTGGGTCTTGGGAGACCGCTTACCTGGCGCTGAAGCGCCAGGCTATTCAAATTGCACCCTTTCAGGGCGCAGGTTGCCGGCTCATTGCGATAGTCCCTCAGTTCAAGATATGACCGAATTGAATTCGATCTCTGTGCTTTGCCCGATTAACGGGAACGTTGGGTTCCGCCCCTTCAGGGCGGGGTGGGTCTTGTGGGACCGCCTACCTGGCGCTAAAGCGCCAGGCTATTCAAATTGCACCCTTTCAGGGTGCATGTTTCCGGCTCGCTATGAAAACCATTCAGTCGAAGATGTAGGTCAGATCGAATTCCAACCTCTGTCCTTGCCGATTCGAAACGTTGGGTTCCGCCCCTTCAGGGCGGGTGGGAAGGGTGTGGGACCGCCTACCTGGCGCTGAAGCGCCAGGCTATTCAAATTGCACCCTTTCAGGGTGCAGGTTCCCAGCTCGCGACGATAGCTCCTCAATCAAAGATGTAGGCCGGATCGAATTCGATTTTGTGCTTTCGCAGCAGGGAGACCAACTCCTCCTCGAACGTCGTCCGCCGATGGTGCGCCTCCTGCCTCTCGATATAAGAACGTACCGTGCTCTCCTTCGACTCGCTGACGGAGAACGCCGCGTATCCCGATTGCCACGCGAAGTCCGGGCATAGACCGCTCTGGTCGTGGACCCATTTTGAGGAACCTCCTTTGACGTGCCGCACCAGATCCGCAATGGCACAGTCGGGCTTGAGCCGAAGCAGGATATGAACATGGTCCGGCATGCCTCCCAGCGACAGGAGCCAGCCTCCTTGCCGGCGGATGATCCCTTCGATGTAGGGGTACAATTCTGTACGCAGCTTTGGATCGATGAACCGAACGCGTGACTTGGTGCTGAAGACCACGTGATACAGGAGCCGGGAGAAGGTTCCAGCCATAGGATCTCGATCCTCCGAAGTTGGGTTCCGCCCCTTCAGGGCGGGTGAGGATTGGGGGGACGCCTACCTGGCGCTGAAGCGCCAGGCTATTCAAATGTCGCCCTTCCAGGGCGGAGTCCCGGAACGTCTACAAGGCAGCCCATTGAAGTTGCGTCTTGTGGAAGAGGGCGCAGGGTTCAGATACGGCGCGGGGAGAGCTCCTCGCCGGACATCAGGAGCGCCTCGTTTTCCCTTTGCGGAATCATCGGGGCAGTGTAGCAAGAATCCGTACCCTGAAGACACGACGAGCCCGGCCCGCCCATTGGTGTCGGGGCGAACCGGGCTCAGCCTTCTCTGGCCGCTACTGCAGCAGCACGGCCGGAAGCGGGCCTTCAGCGGTCTGAGCCGAGCACACCGCGCCCTTGCTGGCCGGAGCGGTCAACGCCGCAAGACCGGTCTGCGCCTGGATGCCGGAAGCCAACGTCCCGCAGCTGTTCAAGGTGTAGAAGCAGCCGCAGGCCCCTGAATTCCGGCAGGTGGAGCCGGTGTACTCACCGGTGTCCATGCACCGCTGGCAGAAAGGTGCCGCGACCGTCACGCACTGGGCCGTGCAGGCTGACGCCGTGGTGGCGCTAAAAATCAGCGCCGCCAGGATCAGGCTACAGACAGGGATCAGGTTCTTCGCGCTCTTCATGCTCAAGCTCCTTTCAGGGTGTGGATTCACCCTTGTAAGGAAAGGTGCTCGCCGGCGCCTGGAATGAGCACTATCTAAACAAAGAGCCCGGGTCGCCCCGGGCTCGTCGCAGACTTCAGCGGTTCGGAAACCGCCCTACACGTACGCTTCGAGCTCGGTCCAGGTATCCCCTTCGAGGACCTTCTTGATGTCGATCATGAAGCGGTCGGCATCCGCGCCGTCCACCAGGCGGTGGTCGTAGGAGATGCTGAAGTAGGACATGGTCTTGATCACGATCGAGTCGTTGCCGTCCGCGTCCTCGACCACGATCGGCCGCTTCTCGATGGCGCCGACGCCGAGGATCGCCACCTGCGGCTGGTTGATCACCGGCGTGCCGAAGAGGCTGCCGAAGACGCCGGGGTTGGTGACGGTGAACGTCCCCCCCTGCGCCTCCTCGGGCTTCAGCTTCTTGCCGCGCGCGCGGTCCGCCAGGTCGTTGGCGGCCTTGGCGAGGCCGACGAGGCTGAGCTGGTCGGCCTTCTTGATCACCGGCACGATCAGGCCCCGGCCCGGCATGTCGACCGCCATGCCGATGTTGATGTCCTTCTTGTAGACGATGTTGGTGCCGTCGACCGAGGCGTTGACGCTCTTGTGGGCCTTGAGCGCGGTGGCCACCGCCTTGAAGATGAAGGGCATGAAGGTGAGCTTGGTGCCTTCCTTCTTGAAGAAGCCGTCGCGGGCGCGCAGCCGGGCCTTGTTCACCTTCGACATGTCGACGTGGAACAGGGTCGTGACGTGCGCCGAGGTAGCCTTGGAGTAGACCATGTGCGCCGCCGTGATCTGCCGCATCTTGGACATCGGCTCGATCTCGACGTTGTCCCCCTCGGCGTAGGCGGCGACGTGGAAGCCGGCCGGGAGCGGACGCTGGCCAGACGGCGCCGGTGCCGGAGCGGGCGCGGGAGCCGGGGCTGGTGCGGCGGCGGCGGGCTGCGCCTGGGCCGCGGGTGCCGGAGCAGCCGCCGGAGCCGTCTTGCGCTGCTCCAGGTGGCCGAGGATGTCTTCCTTGGTCACCCGGCCGTGAGCGCCGGTGCCCTGGACGTCCGCGAGGTTCACGCCCTCCTTGGAGGCGATGTTGCGCACCAGCGGACTGGAGAACTTGCGGAGCCGGTCCTCGACATCCGCCTCACCGGCCTCGATCTCCTTGGCCTGCGGGGTCTCGCCTGCGTCCCGCTGGACCTCCTGGTTCTCCTCGGCCGCGGTGGCCTGGGCCGGCGATTCGGCGCGGGGCTTGGGCGCGGGCTCGGGCGAGCCCACCTTGGGGGCGGGGGCGTCGGCGATAGCGGCCGTACCCTCGCGGGCGGACTCCTCGCGGCTCACCTCGGTCGCCGTGGGCTGTGGCGCCGCGTCCGCCGCCGCTTCCGGGGCAGAACCGGCGCCGGGCTGATCGCCCGCCTCGCCGATCGAGGCGACCACCTGGTTGACCGGGACGGTCTCCCCTTCCTTGTTGCGGATCTCCAGCAACGTGCCCGAGGCCGGGCTCGGGATCTCGGCGTCGACCTTGTCGGTCGAGATCTCGAACAGCGGCTGATCCCGCTCCACCTTGTCGCCGACCTTCACCAGCCAGCGGGTGATGGTTCCCTCGGCGATCGACTCTCCCATCTGGGGCATCACGACTTCAGTGGCCATAAGCTCTCCGTATCAGTAGCTGGCCAGCTCACGCACCTTGGCGACGAGCTTGTCCACATTAGGCAGGTAGGCTTCTTCGAGCGTCGGGCTGTAGGGGACCGGCGTATCAGGGCAGCAGAGCCGGTGGACCGGCCCGTCCAGCCACTCGAAAGCGTCTTGCGAGATCCGCGCCGCCACCTCGCCCGCCACCGACCCGGTGGTCTGCTCTTCGGTGAGAACGATCACCCGGCTGGTCTTGCGGGCGGTGGCGAGGATGGCCTCCTGATCGAGAGGCTTGAGAGTGCGCAGATCGAGCACTTCGAGGTCGATCCCGTCGCCTTCGAGGCGCCCGGCGGCTTCCAGCGCCACCTGGAGCATAGCACCGTAGGTGATGACGGAAAGGTCGCGCCCCTCGCGCGCCAGCCGCGCCTGGCCGATCGGCACCACGACGCCGTCACTCCCGGTAGCGAGCTCGTCCTTGAGGCGGCGGTAGAGGTACTTGTGCTCGAAGTAGAGGACCGGGTTGGGATCGTGGATCGCCGCCCGCAGCAGCCCATAGGCGTCGGCCACGGTGCCCGGCGCCACGATCTTCAGGCCCGGCGTGTGGTGGAAGTAGGACTCCGGATTCTGGCTGTGGTACGCCGAGCCGTGGACGTTGCCGCCGGCGGGGCCGCGGACGACGATCGGCACCTGCTGCCCCCAGCGGTAGTGCGAGGGGGCGGCGAAGTTGATGATCTGGTTGAAGCCGCAGGAGATGAAGTCGATGAACTGCATCTCGACGACCGGCAGCAGCCCCATCATCGAGGCGCCGATGGCGCAGCCGATCATCGCCGACTCGCTGATCGGGGTGTCGACGATCCGCTCCGGGCCGAACTTGTCGAGGAAGCCGGCGGTGACGCGGAAGGCGCCGCCGTAGGTGCCGATGTCCTGGCCGAGCATGAAGACCCGCTCGTCCTGCTCCATCTCGTCCCAGAGCGCCTGGCGGATGGCTTCGAGGTAGGTGACGGTAGCCATCAGGCGTAGACCCCCTCGAAGGCCCGCTCGGGCGGCGGCATCGGCGAGGCGAGGGCGAAGTCGACCTCCTCGTTGAGCTGAGCGTCGATCTTGGCGACGATCGCCTTCAGATCCTCCTCGCCGGCGAGGCCGTTGCCGAGGAGATGCCGCTCGAAGCGCTCGAGCGGGTCCTTCGGCTTCCACTCTTCGAACTGCTCCTTGGGCACGTAACCGGCGTCGTCGTGCTCGGCGTGCCCCTTCATGCGGAAGGTCTTGGCCTCGATCAGCGTCGGCCCGGCGCCGGCGCGCGCGCGCTCGACGGCCCGCTTGGTGACCTCGTAGACGGCGAGCACATCGTTGCCGTCCACGATCTCCCCCGGGATGCCGTAGCCGGCGGCCCGGGCGGCGATGTTCTTGATCCGCATCTGCTTGGCGACCGGCGTCGAGTAGGCCCAGCCGTTGTTCTCGGCGATCAGCACGAACGGCACGTTGAGCACCGCCGCGAGGTTCAGCCCCTCGTGGAAGTCGCCGGTCGAGGTGCCGCCGTCGCCAATGTAAGTCAAAGCGACCAGGTTCTTCCCCTGCATCTTGCCGGCGAGGGCGACGCCGGCCATCACCGGGATCACCGCGCCGAGCATGGAGATCGGCGCCACCAGCCCGCGCTTGAGGTCGCCGAAGTGGGTGTTGCCGTCCTTGCCGCCGGTCGGGCTGTCGCTCTTGGCCATGTACTGCATCATGACCTCGCGCGGCTGGACGCCGCGGACGAGCATCGAGCCCAGGTTGCGGATCAGCGGCCCCATCATGTCCTGCGCCTCCAGAGCGAAGGCGCTGCCGACGGCGGTCGCCTCCTGGCCCAGGCTGGAGTAGAGGCCGCCCACCACCTTGCCCTGCCGGTAGAGGTTGCCCAGCCGGCCTTCCAGCATCCGGGTGAGCTTCATGAAGTGATAGAGCTCGAGCTGCCGCTCGCGCGGCAGCCCGGTCTTCGCCAGCCGTTCGGCCGGTTGGGTCTCGTCGGTCTTGGGGTGCAGGGGACCCCAGCTTTTTCCTGTCGTCTTCATGGTGTCCTTTGCCTACATGTGGATCGCGGCGCCGTGGGCGGCGTGGGCCGCCTCCATGACCGCCTCGGACATCGTCGGGTGGGCATGCATGGTGCGCAGCAGCTCCTCGTCGGTCCCTTCCATCTGCAGGGCCACGCAGGCCTCGGCGATCAGGTCGGTGGCGTGGGCGCCGATGATGTGCACGCCGAGGATCTCGTCGTATTTCGTCTCGCGGATCACCTTGACGAAGCCGGTGGTCTTGCCAATCACCTTGGCCTTGCCGAGGGCGGTGAAGGGGAACTTGCCGACCTTGATGTCATACCCCCGCTCGCGCGCCTTGGCCTCGGTGAGGCCGACGCTCGCCACCTCCGGGTCGCAGTAGGTGCAGGAGGGGACGCGGTCGTAGTTGATCGGTTTCACCGGCAGGCCCGCCATGTGCTCGACGGCGAGGATCCCCTCGGCCGAGGCGACGTGCGCCAGCCAGGGGGTATTGATCACGTCGCCGATGGCGTAGATGTTCGGCACCGCGGTCTGCATCGTCGGGTTGACGTGGACGTAGCCGCGCTCGAGCTTGACGCCCAGCGCCTCGAGGTTCAGGTTCTCGGTCACCGGCCGGCGGCCGATGGCGACCAGCAGCAGCTCGGCCTCGACGGAGTCTGTCTTCCCCCCCTCCAGCCGCAGGCGGACGCCGTTCTCCGTGCGGTCGACGCCGAGCATCTTGGTGCCGGTCATGACGTCGATGCCGCGCTTGCGCAGGGCTTTTTGCAGCTCGGCCGAGACCTCCTCGTCCTCGATCGGGAGGATGCGGGGGAGCATCTCGATCAGGGTGACCTTGGAGCCGAACGAGGTGTAGATCGAGGCGAACTCGGTGCCCACGGCGCCGGCACCGAGCACCGCGATCGACTGCGGGACGCGCTTGAGCTCGAGGACGTGATCGGAGTTGAGGATGCGCTCGCCGTCGGTCGGCGCGATCGGCACGTCGCGCGGCACCGAGCCGGTGGCGATCAGGATGTTCTTCGCGCCGTAGGTGGTCTTGGCGCCGTCCGGCCCCTCGATCTCGACCTCGTTGGGGCCGGTGACGCGGCCGAGCCCGTGGATGCCGGTCACCTTGTTCTTCTTGAACAGGAACTCGACCCCCTTGGAGTTGCTGTCGACCACCTTCTGCTTGCGCTCCTGGGCCTTGACGATGTCGAGCACCGGCGCGGCGACGGTGATGCCCAGGCTGCCGGCCTCGCGGATCTCGTCGAGCACGGACGCCGTGTGCAGCAGCGCCTTGGTGGGGATGCAGCCGCGCAGCAGGCAGGTGCCGCCGAACTTGGGATCGCGCTCCACCACCGCCACTTTCATCCCCAACTGGCCGGCGCGGACTCCGGCGACGTAGCCGCCCGGGCCGCTGCCGATGATGATCAGATCGAACTCTTCTCGCGCCATCGGATCTCCCCGTATCTGATTTTGGATTTTAGATTTTGGATTTTGGATTGGAAGAAGGGGCCCCGGGAAGCTCGACCGGGACGGCCCGGAAACGGCCGGGCTTCTCCTCCACCAGGCGACCGAAAGGGACTTGCGGGTCGTGCTCGAAGATGCAGAGCCAGTCCCCCGCCGCCGCTTGCGGCAACCAGCGCTTCTTGTTCTCGAGAGTCGTCAATGGATACAGGTCGTAGCCCATGATCCAGGGGTAGGGGACGTGGGCCGAGGTCGGCACCAGGTCGGCCCAGTAGACCGCCCGCCGGTCGTCCCCGCCAGCGTCTCCGCCATCCAGGAGAACGATACACATGTCGGCGTTATGCCCGGGCGCGCGGACCGCCTTCACCCCCGGCATCGGCTCGGCCTCGTCGCCGAACAGCTCGACGGCGCCGGCCTCGAACAGCGGCTCCCAGTTCGGCGGGAAATAGCTGGCGCGGTCGCGCTCGTTGGGAAAGCGGGCATGGTCCACCTCGCCACGCTGCAGCCAGTACCGCGCCTTGGGGAAGGTCGGCACGATCCGCCCCCCCTGCTCGCGGGTGTTCCAGCCGCAATGGTCGAAGTGGAGGTGGGAGAGCAGGACGTGGGTGACGTCCCCCAGCTCGTAGCCGGCGCGGCGGATCGCCTCCGGCAGCCGCTCGGCCGCGGGGTCCATGGCGTAGATCTCCTGGAAGCGCGCGTCGTGCTTGTCGCCGATGCCGGTGTCGATCAGCAGGAGCTCGCCCCCGCGCTCGACCAGCAGACAGTTGGTGCCCATGCGGATGCGATTCAGGGAGTCCGGCGGCTTCGCCTGCTCCCAGAGGGTGCGGGGCACGACGCCGAACATCGCGCCGCCGTCGAGACGAAATTCGCCGTCGCTGACCAGCGTCAGCTTGAGTTCCCCCAGCTCCATAGGGGCCGAAGTCTATCCGAAGAGCTTCCCCCCTGTCCCAGGTTCGCTGTAGCCTTACGCTTTTTCGAGGAACCCACGAATGATGCCGACCCATCGCAGCCGTCTTGCCTCCGCGGGCCTCTGCCTCCTGCTGGCAGTCCCCACGATCTCCACGGGCGCCACCCCTGCCGCCCCTGAAGCCTCCGAGCTCACGCTGGAGCAGATCATGGCCGATCCCGACTGGATCGGGAACCCGCCGGAGGACCCCTACTGGTCGGACGACGGCCGCTCGATCTACTACGAGCGGCAGCGCGAGGGGATCGGAGAGCAGAAGAAGGACCTCTTCCGCGTCGACGTCTCGCGGGGGGCAACCGGCGCCATCGGCTCGGCGATCCGTATCGATCCCGCCGAACGCGGCCGGGCGGACGCCCCCGGCGAGCGCAACCGCCAGCGGACCCGCAAGGTCTACGCGTGGGAGGGTGACATCTTCGTCAAGGACCTCGAGACGGGCAAGGTGCGGCAGGTGACGCGCACGGAGGCGGAGGAGAGCGAGCCGCACTTCCTGGCCGACGGCCGGCGCGTCTGGTTCCGCCGCGGCGACGACCTCCTGGTCTACGACGTCGAGTCCGGCCTGCTCTCCCAGCCCGCCGAGCTGAAGCTCGACAAGGACCCGGCCGACAAGAAGGAGATGACCTATCTCCAGGAACAGCAGACCCGCCTCTTCGACGTGATCCGCCAGAAGCAGGAGAAGGAGAAGCGCGAGCGCGAGGAGGAGCGGGCGCTGCGGCGGGCCGACCCCGCCCGGGCACCGCTGCCGTGGTACCTGGGCAAGGAGGTCAAGATCGAGACCCTCTTCCTCTCCCCCTCCGGCGACTGGCTCGCCGTGGTCACCTCTCCGAAGCGGGACGAGAGCGCGTCCAAGCCGTCGAAGATGCCGCAGTACGTCACCGAGAGCGGCAACGTCGAGACCCGCGACGTGCACTCCAAGGTCGGCGCCGAGGAGCCGGTCCCCCAGTCCGTCCTCCTGCTCGACCTGAAAAATCACGAGCGGCGCGACCTCGACTGGGCCGTCCTGCCGGGAGTCAAGGAGGATCCCCTGAAGGCGTTGCGCGAGGCCGCGGAGGCCCGCAAGGCCGCCAAAAAGGAGGATGGCGAGAAGAAAGAGACGAAAGAGAAGCCCGCGGAGAAGCCCAAGGAGCCCGCGCCGCGCGCGCTCGAGGTTTCCGGGCTCTCCTGGTCGGACGACGGCCGGCGGCTCGCCCTCGAGCTCCGCGCCCGCGACAACAAGGACCGCTGGATCGCCACCTGGGACACCGCCGGCGCCACCCTCACCTCCCGCCACCGGCTGACCGACGCGGCCTGGATCAACTGGAACTTCAACGAGCTCGGCTGGCTGCGCGACAACGAGACCCTCTGGTTCCTCTCCGAGGAGAGCGGCGCCTCGCAGCTCTACCGCCTGTCGACCCGCGGCGGCGAGATCCGGCGGCTGTCACCGCAGGGGAAATATGAAAAATATGAGGTTTCCCTGCCGGCCTTGAGCTGGGACGGGCGGTATCTCTACTACACGGCCAACCAGGAGCATCCGGGCAAGTACGACCTCTGGCGCGTCGAGGTCGCGAACGCCAGGGCCGAGCAGCTCACGCGGATGGGCGGCGGCTTCACCCATGGGGTGCTGTCGCCGGACGAGAGCCAGATGCTGTTTCTCGGCTCCTCGATCGCCCGGCCGGACGAGGTCTACACGCAGGCCGCCCGGCCCGGCGCCGAGGCGCGCCCGGTCACCCGGACGCGGACGCCGCTCTTTCTCGCCCAGGACTGGACGATTCCCGAGATCGTGCCGGTCCCCTCGACGCACGGGGCGGAGGCGATCTACGCGCGGATCTACACGCCGAAGGACTTCGACCCGGCGCGCAAGTATCCGGCGGCCGTCTTCGTCCACGGTGCCGGCTACCTGCAGGAGGTGACCTACGGCTGGTCGAGCTACTTCCGGGAGTTCATGTTCAGCACCTTCCTGACCCGCCACGGCTACGTGGTGCTCGACATGGACTACCGCGCCTCGGCCGGCTACGGCCGCGACTGGCGCACGGCGATCTACCGCCAGATGGGGACTCCGGAGCTGGAAGATCTCCAGAACGGCGTCGCCTGGATCGCCCAGCACAGGAACGTCGACCCCGCGCGCGTCGGCGTCTGGGGGGGCTCCTACGGCGGCTTCCTCACCTACATGGCGCTGTTCCGCCAGCCCGACCTCTTCGCCGCCGGCGCCGCCCTGCGGCCGGTCTCCGACTGGGCGCACTACAACGAGGAGTACACCGCGAACATCCTCAACCGCCCGGAGATCGACCCCGAGGCCTACGAGAAGAGCTCGCCCATCGAGTACGCGGCGGGGCTGCAAAAGCCGCTGCTGATCTGCGACGGGATGCAGGACGCCAACGTCTTCTTCCAGGACAACGTGCGGCTGGTCCAGCGCCTGATCGAGCTCAAGAAGGAAAACTTCGAGATCGCCATCTACCCGGTCGAGGACCACGGCTTCGTCCAGCCGACGAGCTGGCTCGATGAGTACCGCCGGATCTTCAAACTGTTCGAGACCCATCTTAAGTAGCACCTGGCACCCGCCTTGCTCTAGCCATTCCCAAGGAGGACTCGAGGAATGGCTAGAGCATCCAGCAGCACCTTGGCGCAGGCCGGCCGGCAGGTGGAGAGCACGGCCGAGGCCGCGCTCCAGAGCCCGTGGATGGAGAAGATGGCCCGCGCCGGCTACGCCTCCCGCGGGGCCGTCTACGCGATCGTCGGTCTCCTGGCCGTGCAGACGGCCTTCGGCGCCCGCTCCCACGCCACGGACACCCGCGGCGCCCTCCAGAAGGTCGCCGAGCAGAGCACGGCGCTCCTCTGGCTGATGGCCATCGGCCTGTTCGGCTATGCGATCTGGCGGATCGTCCAGGGTTTTCTCGATCGCGAGCACAAGGGGTCCGGCATCAAGGGCCTGGCCCACCGCGCGGGCCGGGTGGGCAGCGGCCTGATCTACGGCAGTCTCGCCGTGGCCGCCGTGCGGATCGCCCAGGGCGGCCGCTCCGGCTCCGGGGGGCACGCCTACCAGGAATGGACGGCGAAGCTGATGGGCCAGCCGTTCGGGCGCTGGCTGGTCGCCGCCGTCGGGATCGGGGTGATCGTCGGCGGCCTGCACCAGATCCGGCGCGGCTGGACCGAGAAGTTCCGCAAGGAGCTCCGCCTCCAGGAGATGGACGAGACGGAACGCAAGCTGGCGATCAACTCCGGCAAGCTGGGCCTGATCGCCCGCGGTGCCGTCTTCCTGGTCACCGGCTGGTTCCTGATCCAGGCCGCCCTGCGGTTCGATCCGAGCCAGGCCCGGGGCTTGGGCGGAGCGCTGGCGGCCCTGGCGGCGCAGCCGCACGGCACGCTTCTGCTCGCCCTGGTCGCCATCGGCCTGATCGCCTTCGGCGCCTACTCCCTCCTGCTCGCCCGCTACGGGCGCATCGTGGTCTGATCTGAACCGCCGTCTCCCCCGGAGGGAGGGGCAGGGTGTAAGATCTATCTGGACATTCACCAGTTTGAGATCTTTCACCGCCCGTCCACTCCGGGGATCGGGAGATGGTTGACACAGACGACTCCAGGGTCAGCGACGAGACGTTGATCGGCCGCATCGCGGCCGGGGACCCCTCCTCCTTCGACCGCCTCGTCAGGCGGCACCAGGCGGCGGTTTACCGCTTCGCGCGCGCCGCCGTGTCTGGCGGGGCCGAAGAGGCGGGGGAGATCCTCCAGGAGACCTTCCGCGCCGTTTGGCGCGCCGCGCACCGCCACCGCGACGAGCCCTCCGCCCGCCCCTGGCTCCTCGCTCTCGCCCGCCAGGCGATCGGCCGGCGGAACGCCCGCTCCGCCGAGGCCGATCTCACCCCGCTGCGCGAGCTGGCGCGGTCGGCGGGCTGGGGGAGCTCCGGGGACGAACTCGTGGGAGAGGACGGCCGGAATATGGGCCGGAATATGGGCCAGAATAATATGGAGGCCGCCTTCGCCGCGCTCCCCGCCGCCGACCGGGAGATCCTCACTCTCTGCGATCGCGAGTACTTCACGGTGGACGAGACCGCCCGGGTCACCGGCCTCGCCGACGCCGCCGTTCACACGCGCCTGCACCGGGCTCGCTTGCGGCTGCTCGCCCGCTGGGCGCCGCCGGCCGCGGCAAGGGCTCACGCGGAGGAACGGGTCGCCGCCGGCCTGCACTGCGGCGAGGTGCTCGCGGACCTCACCGAGCACCTCGACGGCCGGCTGAGCCGCGACCGGGGGCAGCGGCTCGACGAGCATCTGGAGGAGTGCGCGGGATGCCGTCATTTCGAGAGCGCGGTCACCGCCGGGGTACGCGCCCTGCGGCAGTTGCCGGACGAGGCCCTCCCCTCCGAAGTGGAGGAGAGTCTGCTTGCCATGATTAAATCGGCAGATGGTTGAATCGGATCTGCTCATCCGTCCGGCGGAGCCGGCGGACGCCGCGGCGATCGTCGAGTTCCAGCTCCGGATGGCCCGCGAGACCGAGGATCTGGAGCTCGACCCCGAGATCCTGATCCGCGGCGTCGGGGCCGTCTTCGCCGATCCCGGCAAGGGGGCCTACTGGATCGCCGAGCGCGGCGGCCGGATCGCCGGCGGACTGCTCACCACCAACGAGTGGAGCGACTGGCGCAATGGGATCATCCTCTGGATCCAGTCGGTCTACGTCATCCCCGAGGAGCGCGGCCGCGGGGTCTACCGCGCCCTCTACGAGCGCGTGAAGCGGCAGGTCGAGGAATCCCCCGACCTCAAGGGGCTCCGACTGTACGTGGAAAAGCGCAACGCCGCCGCGCAGAAGGTCTATGAGCGGCTCGGCATGAGCCGCGAGCATTACGATTTATTTGAGTGGCTGAAGAATTAGAGAATCACTACCCGCCCCTCGCGGATCTCCAACTGCCCGTCCTGCGCCGCCCAGAGGAAGACGCGGTCCATCCGCTCGCGGATCGCGGGGGTCACCTGGCCATAGCCCAGGTAGGCGGCGACGGCGCGGACGATCTCGTCCTTCTCCTGCTCGGCCCCCCGCGCCGCCAGCCCGGCGACCGTCGCCAGCAGGAACCGGTAGTCGTAGCGCCCGAAGGTCGGCGTCGCGCCGGTGAGCAGATCCCCCTTGCGGGCGACGATCCGCCGCTGGAGCGCCACCTCGACGTGACGCTCGAGCCGGGCGCGGACGCTCTTGCCGAACCGCGGGCTGCCCAGCCGTCCGGCCACCCGCCGGATCAGCTCCTCACGGCTCATCTCCCCGGCTCCCCAGCAGACCTGGCGGACGGCGGCGAGGATGCGCTCCGAGACCGCCTCCTCCGGGCTCATCGCCACGGTCTCCGCTCCGACCTCCTCGGCGGCGAGGCGCTCGGCCCCGATCCGGTCGAGCAGGTCCGAGGCGGGCTCGAAGCCACCCCCTTCACCGCCCGCGAGCTCCGCCTCGGTCGGCACCAGCTCGCCGCGCATGGCGCGGGCCAGAATCGTCCGCCGCAGCCGCTCGGTCCGCTCCTCCGCCGCCGCCACCCGCCGCTCGATCGCGTCGGCGAAGGCGAAGAGCTCCTCGACACGCCGCACGATCTCCCGCTGCTCGACCAGCGGCGGCACCGGCAGCGGCATCCGCTGCAAACGCGAGACGTTGATGTTCGACTGGTTGCTGCAGTCGGTGCGCACCGTGCGCGCCCAACGGCGCCCCCAGGGGGAGTTGATCCAGCCGCAGACGTAGCGGCTGGAGACCAGTTGCTCGTCGCACTCGATGCGCACCACGTAGGAGGCGAAGACCGCCTCGAGGTCGAGGTCGAAGACCGCGGCCTTGCCCACCAGCTCGGCGCTGTTGGTGCGGTTGAAGAGGATGTCCCCGTGCCGCACCGTGAATCCCGGGACGTCGATCCCCTGGCGATCGACGTACTTGAGCTCGGTGGAGTCCATCCTGCCGTCTCGGATGTTGGCCATGCGGAGCATCGCGACGCCGGTCCGCGCCTCCCCGTCCGCCTTCATCGAGAGGCCGTACTGGGCGCGATGGATGACGTCCTGCAGCGCCACCAGGCTCCACTCCGCCGGCACCTGCGGAGCGTCCAGCGGCTCCGGCGCCTCCCACTCGGTGGCGGCCAGGTTCTTCGGCCGCCGCGGCGCCCGGCGCTCGAACGCCTCGGCCTCGCAGCGCGCCATCTCGTAGGCCTCGCAACGGGCGGCGAACGCGCGCGCCAGCCGGGGGCCGAGTGGCTCGTAGGCGCCGCGCCGCTCGCGCCAGTCCTCGGTCAGCCTTCCCGAGTAGGCGTCGGAGAGCACGGACTGGCGGAAGCGGCGGAGGATCTCCGGCAGCTTGGCGAACCCCTCGCGAGCCCGCCGCAGCGGCGCCATCAGCTCCCGCGTCTTCTCGACGATCCGCCGCTGCTCCGCCAGCGGCGGCAGAGGCAGGACGATGCCGGAGAGGAAGCTGTCGAAATCGAGGTTGCGGAGGTTCGTCGTCTGCGTCTGGTGCTCGTCGAAGCTGCCGCAGAGATAGTGATAGGAGAGCGCCAGATGGACGAACGCGGGATCGACCTCGCGGTGGATGCGGATCTGGCGGCAGAAGTTGGAGCAGATCAGCGGCGCGCCCCCCGCGCGCCGGACCACCTCGGCGTCGATCAGCAGCGTCCGCCCCACCGGCTGGGTGGCGCCGCCCCCCGAGACCTCGACCACCAGGTCCCCCACCGCGAGCTGCCGGCGGGCGAGGCTCTTGCGCTTGATCACCCGCTCCTCCGCCGTCGTGCCCTTGTCGCGCTCCCAGTTGCGGAATTCGGTGCCGCGGATCACCCGCACCCGCACCATCTCCGGGCTCTCCGCCACCTCGCGCGGATCCTTGCCCCACTCGCCGCCGAGCTTGTGGACGACGACCTCCTCGAGCGTCGCCTCGGCCCAACCTTCCGGCAGCTCCCCTTCGCGGCGTCCGATCTCCCAATCGGAGACGGCGCTCGTCATGAGCCTCCCTGGACGACGCGCGGCCGCTGCGGCTCGGCGTCGCTCGTCAGCAGCTCGATCACCGACGCGAGGTCGGCCACCGCGCTCTCCAGCTCCGCGATCGCTTCCGCCGCCAGCTCCTCGGGCTCCGGCAGCTCGTCGTCGAGCGACTCCTCCTTGAGCCATTTCAGGCCGTCGATCTTGAAGTCGCGGGCCCTGACCTCGGCGACCGAGAACGAGCGCCAGCGGTCCTCCCGCGAGTCGCCGGCCGAGCGCCGGGAGCGGCCGTTGGGATCGAGCCCGTAGCAGGCCTCGAAGGCGGCGAGGTGGGCATGGGTCAGCGGGCGGTCCTTTTTGGTGATCCGCGGCACGTTGGTGCGCGCGTCGTAGACCCAGACCGTCTCCGTCGGCGCTCCCTTGGTGAAGAAGACGACGTTGGTCTTGGTGCCGGCGCTGTACGGGGTGAACGTGCCGTTGGGCAGGCGCAGCACCGTGTGGAGATCGCACTCCTGGGTGAGCACCTTGAACACCTCGCCGGCCTGGTCGGCGAACAGGCAGTTGTCGGGCACGATCACCGCGGCGCGGCCGCCGGCTTTCAGCAGCGTGATGACGTGCTGCAGGAAATTGAGCTGCTTGTTCGAGGTCCTGATCGTCAGGTCGTCCCGCGCCGGCACCTGATTCGCCCCCTTGTTGCCGAAAGGGGGATTGGTCAGGACCACGTCGAAGCGCCGGTCCCCGGGCTGCTCGTAGATCGAATCGCCGAGCTTGATCTCCGGCTCCAGGCCGTGCAGGAAGAGATTCATCAGCGCCAGGCGCCGCGGGCGCGGCACCAGCTCCTCGCCGAAGTAGGTGCCGCGGCGCACCCGCCGCGCGAGCTCCGGCTCCGCGTCGTCCTCGCGCGCCTCGGCCAGCAACCATTCATACGCTACGACCAGGAAGCCCGCGGTGCCGCACGCCGGATCGCAGATCGCGAGCTCCGGACAGTCGCGCGGATCGGGCCGCACGCAACGCACGATCGATTGGATCAGCCGCCGTGGCGTGAAGTACTGCCCGGCTCCCTTCTTGCCTTCGCTCGCCGCCTTTTCGAGCAGCCCTTCGAAGACCGCGGCCTTGAGATCCACTTCCATCGTGGTCCACTTCGTCTCATCGATCAGATGGATCAGACGCTTCAGGTTCGCCGGGTTGTTGAAGCGCGACGCGGCGCCGGTGAAGATGTCGCCGAGCAGACCCGGCTGCCTGCCCAAGGTTCGCAGCACGCCGTTGTAGTGCCGCGTCAGCGCCTCGCCCTGCTCGCTCGCCAGCGCCGGCCAGGAGCAGTCGATCGCCGCGACGGCATCCTGCGGCACGCCCATCCGGCTGAGATCGATCGCCCGCTCGTCCGCCATCTTGAGGAAGAGCAGATATGTGATCTGTTCGATGTAGTCGCCATAATCGATGCCGTCATGGCGCAGCGTATGACAGAAACCCCAGAACTTCTGGACGACATCACTCATGCGCCCTGGACCTCGGCTCGGTTGAAAAGAGGAAGGAAAAGCAACGGAGACGTATCGTAGCCGATTCCGGAGCGATCTTGAAGAGCGTGCATTCAGGAATGAAAACAGAGGCCGATGAGAAACTGCATGTTCTTCGGTGTTATTGCGTGTCGCGACAAAACGCAACGACCCGCATGGGAGTTGCGCCTTTAAGGATCTCACCCCTCGCGGCCGGCTTGCAGCTCGCGCCACTGGCGCAGCAGGAGCGCGCCGCCCCAGACACCGGGCGCGCGGTCGTACTGCAAAAGGTTTAGATCGCCGAAGGCGCGAACTGGCACTGGGGGCAGATCATCCGGGAAGGAAGGGTACGGCGAAAGCTGACGCCGGCCCGTGGGGCCGGCGTCCTGGTCCTGCTACTTCTGTACGGCCGGGGCGAGCTTCGCCACCAGCGTCTCGAGATCGGCGAGCCGCTTCTCGAGATCGGCGTTGCGCCGGGCCAGGTCCTCGATCGCGGCCTGCTTCTCGGTGACCTTGCGGTTAAGCGCCTGGATGGCGGCGAGGCTGACGCCGGCGGCGTCGAGCGGCGCGATGTGCCGGTCGTCAGGCCCGAGGCCGAAGGCGGCGGCGAAATCCTGCGCCATCGGGCCCAGATGCTGGACCGTCGCCGCGTCCCCCTTGTAATGCCAGGTCGAGATGGGGAGCTTGTCCACCTTGGCCAGAACCTCTTCCGGTTGCACCCCGAGGATGTCCGTCTTCGTGGTGCGGTCCGAATTCTGCGTCAGCGTCCCCGCGATGGTCATGTTGCCCGTGTTGGTGAGGTTCGCCTCTACCCCGGCGTTGGCCTGGTTGTCGAAGACGAAGTTCGAGCCCGAGGTGCCGAAGCTCCAGCGTTCCGGAACGCTGGTGTCCTCGACGATCAGGATCGAGCCGCCATTGTTGCGAATCTCCAGCATCTCGCGCGGGGTGGTGGTGGCGCTGCTCTCCTGGATCAGGGCCTTGGTCGTGCCGTCGCTGCCGGAAACGTGGAGCTTGTTCGACGGCGACGCCGTACCGATGCCCACGTTGCCGGAGGCGTTGATGTCGATGCTGCTCGTCGGCGCGCCCGGCCGGATGCGGAAGGGGAGACGCGAGCCGCCCGTGACGTCGCGGACGAAGAAGTTCGCCTCATTGCCGGCGATGTCCCAGGTCTGGGCCGTGAAGCCGCCCGAGTTGTTCTGCTCCAGCCGCATCGCCGGCGTGTTGCTGGTGCTGACATGGATGTCGAGCACCGGGGTGGCCGTGCGCAGGCCCAGCCGGCCTGTGGAGTCGACGAAGATCGAGTTGGTCGCCGCGCCGGCGGTGACCGTGAACGGCACCTTGGAACCGGTGACGTCCTCGATCGAGAACTTGCTGGCGCCGCCGCTGGCCGAGTCGTTGGCGGTGAGCTGCCAGTCGTTGGCCGGGAAGCTGCCCGTGCTGGTGTCGTCGAACTTGATCCGGGTGTTGTTCTCCTTGAGCCGGATGGTGTCGAACCCGAAGCTCTCGTTGTTCACGCAGTCGAGCCCGACGCAGGCGCTCCCCTGGACGATCAGGTCGTCCGCGATCACCTGGTCCTTCACCGGCAGGTCCGCGCCGCTCTTCTTCACGGGCGCGCTCCGCTCCTCCCGCGCTTCCGGGGAGACTAGGGCGCCGCCCGCTACCGTGAAGAAACCGGACTGCACCAGCTCGCCCGCCGGCAGCCGGCCGGCCTTCCTGAGCCGCTCGACCGCCGCCGCGCCGCCCGGCTCGCGCGAGGCCGCGAGGGCCTTCCGGACCTCCGGATCGATCGAAGAGACGACCCGCAGCTCGTAGACGTAGGCGCCGTCGCTCCCTCCCTTGGACAGCGCGAAGACCGGCGCCTCCCCCGCCGCGAACTCCCGGCGCACCACACTGCCTCCCGGCATCGAGACGGTCAGCACCAGGCGCTCGTAGCTCACCTGGGGCTCCCACTGCACCTGTGACGGCGTGACCTGAACCCGGGCGACCTCCGCTCCATGAGCCGGCAGACACAGCACACCCATCACCAGAGCCAGGACGCCAACAGAAAATCTCTGCTTGGTCATGATTCCCCTCCTTTACCCGTATTGGGCGTTTCAGATTCCAACTTGTTACCACGATTCGCGGGTAAAAGGGAAACCGGAAGGGTGAATACAGCCACCGATGGATTGCTTACATTTTTCAGGTCTGGGAAGAGCTCCGCTGCCGCACGGCCTCATAGAGCACGGCCGCCGCCGAGGTGGCGATGTTGAGCGAGCCGACCCGGCCGCGCATGGGCAGGCCGATCATGCGGTCGCAAAGCTGTCGGGTACGGGCGCGCAACCCCTTCTCCTCGCCGCCGAAACAGAGGACGACCTTGCCGGAGAGATCGACCTCCCAGGGCGGATCGCCTTCCGGGTCGGTGCCGTAGACCCAGAAGCCCTCTGCCTTGAACCGCTCGATCTCGTTCGCCGTGTTGGTGATGCGCTCGATCTCCAGCCATTCGGTCGCCCCCGCCGAGGTCTTGGCGACCGTCGGCGAGACCGGCGCCGAGCCGCGGTCGCGGATCAGCACCCGGCCGGCTCCCGCCCCCTCGCAGACGCGGAGCAGGGCCCCGAGGTTGCGCGGGTCCTGGACGTCCTCGAGCATCACGATCAGCCCCGGGTCCGCTCCGGCCGCGGGCTCCGGCTCCGCCGCGCCCGCCCGCACCTCGGCCGCCATGCCGTTGTGGGCCGCGCCGGCGATCTCGGCGAGCGCGCGCTCCGGCACCACCAGGAACGGCACCCGGTGCCGCTGGCAGGCATCCTGGATCTCCTCGCGCCGCTTGCCCGCGCGCGCCGCGCTCACCAGCACCCGCGCCACATCGTGCGGACGGTGGCGCAGGGCTTCGCGGACCGGGTGGTAGCCGTAGAGAAACATGGAGGTCAGACCTCCATGATCTGCTGCTCTTTCTTCTGCAGGCCGGTCGCGATCTCACCGATGTAGCGGTCGTGGAGCTTCTGGACCTCGTCCATGCCGCGGCGCTCGTCGTCCTGGCTGATCGCCTTGTCCTTCTCCATCTTCTTGAGCTTGTCGTTGCCCTCGCGGCGCGCCTGGCGGACGCCGGTCCGCGCGTGCTCGGCGAGATCGTGGGCCTTCTTGGCGATCTCCTTGCGGCGGTCCTCGGTCAGCGGCGGCACCGGGATGCGGATCACCTTGCCGTCTGACGCCGGGTTCAGCCCCAGGTCGGACTTCATGATGGCGCGCTCGATCGCCGAGCTCTGCTTGGGGTCGAACGGCTGCGCCACGATCATCGACGCGTCCGCCACCGACAGGTTGGCGACCTGGTTGAGCGGCACCTGGCTGCCGTAGTAGTCGACGGTGATCCCCTCCAGCAGCGAGAGCGAGGCGCGCCCGGTCCGCAAGTGCTTCAGCTCGTGATGGAAGTGGTCCAGCGCGAGCTTCATGTGGGTTTCGACTTCCTTGAACAGGTCTTTCATGATCCCTCCTGCGTTCAGGCGGCGTGCACGATCGAGCCGATCCGCTCGCCGCAGACGACCCGGCGAATGTTACCAGCGGTCATCAGGTCGAAAATGGCGATCGGGATGCCGTTGTCGCGGCAGAGGCTGATCGCCGCGGTGTCCATGACCTTGAGATCCTTCTCCAGCACCTCCTGGTAGGTCACCTCGGGGAGCATCACCGCCGTCGGGTCCGTCTCGGGATCGGCGGTGTAGAGGCCGTCCACCTTGGTCGCCTTGAGCAGGATGTCGGCGTGGATCTCGTTGGCGCGCAAGGCCGCCGCGCTGTCGGTCGTGAAGTACGGGTTGCCGGTGCCGGCGGCGAAGATGACCGCGCGCCCCTTCTCCAGGTGGCGCAGGGCGCGTCGGCGGATGAACGGCTCGGCGACCTCGCGGATGTCGATCGCCGTCTGCACGCGGGTGGGCACGCCCCGCTTCTCCAGGGCGTCCTGGAGGGCGAGGGCGTTGATCACCGTGGCGAGCATGCCCATGTAATCGCCGGTCACGCGGTCGATGCCGCGGTGGCTGGCGGCGAGGCCGCGGATGATGTTGCCGCCGCCGACCACGACCGCCACCTCGACCTTGAGATTGTGGACGTCGCGGATCTCGTCGGCGATGGCGGCGACCACCGCCTCGTCGATGCCGAACGGCTGCGAGCCCATCAGGGCCTCGCCGGAGACCTTGAGAAGAATCCGGCGGTATTTGCTCACCGCCG
>JBDSHF010000034.1:0-6046 GCA_039918595.1 Thermoanaerobaculia bacterium
CAGGTCAACATGGGAGTGATCCGGGAGGCGCACGTGGCGGTTCACCAACTCGTGGACGCCGGGCTCATCGACCGCGGCCTCTCGGCCGGGGATCTGATGCGGCTCCCCGAGGCGTTCCGGGTGGAGCTCGGGAACGAGGAGTGGACGCCGGAGGACGAGGAGCTGCTGCTCGGGGTGGCCCGCGGGGCCGTGACCCAGCTCGTCGCCAGCCGCGAGAAGGAAGGGGGGAGCCTCGTCGCCGCCATGGAGGAGAAGCTCCACGGAGTGGAGGAGACCGTCCAGCGGCTCGACGCCCTGCGCGGCCCGGTGCGCGAGGAGATGGCGGCGACCCTCAAGCGGCGCCTCGCCGAGCTGCTCGGCAGCCAGCCCCTCGACGAGGCGCGAGTCGCCCAGGAGGTGGCCCTGCTGGTCGATCGCTGCGACGTCAGCGAGGAGATCGACCGCCTGCGCTCGCACGTCGAGCATTTCCGCGCCGTGATGCGCGAGAAGACCGCCGGCGGCAAGCGCCTCGACTTCCTGACCCAGGAGGTCTTTCGCGAGCTCAACACGCTCGGCGCCAAGTGCCGCAACGCCGAGATGACCCGCGCCGTGCTCGACGCCAAAGTTCTCTGCGAGCAGATCCGCGAGCAGGTGCAGAACGTGGAGTAAGTGATACGATACCGCCCGTCGTACCCTCCTTCTGCACTTTTTGAGCGAATCTATGCCACTTGGCGAGCTGTTTATCCTTTCCGCACCTTCGGGCGCGGGCAAGACGACCCTCATCCAGAGTCTGGTGGCGGGGGGCTTCGCCGACCTCGGCGGGCTGGCCTTCTCGGTGAGCCACTCCACCCGCAAGCCGCGCCAGGGGGAGATCGACGGCCGGGACTACCACTTCGTCGATCGTGCCGCGTTCGAAGCCATGGTCCAGGCCGACGCCTTCCTGGAATGGGCGAAGGTGCACGATAACTTCTACGGCACCTCCCGCGAGGAGGTGTTCCCGCGCCTGGAGCGGGGGATCGACGTCCTGCTCGACATCGACGTCCAGGGGGCCGAGCAGGTGATGGCGCGCTGCCGGGAGGCGCACGGCATCTTCGTCCTGCCGCCGAGCTACCAGGACCTGGAGCGGCGGCTCCGCAGCCGCGGCCTCGACGACGATCCGACGATCTCCAGGCGCCTCGCCGTCTCTTTGACGGAAATCAAACGTTACGATCAGTATCAATATGTTATCATCAACGATGATGCCCGCCGGGCCAGCGAGGTGCTGGCAGCCATCATCCTGGAGAAGCGCCACCGGCGGGAGCGCATGAAGACCAGAGTCCAGGAGATTCTTCACGACTTCCAGGACCGGAGCATTCCCCTCCGATCGAATAAGATTGATTGAACCGGCGGCGATCCGGAACGCCGCCAAGGAGAACGTTTCCATGGATGAAAAAGGCCCGATAATGGACAGCAAGTTCCGTCGTGTTCTCGTGTCCGCCGGCCGCGCCGAGCAGCTCATGCGGGGCGCCCGTCCCAAGGTCGAGGCGGGGAAGCGCAAGCCCACCCGGGTGGCGCTGGAAGAGGTCGATCACCAGTTGATCGAGTGGGGCTACGGCCCGGCGCCGCAGCCCGTTGAGGAGTCCGAGGCCCCGGCCGCCGAGGAGCAGCCGCAGCCTGCCGAGGTGCACTAGCTCTCAACCGGACATGAGCCGCTCCCTGCGAGTCCTGCTCGGCGTCAGCGGTGGCATCGCGGCCTACAAGTCGGCGGAGCTGGTGCGCCGGCTGCGCTCGCGCGGCCACGAGGTGCGTTGCGCTCTCACCCGGAGCGCGGTTTCGTTCGTGACGCCGCTGACGCTCGAGGTGCTCTCCGGCCATCGCGTCTATCAGGAGGAGTACCTCGCCGCCACCGGCTCGGGCGAGGAGGCGCACATCACCGCCGCGGCCTGGGCCGAGGTGCTGTGCGTGGCTCCGGCGACCACCCACACCCTCGCCCGGCTGGCCCTTGGGCTCGGCGACGACTTCCTGACCACGACCGCTCTCGCCTTCGCCGGTCCGGTGGTGGTCGCGCCGGCCATGCATTCCGTGATGTGGGAGGCTGAGCCGACCCGCCAGCACGCCGAGGCGCTGAAGCGGCGCGGTGTCTGGTTCGCCGGACCGGTCGAGGGGGTGCTCGCCTCGGGGGAGGTGGGCATGGGGCGGATGGCCGAGCCGGAGGAGATCGCGCGGGCGATCGAGGCCGCCGCCGGCGCCGGGCCGTTCGCCGGGCGGACGGTGCTGGTCACCGCCGGTCCCACCCACGAGCCGGTCGATCCCGTCCGTTTCCTGGGCAACCGTTCGAGCGGCAAGATGGGCTTCGCGCTCGCCGCCGAGGCGGCCCGGAGGGGGGCGCGGACGATCCTGGTGGCGGGACCGGTCGCGCTGCCGACTCCGCCGGGCGTCACCCGCGTCGACGTCGTCACCGCGCGGGAGATGCAGGAGGCCGTCCACGAGCACGCGCCGTCGGCCGGCCTGATCGTGATGGCGGCGGCGGTGGCGGACTACCGGCCGAGCCGGACGACGGACCGCAAGATCAAGAAAGAGCAGGGGTTGCCGGCGATCGAGCTGGTGGAGAATCCGGACATCCTCGCCGGTCTGCGCGCCGTGGCGCCCGGTGCCGTCCTGGTGGGCTTCGCGGCCGAGACCCACGACCTCGAGCGCAACGCCCGCGCCAAGCTGGAGCGCAAGGGGGCGGATTTCCTGGTCGCCAACGACGTCTCCCGCTCGGACATCGCCTTCGGCAGCGGCGACAACGAGGTGACCGTCTACCGCCGGGAGGGGGAGCCGGTCTTCCTCGCCCGCCGGCCCAAGGGTGAGCTCGCGGCCTCGCTCTTCGACCTGTTCGCGGCTACACTTTCCAACAGTGAGCACCTATCCGCGGCCAGCCCTCTCTGACCTCCTCGCCTATCTGGGCGAGATGGGGTACGGCGATCTCTACCTGAATCCTCCCTCCCGCGGCGCCGCGCGGTCCGCGCCCGTTCCAGTCTCCGCATCGGTGGCGCCCGCGGCACCGGTAGCGCCAGCATCCGTGGCGCCGGTCGCCGTCGACGGCGAGGCCGCGCCGCGGATCGCCGAGCTGGCCGCTCTCGCCGGGGTGGCGGCGGGGTGCACCCGCTGCCGTCTCGCCGAGGGGCGGATCAAGGTCGTGTTCGGCTCGGGCAATCCAGACGCCGAGCTGATGTTCGTCGGCGAGGGGCCGGGAGCCGACGAGGACCGCCAGGGGCTCCCCTTCGTGGGCGCGGCCGGCGAGCTCCTGACCAAGATCATCCAGGCGATCGAGCGGACGCGCGAGGAGGTCTACATCGCCAACGTCGTGAAGTGCCGCCCGCCGGGCAACCGCGACCCCCAGCCGGACGAGGTCGCCGCCTGCCGGGGCTATCTCGACAAGCAGATCGCCCTCGTCCGTCCCAGGATCCTCGTCGCCCTCGGGCGGGTCGCGGCGCTGACTCTGCTCGGCAACGACGTCGGCAACGACGCGCCGATCGGACGCATGCGCGGCCAGTGGTTCCAGGTCCAGGGGATTCCGACCATGGTCACCTACCATCCCGCCGCTCTGCTGCGCAATCCGGCCCTGAAGCGCCCCACCTGGGAAGATATGCAGCAAGTGCGCGATTTTCTACGCACTGGTGTTTCTGGAAGTCTTTGATTTCAGGACAGCTATAAGCTAGACAGTTCTTGAGAAAGGGTGTTAATTTCAGGTCGTCATCGACCCCTTTTCGCGACCCCTTCTGGCCTGGATGCTTACTCCGGAACCCACCGAGAACGAAGCCTCTTTCGAGGATTTCCTGAAGGCGGTGGAGCCGAGGCTCAAGCGCCTCCTGGCGGTCTACCGCATTCCGGGCGACGACGCCGAGGACGTGCTCCAGCAGGCTCTGCTCGCCCTGCTCTATCAGTGGGAGCGGGTGCGCGACCCCGAGAGCTGGCTGTTCGGCACGGTGCGGCGGCACTGCCTGATGTACTGGCGCACGCACCGGCGGCGGATCTACTCCGCCGTCGACTCGGCGATCCTGGAGTGGCTGTCGGAGCCGATCGCCCCCTCACAGGAGCGGACGGACCTCCTCTGCGACCTGGAGAGCCTGATCCAGAGGCTCCCCACCCGGTGCCGCTCGGTGCTCCGGCTGCGGTTCCGGCTGGGTTACGAGCCGCCCGAGGTGGCGCGGCTGCTCGGCTACCGGGAGTCGAGCATCGGCAAGATCACCACGCGGTGCCTCGCCGCCCTGTCGCGCGAGATGCTGGCCTCCGGACTGACGGACGAGCTCCCCGCGTCCCGGGCAGGCTCCCGCTGATCGGGAGGCCGCGGTAGCCTGCCCGGTGCCGGATGGCTTCGGGTGCTGTGATTCTCGGGTGCCGTGATGGATGTCAGTCAACATGTCTGATCTCGTCCATTTCCCCCAGATCGCCCGTCTGATCGCCAGGATCGAATCGCTGGATACTCCGCTCGTGCAGCTCTGGGGCTGGCCAGGGAGCGGCCGGACGGCCGTGCTCGAGGCGTTGCTCGCGAAGTACGGCCAGCGCGCCGTGGCCCTGCCGCTGGCGGCGGTGGCGAACGAGGAGAGCCTGGCGGCGGCGCTCGAAGCGGCGCACGAGGTCGGTGTCCCCTGGCTGGTAGCCGGCGGCGGGCCCGCCGCCGAGCGGATCTCCGAGGCCGAGCGCTGGCTGCGCCCGGGGCAGAAGCTGGTGTTCGCGACCCAGGGGCGCCACGGTCCGGGCGCCCTCCTGCGCGGCATCGTTCCGCCTCAGGAGCTGCTGCTGGACGAGCGCGAGATCGCAGCGCTCTGGAACCTGCTGACCGGCGACATCCCCTCGCCGCAGGCGGTCCGTTCGCTCCTGGCGGCGACCGACGGCTGGTACCGGCCGCTGCGGCTGGCGATCGAGGCCACCGGGGGCACGGGCCTCGACGGCGGCGCCGAGGAGATCCTGGAGATCGCGTCCGTGCGTCTCTTCCTGCGCCACGAGGTGCTCGACGCCTTCCCGGCGGAGGAGCGCGAGATCGTCCTCGACGCTCCGGATGTCCGGCCCGCCCTGGGCGGCTCCGGGGAGGACGCCTGGCGGATTCTCGACGACCGCGGCTTGTGGATCGAAGGGCCGGAACGGGACTGTCTGCCGCGGCTGCTCGCCGCCGCGCTCGACCGCGAGCGCCGCCGCCGTCGTCCTGCGCGGCCGCCTGTCGTCTCGCGGCCGCCAGTGGAGGAGAGGGGCTCCGCCGACGCTCCTCCGCTGGTCTACGTCCTGGGTCTTCTGGGCAGTCCCATCGCCCGGCAGCGGGACGAGGAGGGGGAGCGCGATCTCGACTGGCGGCTCCGGCGCTCCTTCCAGGTGCTCGCCTTCCTCGCCTCCTCCCCCGGGCTCCAGGCCGGGCGCGAGGAGGTGATCGAGGCCGTCTGGCCGATCGAAGGGGAGCGTACGATCGAGCGCAACTTCCACCCCACGCTCAGCCACCTCCGCCGGGCCCTGGAGGGGGGGAACCGGGGGAAGGACCGGCCGGCCCCTCTCCTGTTCCGCAACGGCATCTACCGGCTGAACCCGGAGGTCGGCTGGGAGATCGATACCCTCGAGTTCATGCGGCTCGCGGACGAGGGGAAAGAGCTGGCCGGCCGCGGCGATCCCGAGGCCGCCGCCGTCATCTGGCTGCGGACCTGGAAGCTCTACCGCGGTCCTTTCCTCCAGGGGTACTACGAAGGCTGGGTCACCTCCCGCCGGGATACCTATCAGCGCCGCTACCTGGAGCTGCTGCGCGATCTGGGCGACCTCTACGTACGCCTGGGGCGCAGCGAGGAGGCGATGGACGCCTACCGCTCCTATCTGATGGAGGACCCCTACCAGGAGCGTATCCACGTCGAAGTCATGCGCCTCTACGCCGGGCAGGGGCGGCGCGACCTCGTGCGGCGCCAGTACGACCACGTCTGCCGGGTCCTCCTGGAAGATCTGGGGCAGGCCCCCGGGGAGGACACGGCACGCGAGTACCATCTTTTGATGGGATAGCGCGCGGTTGATGGGCTACCGGCGATCTGGTAGGGTCTCGCGTGCCCCAGCGTACCCCGTTCCCTGGACC
>JBDSHF010000035.1:0-6257 GCA_039918595.1 Thermoanaerobaculia bacterium
CGGAGCGATGCTCGCGGTGCCGCTGGGCGAGGAGGCGGTCGCTTCCTGGCTCGCCGAGGGTCTTTCGCTCGCCGCGGTCGCCGGGCCGGAGCTGACTGTGCTTGCGGGGACGGAGGAAGCGGTGGCCGCGGCCGAGGAGCGGCTGACCGCTGCGGGCCACGTCTGCCGCCGGTTGCAGACGTCTCACGCCTTCCATTCGGCCCTGATGGAGCCGGCGGTGGAGCGCTTCCTGGCGCTCTTCGAGGGGATCGAGCTGCATCCGCCGGAGATCCCCTATCTTTCCAACGTCACCGGTCACTGGATCACCGCCGGGCAGGCGACGGACCCCGCCTACTGGGCGGAGCACCTGCGCGGCACGGTGCGGTTCGCGGACGCGGTGAGCGAGCTGTGGCGCGAGCCCGGGCGGGTGCTGGTCGAGGTCGGGCCGGGCCAGACGCTGAGCTCCTGGGCGCTGCAACAGTCCTCGACGGCCGATCCGGTGGCGCTGCCGACCCTGCGCCACGCCTTCGAGCGCACGGACGACCTCGCCTTCCTGCTCCAGACCGTGGGGAGGCTCTGGCTCACCGGCCTGCGCCCCGACTGGCCCGCGTTCTGGGCGGATCAGCCGCGGCGCCGCGTGCCGCTGCCGACCTACCCTTTCGAGCGCCGGCGCTACTGGATCGAGCCGCGTACCGAGCCGGCCGTGCCGCCTGCGGTCGCGCGTCCGGTCGAGGCACCGGTCCCGGCGTCTGCCGCGATGGCCGCGGCGCCCGTCCGGCGGCATGTCCGACCGAGTCTCCACGTCCCCTACGCGCCGCCGCGCGACGCGACCGAGAGGCGTCTGGTGGAGATCCTGGGCGAGCTGCTCCGCGTGGAGGCGGTGGGCCTCCACGACGGCTTCTTCGATCTCGGGGGCGACTCGCTCCTGGCCGCCCATCTGGTGGCGCGCCTGAACCAGGAGCTGGGTGCGGAGCTGACGCTACGGAGCATATTCGAGTCGCCGACCGCCGCGGAGCTCGCGGCGGCCCTCGCGGCGCGCCAAGGGGAAGGAGCCGGCGTCTGGGGACCAGTCGCGCGGCGGGCCGCCGGCGCGACCCTGCCGCTCTCCTTCGCGCAGCGGCGGCTCTGGTTCCTCGACCAGCTCGAGCCGGGGAACCCGGCCTACAACCTGCCGGCCGCGGTCCTGCTCACCGGCCCGCTCGACCGCTCGGCCTTCGCCGCCAGCCTGGAGGAAGTGGTGAAGCGGCACGAGGCGCTGCGGACGACCTTCGGGCTTGCGGACGATTCCGACGAAGAGCCGGTGCAGCGGATCGCCCCGCCGGCCCCGCTGCCGCTTCCCGGTATCGACCTGGCGGGCCTCGAGGAGGAGGCGCGCGAGGCCGAGGCCCTGCGGCTCGCCGCCGAGGAGGCGATGCGTCCGTTCGACCTGGCGCGCGGGCCGCTGCTGCGCGCCGCGCTGCTGCGCCTGGACGCCGCGCGCCACGTCGCTCTCTTCACTATGCATCACATGGTGGGCGACGGCTGGTCGACCGACCTGCTGGTGCGCGAGCTGGCGGCGCTCTATCCGGCTTTTGCCGCCGGCCTGCCGTCGCCCCTCCCGCCGCTGCCGGTGCAGTACGCCGATTTCGTCCTCTGGCAGCGCGAGAGCCTGTGCGGAGCGGAGCTCGAAACCCAGCTCGCCTTCTGGCGCGGCGCGCTGGCCGGCGCTCCCGCCGTCCTGGACCTGCCGTCCGACCGGCCGCGCCCGGCGTGGGCGAGCGGCCGTGGCGGCGTGGCCGCCTCGGCGCTCCCCACGGAACACGCCGAGGCCTTGCGGGCGGTGGGACGGCAGGGCGGCGCGACGCCGTTCATGACCTTCCTCGCGGCCTTCTACGCCCTGCTCCACCGGCTGACCGGCGAGACCGACCTGGTGGTGGGGACGCCGGTCGCCAACCGCCGCCGTCCCGAGCTCGAAGGGCTGATCGGCTTCTTCGCCAACACCCTGGCGCTGCGCGCCCAGATCCCGGACCTGCCGGCGGGAGAGCCGACCTTCGCCGGCCTGCTCGCCGTGGTGCGCGAGGCGGCGCTCTCCGCCTACGCCCACCAGGACCTGCCGTTCGAGCGTCTGGTCGAAGAGCTGGCGCCTGAGCGGAGCCTCGCGCGCACGCCGCTCTTCCAGGTGATGTTCCTTCTGCACGGCACGCCGGTCGAGGAGGGCAAGCTGGCGGGTCTCACGCTCGCGCCGTTCGGCAGCCTGGCCACGGCGGAGCGCGCGGCCAAGTTCGACCTCACGCTGGAGCTGATCGAGGGCGGGCCGGATCTCACGGTCCTCCTGGAGTTCCGCCGCGACCTGTTCGACCCGGTGACCGCGGTCCGCCTGCTCGGCCATTTCGTGGCTCTGGCCGGCGCCCTGGCCGCGGCGCCGGAGGCGCGGCTCGCCGAGCTGCCGCTCCTCACCGCCGCGGAGCGGCAGCAGCTGGTCGAGGAATGGAGCCACCCAGAGACGGTGCCGCGGCTTTCGGGCACGCTCCATGGGGTGTTCGCGGCGCAGGCGGCGCGGACGCCGGCGGCAACGGCGGTGATCGCGGGCACGGAGCGGCTGAGCTACGGCGAGCTCGCCGGGCGGGTGCGGCGTCTGGCCGGGCGGTTGTCGCAGCTCGGCATGGGGCCGGAGCGGATCGTCGGCGTGCGCCTGGGGCGGACCGCGGATCTGGTGGTGACGCTGCTGGCGGTGCTCGAGAGCGGTGCGGCGTATCTGCCGCTCGATCCGGCGTATCCGGCCGAGCGGCTGCGCTTCCTGCTGGCCGACGCCGGGGCGGCGCTGGTGGTGTCGGAGCGCTCGCTGGCCTGGCCGGCAGGCTTCACCGCCGAGATCCCCGAGCTCTACGTCGACGAGGCGGCTCCCGGGACGGCGGACGCGCCGGTTTCCGACCGCGCCGCGGAAGAGAACCTGGCCTACCTGATCTACACGTCGGGATCGACCGGGGTTCCCAAGGGCGTGGCGATCCCGCACGGCAGCGCTCTCCGTCTGGTCGAGTGGGCGCTCACCCGGTACTCCGCGGCGGAGCTCGCGGGGGTTCTGTTCTCGACCTCGACCAGCTTCGACCTGTCGATCTTCGAGCTCTTCGTGCCGCTGTCGTCGGGTGGCGCGGTGATCGTGGCGGACAACGCGCTGGCGCTCAACCGTCTGCCGGCGGCGCCGGAGGTGACGCTGGTCAACACGGTGCCGTCGGCGCTGGCGGGCTTGCTCGACCTCGGCCCGCTGCCGGCGGCGGTACGGACGGTGAATCTGGCGGGCGAGCCGCTGCGCGGCGCCTTGGCGGAGCGGATCCACGGGGCTGGCGTGGCGCGGCTGTGGAATCTCTATGGACCGTCGGAGGACACGACATACTCGACGGGGACGGAGGTGGCGCCGGGGACCGGGCGAGAGCCGGACATCGGCCGGCCGGTGGCGGGCTCGACGGCGTTCGTGCTGGACGGGAGCCTCGGAATGCTGCCGGTGGGGGTGCCGGGCGAGCTCTGCCTGGGGGGCGAGGCGCTGGCCCGGGGCTATCTCAACCGGCCGGAGCTGACCGCGGAGCGCTTCGTGCCGGATCCGTTCGGCGGCTTCGGCGGATTGGGCGGCTCCCGTCTCTACCGCACGGGAGACCGGGCCCGTTGGCGCTCCGACGGGGCGCTCGAGCTCCTGGGGCGGATGGACCGCCAGGTGAAGGTGCGGGGGTTCCGCATCGAGCTGGGCGAGATCGAGGCCGTGCTGTCGGGGCATCCGGCGGTGCGGGAGGCGGCGGTGACCGCCCCGGCCGACGCGTTGGGGGACCGGCGGCTGGTGGCGTACGTGTCGGCCACGGAAGGGGGCGGACCGCTCGAAGTGGCGGCGCTCGGCGTCTATCTCGGCTCGCGTCTGCCATCGTTCATGGTGCCGTCGATGTGGGTGGAGCTGGCGGCGCTGCCGTTGACGCGGACGGGGAAGGTGGACCGTAAGGCGCTGCTCGCACCGGGGGAGACAGCGACGGGGGCGGGATACGAGGCACCGCGTACGGCGGCGGAGGAGATGCTGGCGGGGATCTGGGGTGACCTGCTGAGCCGCGAGCGGGTGGGGGTTCACGACAACTTTTTCGCCCTGGGTGGGCACTCGCTGCTCGCCACCCAGGTGGTCTCCCGGCTGCGCGGCCGGCTGGGGGTCGAGCTGCCGGTGCGCGCGCTCTTCGAGCAGCCCACGGTCGCCGGTCTGGCGGTGCTCCTCGCCGATCACTACGAGGGAGGGGGCGTGGGAGTTGCTCAGGCGCCGCCGATCGTTGCCCTGCCGCGGGACGCGGAGGGCGGCGGCACGTTCCCGGCGTCGTTCGCGCAGAGGCGTCTGTGGTTCCTCGATCAGCTCGAGCCTGGGAGCGCGGTGTACAACATGCCGCTCGCCCTGTCGTTCGAGGGCGAGCTGGCCGAAGACCAGTTCGCGGCGGTGTTCGGCGAGCTGGCGCGGCGCCACGAGACGCTGCGCACGACGTTCGTTTCGGGGGACGACGGACCGCTGCAGGTGGTGCACCCGGCCGCCGCGTGGCCGTTCGCGCTCGCGTCGATCGATCTGTCGGCGCTCGGGGAAGAGGAGCGCCGGCGGGAGCTCACGCGGCGGGTGGCGGAGGAGTCGCTGCGCCCGTTCGATCTGGCTTCCGGTCCGCTGCTGCGGGGGACGCTGGTGCGGCTGGCCGACCGGGAGAACGCGCTGCTGCTCACCCTGCACCATGTGATCTCGGACGGCTGGTCGATGGGAGTGCTGGTACGGGAGCTGACGGCGCTCTACGCGGCGGCGGTCGCGGGCCGGCCGCTGGGCGAAGCGCTGCCGCCGCTGCCGGTGCAGTACGCGGACTTCTCGGTGTGGCAGAGCCGCCGGCTGTCGGGGGTGACGCTCGCGCGCGAGATCGAGCACTGGCGGGAGAAGCTCGCGGGAGTGCCGCCGTTTCTCGAGCTGCCGGCGGACCGGCCGCGTCCGCCGGTGCAGACGTTCGGTGGACGGAGCCTGCCGCTGTGGCTCGAGCCGGGGCTGACGGGCCGTCTGTCGGCGCTGGCGCTCGCGACGGGGACAACGCTGTTCATGGTGCTGCTGGCGGGCTTCGAGATGCTCCTGGGGATTTACTCGGGGGCGGAGGACCTGGCGGTGGGGACGCCGATCGCGGGCCGCAACCGGGCGGAGCTCGAGGGATTGATCGGGTTTTTCGTCAACTCGCTGGTGCTGCGCGGCGACCTGTCGGGGGATCCGTCGTTCGTCGATCTCCTGGGCCGGGTCCGCGAGGACACGCTGTCGGGTTACACGCATCAGGACCTGCCGTTCGAGAAGCTGGTGGAGGAGGTCAAGCCGGAGCGCAGCCGGGCGCACTCGCCGATCTTCCAGGTGATGTTCGCACTTCAGAACGCGCCGATGGGTGAGGGGAGCGAGCTGCCGGGTCTGACGATGCGGCCGATGCCGCCGGCACCGGGGAGCGAGACGCCAGCGAAGTACGACCTGACGCTGGTGCTGACCGAAGGGGGGAGCGTGATCGGCGGCAGCCTCGAGTACAACGTCGACCTGTTCGACGCGCCGACGATGGTCCGGATGCTCGATCATTGGCGGGCGTTGCTCGAGGGGGTGGTGGCGGGCTCCGGCTCACGGCTGTCGGCGCTCCCCCTGCTGGGGGCGGTGGAGCGGCAGCAGCTCCTCCGCGAGTGGAGCGACGCGGCGCCCGTCGCCGGTGGGGCCGATGGGGCAGGTGCGGCCCCGGTGCACGAGCTTTTCATGGCGCAGGCGGCGCGGCGTCCGGACGCGGTGGCGCTGGTCTGCGGTGACCAGGTTCTGACCTACGGAGAGCTGGCGCGAAGGTCGAGCCGGATGGCGCGCCGGCTGGCGGATCTCGGGGTCGGGCCGGGCATGCTGGTCGGGCTCTGCGCCGAGCGCTCGCCCGAGCTCGTCCTGGGAGTGCTGGCGATCCTCGCGGCCGGCGGGGCCTACCTGCCGCTCGACCCCGCCCATCCCATGGAGCGCCTGGCGTACACGCTCGCCGACGCGGGGGCACCGATCCTCCTGGCAGAGGAGCCTCTGCACGAGCGCCTGCCGGCCGGCGCCGCGCGGGTGGTCGGTCTGCGCGCGCTTGCCGGCGATGAAGAAGTGGCCGGCGAGGTCCCTCTGCCCGCCGTCCGCGTCGATCCCGGCGACCTCGCCTACGTCATCTACACCTCGGGATCGACCGGCCGGCCGAAGGGCGTCGAGGTCAGCCACGCGAACGTCGCGCGTCTCTTCGCCGTCATCCGCCAGTCCTTCGCCTTCGGTCAAG
>JBDSHF010000036.1:0-5850 GCA_039918595.1 Thermoanaerobaculia bacterium
AAACACCAAAGGCCGCTCGCGCGGCCTTGTATCAGACTTGAATTGGCTGGGAGGCAGGGATTCGAACCCCGATTCTGCGGGTCAGAGCCGCATGTCCTACCGTTGAACGACCTCCCAGCAGGACAGGGACCGGAGATTACCTGAACCGGCCCGGAGTGGTCAACCCTGGGCCGGTTGGGCCGTATTCCCCGCCTTCAGGAAGCCGAGGAAGCGGTCGAAATGGCTGGCGGACGCCTCGCGGCCCATGGCCTCGACGAGGTCGAAGAGCGGCGGACCCCCGGCGGCTCCCGAGAGCGCCATGCGGGTGGGGTGGATCAGGGCGCCCGCCTTCAAGCCCCGCTCGCCGGCCAGCGCCCGCAGGGCGGCCTCGGTCGACTCCTTGTCGAAGTCCGGAAGCTGGGCGTAGCGGTCGCGGAGGGCCTCCAGATGTCCCGCCAGGTCCGCGTCCTGCCGGAACTTGGCGCTGGCCTCCGGGTCGTAGGCGATCTCGCGGAAGTAGGGGAGCACCAGCTCGGCCACTTCCCGCAGCGTACGGGCGCGGGTGCGGTGGAGGTTCACCGCGGTGGCGAGGCGGACGGGGTCCACGTCCTTCAGGGCCGCCTGCTCCAGGAACGGCTCGAGGTGCGGCCGCAGGGCCTCGAAGTCGAAGAGCGAGAGGTACTGCGAGTTCATCCAGAGCAGCTTCTCGCGGTCGAAGACGGCCGGCGAGTCGTTCAGGCGGTCGACGGTGAAGAGGCGGATCATCTCGTCGCGCGAGAGGATCTCCCGGTCGTCGCCCGGGTTCCAACCGAGGAGCCCCAGGAAGTTGTAGAGCGCCTGCGGCAGGACCCCCTCGTTGCGGAACTCCTCGACGGAGGTGGCGCCGAAGCGCTTGGAGAGCCGCTTCTTGTCCTGCCCGAGGATCAGCGGCAGGTGGCCGAAGGTCGGCACCTGGCCGCCCAGCGCCCGGAACAGCGGCACGTGCTTGGGCGTGTTCGACAGGTGGTCCTCGCCGCGGATGACGTGGGTGACCGCCATGTCGATGTCGTCGCAGACCACGGACATGTGGTAGGTCGGGTTGCCGTCGGAGCGCAGGAGGATGAAGTCGTCGAGCGCGTCCGGCGGGAAGTCCATGTCGCCGCGCACGATGTCGGTGAAGGTGATGTGCTCGTCCGGCATCTGGAAGCGGACGGCGAACGTTTTGCCGGCGGCCAGGCGCTCCTCGATCTCCTGCCGGGAGAGGCGGAGGCAGGTGCGCGGGTAGCGGAAGGAGACGCCCCGCTTCTCGGCCTCGGCGCGCTGGGCGTCGAGCTCCTCGGGGGTGCAGAAGCAGCGGTAGGCCTTGCCCGCGGCCAGCAGCTCCTCGGCGCGCTCATGGTGGCGGGGGAGCCGCTCGCTCTGCAGGAACGGCCCCTCATCCCAGACGACGCCGATCCAGGCGAGGGCCGACTGGATCTGACGGGTCATCGCCTCGTCGGAGCGCTCCTTGTCGGTGTCCTCGATGCGCAGGATGAAGGCGCCGCCGACGCTCTGCCGCAGCAGGTCGTTGTAGATGGCGGTGCGGGCGCCGCCCACGTGCAGGAATCCGGTGGGCGAAGGGGCGAAACGGACCCGGATGGGTCCCTGGATCTCGGTCATGGCGCGTGGCTCCGGATGCGCCCCGGGAAACGGGGCATGGAAGGGAAAACGGTATCACAGGGGGGCCTTGGCTCCGCCGGGGCATCCGTGGCCTGCGGCCCTCATCACCCCGGCCCTCTTCTCCCAGCCTCCCCCCCTTCCCGACGGGAGAAGAGGGAGTGGTTAGTCAACAACAACAGCTCCTCCTTTTGAGCCCCCTCTCTCCCGGCGGTCGGGGGGGAGGCCGGGAGAGAGGGGGTTGGGGGAGTGAGGGCCCGCCCCGAAGGGGCGCTTTTCCCCTCAGGCGCCCCCCGGGAAGGTACCCCCGCCGAATCATGTTAGAGTCCCGTGCGGCCGGGCGTGCCGCCTGGCGTTCCTGTTGGTGAAAACCTGTTCCGTTCTTCCCGAGAGGTCTCGTACCGAGATGGCTACCGCTTCGCCGCTTTCCCGCCGCTGGTCCCCGGCTGATTCCCGCGACCTCTACAACATCAGGGGTTGGGGGAACAACTACTTTTCCGTCAACGACGCCGGCTGCATGGTCGTTCACCCCGGCGGGCCCAAGACGCCGGCCATCGATCTCAAGGAGCTGGTGGACGAGGTCCGCGAGCGGGGGATCAACCTGCCGCTGCTGATCCGCTTCTCGGAGATCATCAAGGCGCGTGTCGTCGAGCTCAACGAGGCATTCGCGCGGGCGATCGACGAGTATGGCTACAAGGCCAGCTACCGCGGCGTCTATCCGATCAAGGTCAACCAGGACCGCTACCTGGTCGAGCGGCTGGTGGAGTACGGCCGCCCCTACCACTTCGGCCTCGAGGCGGGCTCGAAGCCGGAGCTGCTCGCCGTGATGGCGATGCTGGAGGACGAGGAGGCGCTCATCATCTGCAACGGCTACAAGGACGAGGAGTACATCGAGACGGCTCTCCTCGCCTCGAAGCTCGGCCGGCACGTGGTGATGGTGGTCGAGAAGCCCTCGGAGCTGCCGCTGATCCATCAGATGTCGCAAAAGATGGGGGTGCGGCCGAGGATCGGCATCCGCTCGCGGCTGTCGGCCAAGGGGGCCGGGCACTGGGAGGCCTCGGGCGGCGACCGCTCGAAGTTCGGCCTCTCGGGGCGCGACCTGCTGGGGGCGGTCGCCTTCCTGCGCGAGAACGACCTGCTCGACACCTTCGAGCTCCTCCACTTCCACCTCGGCAGCCAGATCTCCTCGATCCGCTCGGTCAAGGACGGCCTGCGCGAGGCGGCGCAGGTCTACGTCAACCTGGTCGAGATGGGCGCTCCGCTCCGCTACCTCGACGTCGGCGGCGGCCTCGGTGTCGATTACGACGGCTCGCAGACGAACTTCACCTCGTCGCTCAACTACACGCTCCAGGAGTACGCCAACGACATCGTCTTCGGCCTCATGGAGGTGTGCGACTCGCGGGGCGTGCCGCATCCGACGATCGTCTCGGAGTCCGGCCGCGCCACGGTGGCCCATCACGCGGTGCTGGTGATGGAGGTGCTGGGGGTCTCCGAGTTCGAGGTCGGCAAGCTGCCGCGCAAGGCGCCGGCGGACGCCGAGCTCTCGCTGCGGAACCTCTTCGAGACCTACAAGGAGGTGTCGCGGAAGAACGTGCTGGAGTCTTACCACGACGCCATCTCCTCTCGCGACGAGTGCCTGAGCCTGTTCAACCTCGGCCACCTGTCGCTCGAGAACCGGGGCCTCGCCGAGGACCTGTTCTGGGCGACCTGCCAGAAGATCCTGCGGATCGTGCGCACGATGCCGCAGGTGCCGGAGGATCTCGAGGGCCTCGAGCGCCAGCTCGCGGATACCTACTTCTGCAATTTCTCGGTCTTCCAGTCGGTGCCCGACTCCTGGGCGATCGACCAGCTCTTCCCCGTGGTGCCGATCCACCGCCTGAACGAGGAGCCGGCGAGCCGGGGCGTGCTGGCCGACATCACCTGCGACTCGGACGGCAAGATCGACCATTTCATCGACCGCCGGGACGTCAAGGACGTCCTGGAGCTGCACGACTTCCACTCCGGGCAGCCCTACTACCTGGGCATCTTCCTGGTCGGGGCCTATCAGGAGATCCTGGGCGACCTCCACAACCTCTTCGGGGACACCAACACCGTCCACGTCTCGCTCGACAAGGACGAGGACTACAAGATCGAAGGGGTGGTGAACGGCGACACGGTGAGCGACGTGCTCCGCTACGTGCGCTACAACCGGGACGACCTGGTCGCCCGGGTGCGGCGGGCGGCCGAGCTCGCCCTGCGCGCCAAGCGCATCACGCTCGAGGAGTCGAGGTTGCTCCTGCGCCGCTACGAGGAAGGGCTGTCGGGATACACTTACCTGGAGCAGGACTAGGAGGCTCGAATGACTTCCTCGGTGAAACCCCCCGCGATTGTGAACCCCTTGATCGACCGCCTCTGCGAGGCGGTGCGTCTGAAGGACGTCAACGCCATCGGGGAACGGATCAAGAACGATCTGGAGTCCTTCATTCCGGCCGAGGGGCTGATCCTGCCGGAGCGCTTCCGGAAGGTGAAGCCGGAGTCCTATGCCCGCCGCCTCCTCTACAGCGATCCGGAGCTCGGCTTCACCGCGCTGGTGATGACCTGGGGGCCGGGGCAGCGCACCGCGCTCCACGACCACGCGGGGATCTGGTGCGTCGAGGGGGTGCTCGAGGGGGAGATGGAAGTGATCCGCTACGAGCTGATGGGGGAGGAGGAAGACGGGCTCTGCCGGTTCGCCGAGCGAGGCTCGGTGCATGCCACGGCCGGCACCGCCGGGGCGCTGATCCCGCCCTTCGAGCATCACGTCCTGGCGAACGCCCGGCCCGATCAGGCCTCGCTCACCCTGCACGTCTACGGTGGCGAGATGACCCATTGCGACATCTTCCAGCCCGTGGCGGATGGGGATGCCGGCGCCTACCGGCGGTGTACCCGGCAGCTCTCCTACGACGAGTAGTCGCCGCCATGGCTCTGTCAGAACGGCACCCCCGCCTGCTGATTCGGCAGGAGAATCCGCTCAACGCCGGGCCGGCGCCCGACGTCCTCCTTGACTCTTTCGCCACTCCCAACGAGCTCTTCTTCATCCGCAACCACGGCGACGTCCCGGCGGTGGATCCGGCGGCCTGGCGGCTGACGGTGGACGGCCTGGTGGAGCGGCCGCTTTCGCTTTCCCTCGTGGATCTCCAGCGCCTCCCCCGGCTCACGGTCGCCGCCACCCTCCAGTGCGCGGGCAATCGCCGGCTGGAGATGATGGCGGTCTCCCCAATCCCCAACGAGCTCCCCTGGGGGACGGAGGCGATCAGCAACGCCGAGTGGTCCGGGGTCCCCCTGCGCGAGGTGCTGGCCGCGGCCGGTCTACGGCCCGGGGCGCTCCACGCCGCGTTCCTCGGCCTCGACGACGCCGAGCGGCACGGTCACCGCTTCAACTTCGGCGGCTCGATCCCCCTCGCGAAGGCCATGCACCCCGAGGTGCTGCTGGCCGACACGATGAACGGCGAGCCGCTGCCGGCGACCCATGGCGCGCCGCTGCGCGTGGTGGTGCCGGGCTACATCGGTGCCCGCAGCGTCAAGTGGCTCTCGCGGATCACCCTGCGGGAGCGGCCGTCCGACAACTACTTCCAGGCCAAGGCGTACCGGCTCTTTCCACCCTCGATCGGGCCGGAGAACGTCGACTGGGAGGCGGGGCTGATGCTCGGCGAATCCCCCGTCAACTCGGTGATCTGCTCGCCTCTCGAGGGAGAGAAACTGCCGGCCGGCCGGATGACGGTGCGGGGTTGGGCGGTAGCGGGAGGGGATCGGGAAGTGGCCCGGGTGGACGTCTCGGGGGACGGCGGCCGGACCTGGCAGACCGCGGATCTCGGCGCCGGGGCCGGCTGGACCTGGCGCTTCTGGGAAGCGCCGCTCGATCTCGCCCCGGGCTCGCACGAGATCTGCTGCCGCGCCTTCGACAGCGCCGCGCAGACTCAGCCTAGCGATCCCGCGCAGGTCTGGAACTTCAAGGGATACGCGAACAACGCCTGGCACCGGGTGCGGGTGGTGGCGGAGTAGGCGGGGGGCGGAAGAAGAGGGAGATCTTTCGTAGGGCAGGGCTTGTTCCCTCGCCCTGCAAGGGCGAAATTTGAATAGCCTGGGGTTTTAACCCATGCCATTACACACATCTCCCGATCTACGATTCCGCAGGGTCCAGGAGGGGCTCCAAAGGAGCCCAGGCATGTAGCCTGGGGCGTGAGCCCCAGGTGGGGGGGTGAATTTCAAGACCTCCCG
>JBDSHF010000037.1:0-9130 GCA_039918595.1 Thermoanaerobaculia bacterium
CGCTTGGCGGCGGCGCGCATCTCCTTCTCCAAGCGCGAGATGCGCTCGGTGAGCGGGAGGTCGGAGCTGTCGGCCCCACCGCCGAGCTTCGGCGGGCCGCCGGCGGCGTAGAGGTCGAGGTTCATCATCTGCACCAGCGGGTTGTGGATGTCCTTCAGGATAGTCGCCGGCTCGATGCCGTGCTCGAGATTATAGGCGGTCTGCTTGATGCGCCGGCGCTCGGTCTCGTCGATCGCCTTTTTCATCGAATCGGTCATCCGGTCGGCGTAGAAGATCACCCGGCCGGCGACATTGCGGGCGGCGCGGCCGGAGGTCTGGATCAGCGAGGTCTCGCTGCGCAGGAACCCCTCCTTGTCGGCGTCCAGGATCGCCACCAGCGAGACCTCCGGCAGGTCGAGCCCCTCGCGCAGCAGGTTGATCCCCACCAGCACGTCGAAGTCGCCGCGCCGCAGGCCGGTGACAATCTCCACCCGCTCCAGGGTCTCGATGTCGCTATGCATATAGCGCACGCGGACCCCTAGCTCGTTGAGGTACTGCGTCAGCTCCTCCGCCATCCGCTTGGTGAGGGTGGTGATCAGCACCCGCTCCTTGCGAGCCACGATCTTGCGCACCTCGCCGATCAGATCGTCCACCTGCCCCTGTGCCGGGCGGAGGTCGATCTCCGGGTCGAGCAGGCCGGTGGGCCGGATGAGCTGCTCGACGATGACGCCGCCGGTGCGCTCCAGCTCCCAGGGGGCGGGGGTCGCCGAGACGTAGATCCGCTGCCCCATGCGGACATCGAACTCCTCGAAGGTGAGCGGCCGGTTGTCGAGCGCCGAGGGGAGGCGGAAGCCGAAGTCGACCAGCGTCCGCTTGCGCGAGCGGTCGCCGGCGTGCATGCCGCGCACCTGCGGGATCGACTGGTGGCTCTCGTCGACCACCAGCAGGAAGTCGTCGGGGAAGTAGTCGAACAGGGTCGGCGGCGGCTCGCCCGGCGCCCGCCCAGAGAGGTGGCGCGAGTAGTTCTCGATGCCGTGGCAGTAGCCGATCTCCTTCAGCATCTCGAGATCGAAGCGGGTGCGCTGCTCCAGGCGCTGGCGCTCGAGCAGCTTGCCCTCGGCCTCGAGCTCGGCGAGGCGCGGCCCCAGCTCCTCGGCGATCGTCTCGATGGCCCGCTCCAGGCGCGGCTTGGGAGTCACGTAGTGGGTCTTGGGATAGACCGCGATGCGGTCGATCTGCTGCAGGGTGTCGCCGCGCAGGACGTCGAAGCGGGTGATGCGCTCCACCTCGTCGCCGAAGTATTCGACGCGGATCCCCAGGTCCTCGTAGGCGGGGACGATCTCCAGCACGTCGCCGCGGACGCGGAAGCTGCCGTGGAAGAGGTCCATCTGGGTGCGCTCGTACTGCATGGTGACCAGCCGCTTGATGGCGGCCTCCATCCCCTCGGCCTCCCCCTGGATGAAGAACTGGAGCATGCCGAAGAACGCCTCGGGAGAGCCGAGGCCGTAGATGCAGGAGACGGAGGCGACGATGATCACGTCCCGGCGCTCGAACAGGGCCTTGGTGGCCCGCAGCCGGAGGCGGTCGATCTCCTCGTTGATGCTGGTCTCCTTCTCGATGTACGTGTCGGTGGCCGGCACGTACGCCTCCGGCTGGTAGTAGTCGTAGTAGGAGACGAAGTACTCGACCGAGTTGTGGGGGAAGAAGCTGCGGAACTCCTGGTAGAGCTGGGCCGCGAGGGTCTTGTTGTGGGAGAGGACCAGCGTCGGCCGGTTGACCGCCTCGATGACCTTGGCGATCGTGAAGGTCTTGCCGGAGCCGGTGATGCCGAGCAGCACCTGCTCCTTGTCCCCCCGCTCCAGCCCCTCGGTGAGCTGGCGGATGGCCTCGGGCTGGTCCCCCTGCGGCGTGAATTTGGATTCGAGCTGGAAGCCTGACATAGCGGAGATTGTAACGGGTTGAGAGGCCCGCTTTGTTCCCGCCTTGAGCTGGGCGGAGAACTGCCCTCCTAGGGGATGGAAGATGGCCTGTCGCTCCTCCCGACCGACAGTGACCAAACTACCTCACTCGGTGATACACTTTGCCGGTGCGGAGGGTCTTCAAGACACGTCACTTCAGCCGCTGGATGCGCAAGACCGATCTGACCGAGGAGGCTCTTTGCCTGGCCATCTCAGAGATGGAGAAGGGCCTCATCGACGCCGAGCTTGGAGGCGGCGTAGTCAAGAAGCGCGTTCCTCTGCCTGGCCGCGGGAAGAGCGGCAGTACTCGGACCCTGCTCGCCACGAACAAGGGCAGCCGTTGGTTCTTCGTCTTCGGTTTCGAGAAGAATGAGCGAGCCAACGTCAGCGTCAGAGAATCAGCCGCCTTAAAAGCCATTGCCGCCGACCTCCTGAAACTCACCTCGGAAGAGCTAGAGAGCCAGGTTGCCAGTGACGCCTTACAGGAGATTTGCCATGACCACTAAGATAAAGAAAGGGAGCCGTATCCTGGAAGCGGTCCATGAAACCGCCCGCGACCTCCATTCGGCTGGTTTCGTCTCGAAGCGCCGCATGAAGGATTACGACGCCCTGTGCCTTGTGCCTGTTCCGGAGTATTCGAGCCAGACCATTCGCGCCTTACGAGAGCGATACAAGATCAGCCAAGCTGTCCTGGCGTCGATTCTCAACACCAGCCTATCGACGGTCCGTCAGTGGGAAATCGGCGAAAAGCATCCGAGCGGGCCTTCGCTCAAGCTGCTCAACCTGCTGGATCGCAAGGGCCTGGAAGCTGTGATCTGAGATTCTCCTCGAAGCCCCAGCTTGTGTCTGCGGTCCAATCTTGTGGCGGCTGCGAATCGGGTGGTACCTCGTCTCCGGGGCTTGGGGGTCACGTAGTGGGTCTTGGGATAGACCGCGATGCGGTCGACCTGCTGCAGGGTGTCGCCGCGCAGGACGTCGAAGCGGGTGATGCGCTCGACCTCGTCGCCGAAGTACTCGACGCGGATGCCCAGGTCCTCATAGGCGGGGACGATCTCCAGCACGTCGCCGCGCACGCGGAAGCTGCCGTGGAAGAGGTCCATCTGGGTGCGCTCGTACTGCATGGTGACCAGCCGCTTGATGGCGGCCTCCATCCCCTCGGCCTCCTGGATGAAGAACTGGAGCATACCGAAGAACGCCTCGGGGGAGCCGAGGCCGTAGATGCAGGAGACGGAGGCGACGATGATCACATCCCGGCGCTCGAACAGCGCCTTGGTGGCGCGCAGCCGGAGGCGGTCGGTCTCCTCGTTGATGCTGGTCTCCTTCTCGATGTACGTGTCGGTGGCTGGCACGTACGCCTCCGGCTGGTAGTAGTCGTAGTAGGAGACGAAATATTCGACCGCGTTATGGGAAGAAGCTGCGGAACTCCTGGTAGAGCTGCGCCGCGAGGGTCTTGTTGTGGGAGAGGATCAGCGTCGGCCGGTTGACCGCCTCGATGACCTTGGCGATCGCGAAGGTCTTGCCGGAGCCCGTGATGCCGAGCAGCACCTGCTCCTTGTCCCCCCGCTGGAGACCCTCGGTGAGCTGGCGGATGGCTTCGGGTTGGTCCCCCTGGGGCGTGAACTTGGAGACGAGGTCGAATCCTGACATGGCTAGATGATAACGCGGTGGAGGGCCGCTTTGTTCCCGCCAGGAGGACGGTTGGGGATCAGCCTCAACGGTCCGGCGAGCCGTCCGTATACCAGGAGGCCTCGAGATTCTCCCTCCAAGATCTACCCCAAGAGGCCAACGCTGTTCATTGACAACTGATGATGCGCCAGGGGGACGGTAGCGGGGCTGTCCTTCTGACTCCTTCCTTGGCTGTCACCTGCTCTCGGACTCACCCGCGGCTTCGTTCAACCTATGCACCTATCTGAAATCCTCCCCGATCAGGAGAGGACTTCGAAGACCGAGTGCAGAGAGAACTTCAGATAGACGCTTAATGGTTGGGCCGACCTGAGTTACCATCCTCCGTTGGAGGTCCCCGTGTCTAAGAAAAGATCTTCAAACGCCGCCACAGAACGCGCCGGCATTCTCGCTATGGCTTCGGCCTGCAACAGCTTAGGATTGATCTGGCGAGATCTGCTGCAGGAAGACGTTGGAGTAGATGCTACGATTGAGCTATGCGTTGATGGGCTGCCAACGGGCAAGCTTGTCGGCGTGCAAGTAAAGTCCGGAACGTCATACATCCGAAGTGAAACAGAAGAGAACTTCCGATTTTATCCTTCGGCCGATGATCTCAACTACTGGCGCCGCCTTACCATCCCGCTAATTTTGGTCGTGTTCGATCCGAGTTGCAGAGACCTCTATTGGCTGGATATCCAGCGGTATATGGAGGCTCGGCCTGAGAATCCTCTTGGCCAGAGCTATCTCCTGTTCTCCAAGACCCAAAAGGTGAATGGTGAGTTTGAGGCATACTTGCGCAGCCGGTTTGACCTGGTGGTCTACACAGACGACGACTTTGCTGCGATCCGAGCGGAATTTGAGGCTCTCACCTACCGCGACGAGGGGGTTCCAGGGCACTCGGCGACGGTTACTGGTCTCGACCTCTTCATCGGTGGACTGTGGGGCCTTTGCTCAAAGCTTCAATGGCACTTGTCGCTTCTAACCCAAGCAATCCGTATCCAACTTTCGGAACAGTCCACCCCCTCGATGGTGACCTACGACCTTTCAAGGGCAAAGTTGTTTCCGCTATTGACTGGATACTTCTCTCTTCTCGGAAGCCGCCATCTTGCGAAGCTTGACTATGATGACCTGAACCATACGTTATACTCAAAGCTCGAGTGGCCCACATTCATCGCCCCGCTCACGCTGAATGGGCGGCGTTTCGTTGAGTACCTTCGTCGACAATTGACCGGTGATCGACAGGTTTGCGATCAGAACTTCTTTAGCTTGGAGCTTCGACCGCATTCACAGATCGAGGTCTACAGTTCATTTGACAGTGCTACGCCGCAACCGTTTGGCCCATACACTGATGTCTTCGTAATCCGCCTCAATCGCTATCTTGACTACTACTACCTTCTACACCTCACCAGGCCCCTCGGTGAGTCTAAGCCTGAAGTCAAGGCTGCCCAAACCATGTTCTACTACGAACTCCGTGACTATCTGGAAGCTGTGCTTGATGGAGTTCCAAAAGACAACATTTTGGGCCGACATCAGGACATGGCAATAAGCCCGTTAATTTGCTGGCTTGAGCGATACCTGGAAATGGAAACCGGATTTACGCCCGAGGACTTGGCACAGAAGCCGCCATCAGAGATACTCGATTTTCAAGACGAGATGGCTACCATCTTCAGCCCTGGTAGCGAGTCGATGATCGTAAGACTAGAGCCGGTGCCAGACTTGCGATTCGCTAGACTGGCAAGTGGCGAGCCTCTTGTGGAACCCAGTGAGTAAGGGGGTCCCAGTCCTCAAAACAGGTCCAGCACTGCGAATCATGCTGTGCCAGGAGGCCGGCATCGGGCCCGTCCTCCTGGCCTCCCCTTCTCGGCAAGGCGGTATACTCGGCAGAAAGAGAAGAGGTTCCACCCTCTTGGAGGCCGCGGATCTGGGGGGGCAACTGCAGCCCGGACGGAGGGAGACGATGACGATTAGCCGCCGATCCTTTCTCAAAGCTGCAGCAGCAATCGGTGCTTCGCTCGCATGGGTCGAACCCGCTCGAGGTTCGCGTGTCCACTGGCATGAGCGGCGTGATCTCTATCCTCAAGGGGTTGCCTCGGGCGATCCCGATCCGCACAGCGTGATCCTGTGGACGAGGCATCCGTTTGCCCAGGGCACGCGCCATCTCCTGACCGTCGAGGTCGCCGAGGATGAGGCATTCCGCCGAGTCATCGCGCACGCGAAGGCACCGGTCTCGAGCGCCGCGGATTGGACCACGCGCGTTCTGATAGGCGGACTCAAGCCGGCGAGCACTTACTGGTATCGGTTTACCGACGCCGACGGAAACGGCAGCCGGGTCGGCCGCACGATCACCGCGCCGTTGCCAGACGATCCCCGCACGGTGAACTTCGCATTCGTGAGCTGTCAGGATGTCAATGAGGGCAAGCTCAACGCCTATCGCCGGATGATTTACGAAGATGAACGCGCTCCAGCCGCCCAACAGCTCGACTTCGTTCTGCACCTGGGCGACTTCATCTACGAGGTGGTCGAATATCCCGACGAGGTGAAGACACGCTACGATCGCACGATCTATGAGGTTGCGCGCATTCCGGACGGCCACAAGGTCGGCAACTTCCACATACCGTTGACCGTCGATGGCTACCGGGCCATCTACAAAGGCTATCTCGCCGACCCCGACCTCCAGGACGCTCGCGCGCGCTGGCCGTTCGTCGCCATTTGGGACAACCACGAATTCTCGTGGCAGGGTTGGCAGAGCATCGTCAAGGCGGGGGCGTTCGAGCAGCCTGGCCAGACGGTCAAGGTCGCGGCGAATCAGGCCTGGTTCGAATATCTTCCCGCGCGTGTTGCTCCGCCGAGCGGGTCGCTCGAGCGCTTCGATCCACCCGCTGTAAACAACGTTCCGATCGACAAGTTCGATCGCGATGGGCTGGGGATGGAACCCAACAACCTCACGGCGATCAACAGCCTCAAGGGCTACCGGGCGTTGCGGTACGGCCAGCACCTGGACCTGATCGTTACCGACCAGCATAGCTATCGCAGCTCAGACCCCTTCGGCGATCCGTCTCTCGGAAACCTCATCGGCGACGAGTTCATCGGAATGCTTCCTGAGTCATGGATGAAGATCTTGGACGGCGGGCGCGGCTTCAATGGCGGTAATCCCCCTCCGGAAATCCGGTTCAACGACGCGCATGTCGCCAACCCGCAACGGAGCGCGCCGCCGCAAACGATTCTCGGCGCGGAGCAGAAAGCGTGGTTCAAGGACAAGCTCAAGAAGTCAACAGCGGCGTGGAAAATCTGGGCGAACTCGCTGGGCGCGCTGGATTGGCGCGCGGATCCGCAGAACCTCCCCCCGGGTCTCACCAAGGAGTCCTGGCCCTCAAACACTTACGCTACCCTGGGCGGGGGTGATTACGGCACGGCTTACGCAGAGCGCGCTGAAATCTACGATCTCGTGCGCGACGCGAAGATCACAGGCTTCGCCATCGTCTCGGGCGACCGCCACAGCTTCTGGGCCGGATATGCGGCTTCGGACCTTCCGCCCGGCAAGTTCGAGCCGGTGGGCCTGAGCTTCGTTGGCGCGTCCCTCGCGAGCTCCGGAGCCATGGAGGCCTATGAGCACAAGCTTCCGAAGGACGCTCCGCTACGACCGCTGGTTCTTGCTGACAGGGAGGCCGGGTCGAAGCCGGACTGGACCTTCAACATGCTCCTGAGGCACGGCGTCCGTGCGTGCCTCGAATACGCAAAGAGCTTCGACCTGAAGCGCGCACGGTCGCTGTCCAACCCGGATCTGGCTCCGCACCTCGAGTTCGTAGATCTTGGAGGACACGGCTATGCGAAGGTCCAATTGTCGGCCGATGAGATGCGCACCGAGTTCGTCTGCGTTCCGCGCCCCATTGCGCGCAGCGAAAAACCGGACGGCGGGCCCATCAGGTATCGGGTAGTACACACGGCTGCACTGTGGAAGAGCGGAGACCGCCCACGGCTCAAGACATCGGTTCTCGAAGGCGACGCTGGCCTGTCGATTTGACTGACTCAGGGCGCTCTGTGCGCCCGGCCCGCCTACCTTTTCGCGAACCGCCGCACGAAGATGGAGCTTTGGTCATAGGGAAAGATGCCGGCCACCCAGGCGACGAGCCATGAGTCTCCCGTCCAGGCCAGACCGCCCCCCCTGGGCATTTGCGGCTCTTCCGAGTCGTCGCTGGTCGCGTCCACCGGCGGCCCCTGGGGCGTACCCTGCGGATCGAAGAGCCGGAGTTGGAGGCTGTCGTAGTCCAGGCTCCAGAGCAGCACCAGATTCCCCTGGTCGTCGAACGCCATGTCCTCGGGAAATGCAAAGAATTCCCCGGTCGCGGAGGCCCTGCGCTCGGGGCTCAGCGGGGTACCCGACGCATCGAACCAGCGCACGTAAGCCCCCTGGGAGATGCACCAGGCAACGGCGAACCCTCCGCCGGGAGCGGCGGCGACCTTGAGCGCGACGCCGAAAGAGGACAGATCGAACGTTCCCAGGGGCGACGCATTGACGTCGAAATCGGGGCCCAGAGGCTTGCCCGAGGGGGAGAAGCGGCGGGCGCGCAGGACCGCGGTCCCCGGGCTCCCCGGCAGGACCCCGAGCCAGACCGCGACGAAGCTCGCGTCGGCGAGGCCCACCACGGACACGCCCGCGGGACGATCGACCGGGCGGCTGTTCAGACGTATCTCCGGCCCCGTCCACTGGCCCGAGGCCGTGAGGCGCCGGGCCGCGATGCCATGCTTGCTCGGCAGCGGCCGGCCGGCCATGAATCCGTTGCCCTTGACCTGCCAGGCCCATTCGGTAAAGGCGTCTCCCAGGCGGACCGGCTTGCCTACGCGCTGACCCTGCAGATTGAGATGAGCCCGGTAGAAGAACGCCGGCCCCTGGTATTGGAAAGCACGCCAGATCACGTCGAAGCCCTCGCGCCCCGCCGTGATGGAGTCCACGGCAGGAGCACCGGTCGGGCTATGAATGGAATCGTAACCGGTCCCGGGGTCTACCCCCGCGGGGTCTTGGCCCGTGGGGGTGTACCGATAGGTGAAAGATCCTTCAGTGTCGGCAAGCGATTCATCGTCCCAGGCGATGACGTAGGGACCGCCAGGCTGGGCGGCCACTACGGGAGGATGGGAGAAGACGTCGGCGTAAAGCTCCTCCTCGGAGTCGAGCGGCACCAACTGGGCTGCGCGGGCAGGGTCTCCCGTCGTACCGAGCCCCACTGAGGTGAGGAGCAGCAAGAGGCCGAAACAAGTCCTGTCCATAAAATTATGATACGTGAGGAACTGCCGAGCCCAAAACAGGCCCGCCCGACGATCCAGTCATGAAGACCTTCGCCATCTTTTTCTCTACACCGCGTCCGGCGCCCTCCCCGTCTTCGCGAACTGCTCCAGGGCGAGGGTGAGCTCCTGAACGTCCTTCCGGGTCAGGTTCTGCCCCTTGCGGATGGTCGCCAGCATCTTGAGCTGGAGCTGCTGGCTGCTCTCGGCGATCTCCTGCATGTTGCCGGGCTTGAGGGCGCGCTCGCGGGCGC
>JBDSHF010000038.1:0-3162 GCA_039918595.1 Thermoanaerobaculia bacterium
CCCGGCCACCAGCGTCGCCGTCTCCAGCGGGTCCATGGGACCCTTCTTGAAGCGCTTGCGGTAGATGGCGCGCAGGCGGCCGGACATGAAACGCCCTACTTCACCGGATCGGGGGACGTGAACACCGAGTCCGGGAGCTGGTCCATCACCGCGATGTCGGTGAGCTCCAGCTTGCGCTCGTTGCCGACCTGCGTGCGGTGCGGGGCGAGCATGATGTTGCCGTACTTCTGCCACCCCTCCCACTTCCAGACCGTCGGCGGACCCTCCTTCGGCATGTCCTGGAGGATGTAGGCCCAGCGGTCGACCAGGCCGGTGTCGCGGTTGACGTAGACCCAGTAGCGGTCGCCGGGGGTGAGGCCGACCTTGCCGAAGCTGAGCGCCAGCTTGTCGTAGGTCTTGCCGTCGATCGCCTCCTCGCCGTCGTAGGCGAGGTTCACGCCGGGGTCGCGGAGCTTGTAGGGCTCGATCAGCCAGTAGGTGTCGTTCACCCAGGCGCCGTAGGCGTTTTCGAGCGCCTCCTTGGCCTTCTCCCCGTCGAGCGGCTTGCCGTCCAGCCAGGCCCTTCCCTCCTTGGTGTTGACGTTCTCCAGCACGACGTAGTGCTGCTTCTCCTTGGAGTCCCATTCGACCCGGTGGCGGCCCGACCCCTTGTCCCACCAGTGGGCGCGGCGGCCGACGAAGTTGAAGCGGATGTAACGCGTGTTGTCCCAGGCCTGCTGGCCGCCGAGGGACTGCATCACGTGGGCGGCGACGGATTCGGCCGTCGGGGCGGCTTGAGCGGAGGCGGAGTGGGACGCCAGGGCGAAAGCGGCGGTCAGGAGCGATCCTGAGACTAGAGCGGCACGTCGGGACATGGGGGTCTCCTTTCGGACTTCCTCGCCGAGATCCTAATACAATGCCGCCAGCCGGGCACGAAGTCCGTGCCGGCAGGGGAGGGAATTTCACCATGAGCGCACACGATACGAGCCGAACCAATCGCCTCGCCGGCGAGAGCAGTCCATATCTGCTGCTGCATCAGCACAACCCGGTCGACTGGTACCCCTGGGGGGAGGAGGCGATCGAGAAGGCCCGCCGCGAGGACAAGCCGATCTTCCTCTCCGTGGGGTACTCCACCTGCTACTGGTGCCACGTCATGGAGCGGGAGTCGTTCTCGAACCCCGCCACCGCGGCGCAGATGAACCGCGACTTCGTCAACATCAAGCTCGACCGCGAGGAGCGCCCCGATCTCGACGAGATCTACATGGCGGCCACCCAGATCCTCACCGAGCAGGGGGGGTGGCCGAACTCGGTCTTCCTGACCCCCGGCCTCAAGCCCTTCTACGCCGGCACCTACTTCCCGCCCGAGAACCGCTACGGCCGCCCCGGCTTCCGGCAGGTGCTCGAGGACCTCACGCTGGCCTGGAACACCCGCCGGGCGGACGTCGAGGAGCAGGCGGAGGAGATGGGGAAGGCGATGGCCCATTTTCTGGAGGAGCGCTCCTCGCCTTCCCATGAGCCGCCGCCCGGCACGGTGGCGCTGCGGGCGCTCGAATCGCTCGGCCGCCGCTTCGACTCCGAGTGGGGGGGCTTCGGCGGCGCGCCCAAGTTCCCCACCCCCTCGAACCTCTATCTTCTGCTGGAGCTGGCCGGCGAGCGGCCGGAGGCCGCGGAGATGCTTGCCGCGTCGCTCGACCAGATGGCCCGCGGCGGCATCTACGACCAGCTCGGCGGCGGCTTCCACCGCTACGCCACCGACCGCGAGTGGAAGATCCCCCATTTCGAGAAGATGCTCTACGACAACGGCTTCCTGCTGGAGCTCTACGCCCGCGAGCACGCCCGCACCGGCGACACCCAGGCGGCGCGGATCGTGCGCGAGACCGCGGCGTGGCTCGGCCGCGAGATGACCTCGCCCGAGGGGGCTTTCTGGAGCGCCATCGACGCCGAGACCCACGGCCACGAGGGGGCCTTCTACGTCTGGAGCCGCGAGGAGCTGACGGCGGCGCTCGGCGAGGAGGATTCCACCTTCCTCGGCCCGCTGCTCGGCTTCGCCGGTCCGCCGTTCTTCGAGGGGAGCCACTACGTGCTCCATCTCCCCGAGCGGCTCGACGAGGTGGCCCGGAAGCGGCGGATGCCGCTGGAGGATCTGATGCGCGAGCTCGACGCCGGCCGCGCCAAGCTGTTCGCCGCCCGCGCCCAGCGCGAGCGCCCGGCGACCGACGACAAGATCCTGACCGACTGGAACGGCACCCTCATCACCGGCCTCGCGGTCGCCGGCAAGCTCCTGGGGGAGCCGGCCATGGTCCAGCAGGCGGCGCGGGCGGCGGAGTTCATCCTCGGCACGATGCGCCCGGAGGGGGGGCCGCTGCTTCACGTCTGGAGAGCGGGGCAGGGGAAGATCGCCGCCTATCTCGCCGATTACGTCTTCCTGGTGCGCGGCCTGCTCGCCCTCCACGACGCCACCGGCGAGGCGCGCTGGCTCGACGCCGCCCGCGCGATCACCCGCGAGCAGGTCGAGCGGCTGCGCGATCCCCAGGGGGGCTTCTTCACGGCGGCCGCCAGCCCGGACGTCCTCTTCCGCAGCAAGGACGTCTTCGACGGCGCCATGCCGGCGGCCAACGCGGTCGCGGTGCTCAACCTGATCGATCTCAGCGTTCGCACGGGCGATCTCGTCTGGCGTCGCGGTGCGCGGACCGCCCTGAGCGCCTTCGCGGAGATCGCCCAGGCCCATCCCGACGGCGTGCGGATGCTGACGCTCGCCGCCCGCCGCTACCACGAGATGGGGGGCGGCCGTGAGGAGGCGAACGCCGAGTACGGCGAGGAGCGGGCCGCCCACGAGCGCGACGCCAGAGCGGGCAGTGGGACCCTGCTGGAGCACGAGGCGGAGCGGCTGGTGCGGCCGCATCTGGAGATGGGAGAAGAGACGGATGGCTGGCGCCCGTTCCGTCTGACGCTGGAGATCGCGCCCGGCTGGCATCTGCAGGCGAACCCCGCGTCGGAGCCGTACCTGGTGGCGACGGAGGTCCGGGCGGAAAAAGGGGACCTCAGGAACATAACCTATGCGGAAGGGGAGCGGTTCGAGTCCCGCTTCTCCAGCGAGGCGATTTCGGTCTACTCGGGGCGGGTGGAGATCACGGGGGAGGTTTCGGGGGGTGGGAAGCTGGTGTTGACGTATCAGCCTTGCGA
>JBDSHF010000039.1:0-15210 GCA_039918595.1 Thermoanaerobaculia bacterium
GTCGACCGGTTCGCGGCCGCTGAACGACGAGACATCGACCAGATGGACCAGGACTTTCGTCCGCTCGAGATGGCTGAGAAAGCGATGGCCGAGGCCGTGGCCGGTATGCGCGCCCTCGATCAATCCCGGGACGTCGGCAACCACGAAGCTGCGTTCGCCTGACAGTCCGACCACGCCCAGGTTGGGTGCCAGCGTGGTGAACGGGTAGTCGGCGATCTTCGGCCGCGCCGCCGAGACGACGCTGATCAGGGTCGATTTGCCGGCGTTGGGGAGGCCGATCACGCCGACGTCGGCGAGGAGCTTGAGCTCCAGGCGCAGGTGGCGCTCCTCGCCGTCGGTGCCGGGATCGGCCCGCCGCGGCGCCTGGTTGGTGGCGGTCGCGAAGCGGGCGTTGCCGCGGCCGCCGTGGCCGCCGGCGACGATGCGCAGGCGCTGGCCGTCGTCGAGGATCTCGCCCAGTTGCTCGCCGGTCTCCTCGTCGTAGATCACGGTGCCGAGCGGCACCGGGACCTCGAGGTCCTCCCCCTCTTTGCCGGAGCAGTTGGAGCCCTCGCCATGCCGGCCGCGCTGCGCCGCGTAGAGCGAGGCGAAGCGCAGGTGGTAGAGGGTGTTCCGGTTGGCGTAGCCGACCAGATAGACCGATCCCCCATCCCCGCCGTCGCCGCCCGAGGGGCCGCCGCGCGGAACGTACTTCTCGCGCCGGAACGCCACGCAGCCGTTGCCGCCACGTCCGGCGCGGACGTGGATCCTGGCTTCGTCGAGAAAGATCAAGGTCGGCTTCTAAGCAGAGACAACTGAGGTGAGACCACGGAGCCGGACGGTCCGTCCGGCTCCTGGGGACTACTCAGCGGCGGCGGCCGCCTCGTTCTCGACGGGGGTGGTGACTGCCGCGGCGGCCGTCTCGATGTGGACGAACTTGCCGCGCCGTCCCCGATCCTGGAACTTCACGACGCCGTCGAGCTTCGCGAAGAGGGTGTCGTCCTTGCCGCGGCCGACGTTCTGGCCGGGGAAGAACCTGGTGCCGCGCTGCCGCACGATGATCGTGCCGCCGCTGACCTGCTCGCCGCCGAAGCGCTTGACGCCCAGGTGCTGGGAGTTCGAGTCGCGGCCGTTGCGGCTGGAGCCCTGTCCTTTTTTATGTGCCATGAGCTGATACCTCTCCTCAAGTCCCCCTCTAGCGGGAGGACGGCAACTGAATCTCGTCGATACGGACCCGGTGCATGTGCTGCCGGTGACCGATCGTCCGCCGGTACGTCGAGCGCTTCTTCTTCTTGAAGACGCGGATCTTCGGCCCCTTCACCTCACCCACCAGGGAGGCGGTGACGGCCACGCCCTCGAGCGCCTTGCCGAGCTGGGGGCCGTTGTCGCCGGACACCATGAGCACCTGCTCGAAGCGGAACGACTTGCTGTCGCCCGGATCGCCGAGGAGCTCGACGTCGATCACGTCGCCGGGGGCGACGCGGTATTGCTTACCGCCACTTTGAATCACTGCGTACATTGGAAACACTCCCAGAGTCGTCACAGACGCGTGGACGGTGGAACCTACCACAGGGTCCTCCAGCGGTCAAGAAAACGGATATCCTTCTTGCTGTAGCTTGACCTCTATACTCTGACCGCCATGCTGCTCAAACTCTTCGGCCGCCTCACCGCCCTCTACCTGCGCCTGCTCGGCGCCCGCCGCCGGGTGCTGGAGGACGGCGAGGTGTCGCTCGTCTACTATGTGATCGGCCCCGAGGACGGCGAGCCCTGGGTGCTGCTCCACGGGCTGGGCTCGGTCGCGGCGACCTGGAGCCCGGTGATGCGCGGGTTGCGCCGGAGCTGCCGGATGCTGGTCCCCGAGCTGTCGGCGCTGGGGGGCACCAAGTGCCCCGGCGACGGGTTCGGCATCCAGCCCGCGGTCGAGATCCTCCAGAAGCTGCTGGACCGCGAGGCCGGCTCCCGGCCGGTGACCCTGCTGGGCCTGAGCCTGGGCGGCTGGATAGCGGTCCGGCACGCCCTCCGCCACCCCGAGCGGATCTCCCGCCTGGTGCTGGTCGACGCCGGCGGCTACCGGCATCAGGACTGGGAAAAGATCCAGTCGCTGGTCGAGGTGCGCGACCTCGCCGGGGTCGACCGCCTCTACCGGGCGATGTTCTTCAAGGTACCCTGGGTGATGAGCCTCTCCAAGGCCACCTTCCTCAAGGTCTATACCTCGCCGGCGGTCAGGAACGTCCTCGCGGGCCTCTCCGAGACCGACACCTTCGACGACGCCGACCTGGGCTCCCTGCGTATGCCGGCAGCCCTGATCTGGGCGGAGCAGGACGGGCTGTTCACCGTCGAGACCGGCCGCGCCATGGCGGCGGCCATCCCGCGGGCCCATCTGGAGATCGTCCGCGACTGCGGCCACGCGATCCACCTGGAGCTCCCACGGGCGCTGACCGCGGCGCTGCAGCGTTTCCGCCGGGCCACGGCCAGCGTACTGGCGGACGACCGCGCCCGCGCCATGGGGGCACCGGTGGCCGCCGCCGGCCGCCAGGGCTAGAATCTTCTCAAATCCCGAGGTGACTGGAGGCAAACGATGGCCAGCCCGGAGTACTACGTCTGTCTGGAGTGCGAGACCCCCTGCTACACCTTCGAGTGGGAGGACGGCAGGCTCCGGGAGATCCTCTGCGTGGCGTGCGGCAACGACAACGCCGACGAGTTCGCGCTCCCCGAGGAGATCGAGGAGATGACGTCCTGATCCACGCCGGGCTGCCGTGAGGATTCAGGCGTTCGCCGCCGCCTCGACCGCCGCACGGGTCGAGGGGTGCTCGGGGGTGGCGGCGGGCAGCTCGACGATGACCGTCGTGCCCAGCCCCTTGGCGCTACGGATGCCCAGCCGGCCGCCGTGGGCGCGGGCGATCCGCTCGACGATGGCGAGCCCGAGCCCGGTGCCCCCCTTGCGGGTGGAGTAGAAGAGCTCGAAGATCTTCCGCTGCTCCTCCGCCGTCATGCCGATGCCGTTGTCCGTCAGCTCGAGGCAGACCGCCGATCCCTGGCGGTAGGCGGCGAGCTTGAGCATGGGCCGCCGGCCCGCCTCCTCGGCGGCGGCGAAGGCGTTCTGCGCCAGGTTGAGCAGGAGCTGCCCCATCTGCCCGGGGTCGATCCGGATCCAGGCCCCGCCGCTCCGGTCCTCGATCTCGATCTGCACCTGCCGCTTCTGGATCTCCCCCGCCAGCAGCTCCCGCATCCGTTCGAGCGGCCGCACCGCCGGCACCTCCTCCAGCTCGAGGGGGCGGGGCTTGGCGTAGGCGAGGAAGTCCGAGACCAGCCGCTCGAGCCGGCTGAGCTCGGAGCGGGTGATCGCCAGCAGCCGCTTGCCGGTGGGGGCCGAGCCGTGCTCGTCGAGCTCCTCCTCCAGCATCTGCATGTTGAGGTTGAGCGAGTTGAGCGGGTTGCGGATCTCGTGCGCCAGCCCGGAGGCGAGGGTGCCGAGATAGGCGAGCCGCTCGGCCTCGGCCGCCTGGACCTCCAACTGGTGCGACCGCCGGAGGACCAGCCAGACCGTGACGTAGGCCGAGATCAGCAGCAGCATCGAGAGGATGCCGATCAGCGACGCCTGCCGGATCAGGTCCTTGCGCAGCACCTCGATCCGCCGGCTGAGCTCGGGGCCGCTGATGGCGATCTCGATCTGGCCGTAGTTGCCGATCGGCACGTGGATGTCGGGGACCTGGAACGAGGACTCGGTTTCGCGGACCCGCTTCTCGACGTGCGGCGAGGGCTCCAGGCTCTGCTGCAGCTCGGGCGAGCTGACGATGGGCGGGGCGATCGTCGGCGGCCTCCTCTCGGGCTCGGCCTCCACCGGCATCCGCGCCTCGCTGCGCGCCACGTAGACGAGGACGCCGTTCTTGTCGCGGATCTCGACCCGCCGCACCAGCTCGCGCTGGCGCACGACCTGGTCGATGTAGGTCTGCGTCTCCCGCTCGACGGCCACCGCCGTGTAGAGGTCCTTCCCCTCGCGGTCGGCGCGGCGGGCGATCTGCTGCGCCAGCTTCTCGGCCTCCGAGCGGGTTTCGAGCAGCACCCGGTCGATCTCCCGCTGCGACAGGGAGCGGAAGATCAGCCAGCCGAACAGCGCGATATTCAAGAGGACGAAGAGCCCGAAGACCAGCGAGACGATCAGGAGGTTGCGCGAGGAGGAGGAGGGTGCCGCGCGTTCCATGCCGGCTCAAGGATAGCATCCGCGGGGTCGTCCCTTCTTTTTCGCCCCTCCCTCGGATACCATGGCCGCGCTCCCATGCGTAAAAAATTCTCCTTTCGAGCCTCGATCCTGGTCGCCGCCGGCGTCCTGCTCGCCGCCGGCTGCCGGCAGGCCCCGGAGCGTACCGCCGGGCCGGACCCCGCGAGCGCCTCCGGGCCGCGGCGGGGCGGTACCGTCGTGACCGGTTGGACCGCCGAGCCCGGCGGGGTCAACAGCCTGATCCTGCCGTCGACGCAGATCAACAACGAGATGCTGTTCCGGATGTTCCTCCACCTGATCGAGGAGCAGCCCGACTTCCAGCAGCATCCGGCCACTTTCAAGCCGCAGCTCGCGGAGTCCTACGACTGGTCGCCGGACCACAAGACGCTCACCTTCCATCTGCGCGGCGACGTGGTCTGGACCGACGGCGTGCCGGTGACCGCCGAGGACGTGCGCTGGACCTGGCAGGCCCAGCGCCATCCGGACGTCGCCTGGGAGCTCGCCGATTCGAAGCGCTGGATCGACGACGTCGAGGTGGTGGACCCGCGCACGGTCCGCTTCCACTTCTCGCGGGTCTACCCCAAGCAGCTCCTCGACGCCAACGAGGGGCCGGTCTTCCCCAAGCACGCCTGGGAGACGCTCCCCTTCGCCCAGTGGCGGCAGAACGGCGACTGGTTCCGCCAGCACCTGGTGGTGGACGGCCCGTTCACCGTCGCCTCCTGGCAGCCGCAGCAGCAGATCGTCCTGCAGCGCAACGAGCGCTATTACGAGAAGGGGCTCCCCTACCTCGACCGGGTGGTGATGCGCCAGATCCCGGATCAGTCGAACGGCCTGACCCAGCTCCTGAGCGGCGAGCTCGACTTTCTGCCACAGATCGGTTTCGGCGACGCGCCGCGCGTCAAGGCCTCGCCCCGGCTCGAGCTGATCGCCTACTGGTTCAACCTCTACGTCGCCGTCACCTGGAACAACGAGCGCCCGCTGTTCAAGGACCCCGAGGTACGGCGGGCCCTCACGCTCGCCATCGACCGCAAGACGATCGTCGAGACCCTCCTCGGAACCTACGGCAAGGTCGCGGACTCCCCGATCCTGACCTCGGTCTGGGCCCACGATCCGGCGCTCCACCCCTTGCCGTACGATCCCGCCGAGGCGCGCCGGATCCTCGCCGCCAAGGGATGGAAGGACACCGACGGCGACGGCGTCCTCGACAAGAACGGCAAGCCGTTCGCCTTCGAGCTGCTCACCAACACCGGCAACCAGGCGCGGACGGACGCGACGGTGATGATCCAGGACCAGCTCAAGAAGGTGGGCATCCGCGTCACGCCGCGCCAGGTCGAGTTCAACACCCTGGCCGCGCAGACGATCGCCGGCAAGTACGACGCGGCGATGATGGGCTACACCATCGACACCAGCCTCGACCTGCGGAGCAACTTCCACAGCGAGTCGATCGCGGAGGGGAGCAACTACTCCCGCTACCGCAACCCCGAGGTGGACCGCCTGATCGACCTCGGGGCGGCGCAGCCGGACCTCCTCGCCGAGCGCCCGTTCCTGAACCAGATCCAGCAGATCGCCCATCGCGACCAGCCGCTCACCTTCCTCTGGGAGTCGCAGCGCCTGACCGGCGTCAACAAGCGGGTGAGGAACGTGCGCCCGACGCCGACCTTCGCATTCTTCAATCTGAAGGAGTGGTGGGTCGAGCCGAAGGGCTGACCGCCCGGCCTTGCTCGGCTTCCTCCTGCGGCGCCTCGCCGCCTCGCTGCTGCTCCTGCTGCTGGTCCTCACCTTTACCTTCTTCTTTCTGCGCCTGATCCCGGGCGATCCGGCCCGCATCTTCGAGGGGCAGCGGCTCACTCTCGAGCAGCAGCAGAGGCTGCGGCAGATCTATGGCCTCGACCGCCCGCTTCCCCTGCAATACCTCGCCTGGGTCTCTTCGGTAGCGAAGGGGGACTGGGGCACCTCGCTCTCCCAGCAGCGGCCGGTCTCCACCGTGCTGGGCGAGGCGGTGCCGGCGACGGCGATCCTCGGCATGGCCGCCCTGGCGGTCGAATACTTCCTGGCCCTGCTGCTCGGCATCGCCTCCGCCCTGCGGCGGGGGTCGGCGCTGGACCATGGCATCCGCATCGTCACTCTCCTCTTCTTCTCCCTGCCGCTCTTCTGGGTGGGGCTGATGGCGATCCTCCTCTTCTCCTACGTCTGGCCGGTGCTGCCGGCGAGCCACATGCATTCGGTGGACGCCGACCTGATGAGCCCCGCCGAACGGTGGCTCGACCTCGCGCGCCACCTGCTGCTCCCCGCGCTGGTGATGGGCGTCGGCACGGCCGGCGGGACCGCTCGCTTCCTCCGCGCCAGCCTGATCGAGGTGATGAGCCAGGACTACATCCGCGCCGCCCGCGCCAAGGGGCTCTCCGAGCGCCGGGTCGTCTGGGTGCACGGCCTGCGCAACGCCATCGTGCCGGTGATCCAGGTGTTCGCGATCCAACTGCCGCTGCTGCTCTCCGGCGCGCTGATCGTCGAGGTGGTCTTCTCGTGGCCCGGGCTCGGCCAACTCACCTTTCTGGCGATCAGCACGCGCGACTACCCGCTGATCCTCGGCGCCGTCGCGCTCTCCGCCACTCTGGTCATCCTGGGCAACCTCCTGGCCGACGTTCTCCACGCTCTGGCCGATCCGCGGGTGCGCGATGCTCAGGAGTAGATGGCGCTCGCCCACGCTCGTCTGGGGGGGAGGGCTGATCGCCCTGCTGGCCTTCAGCGCCCTGGCGGCGCCGGTGCTCGCGCCCTACGACCCGAACGAGCAGCTCGATCCGCCAGCCGGCAGCTACCGGCGGCCCGGGACGGCGCTGGCGGCGGTCCACCTGGAGGATGGGTCCTGGCGCCTGGCGGAGCGAGCCCGGCGCACCCCGGAGGGGCTGGAGATCGAGCGCCTCGGCGTCGTCGAGACGCTGGCCGCCTCGCGGGTGGTGAACCTGACGCCCGGCGGGGTCGCCGACCGCCGCGTCTACCTGCTCGGCAGCGACCGCTTCGGCCGCGATCTCCTCTCCCGGATCCTCCACGGCGCCCGCGTGTCGCTCGCCGTGGGGTTGATCTCGGCGATCCTGGCCCTCACCCTCGGCGTCGCCGTGGGCTCCGCCGCCGTGCTCGGCGGCCGGTGGACCGACGCCGTGATCATGCGCGGGGTGGACGCCCTGCTCGCCTTCCCCAAGCTGTTCCTGATGATCGCGCTGGCCGCCTTCTTCCGCCCGAGCCCGGCGGCGGTGGTGGCGCTGCTCGGCGGCATGGCCTGGATGGGGATCAGCCGGCTGACCCGGGCCGAGATCCTCGGCCTCAGGAACCGGGAGTTCATCGTCGCCGCCCGCGCCATGGGGCAGCATCCGCTCGCCACCCTCTGGCGCCACCTGCTGCCCAACGCCTTCACGCCGGTGCTGATCCAGACGACGCTGCTGATCGGCAACCTGATCCTCCTCGAATCCTCCCTCTCCTTTCTGGGCCTCGGCGTCCAGCCGCCCACCCCGAGCTGGGGAAACCTGATCTCCGAGGGGCAGTCCGTGCTCGTCCAGTCCTGGTGGATCGCCACCTTCCCCGGCGCCGCGCTCGCGGTGACGGTGATCGCCTTCAACCTGCTGGCCGACGGCCTGCGGGACGCCCTCGATCCCCGCCAAGGTGGAGGCTCCGGGGGTGCTACACTCCCCGCGCCGTGAACGAACCCCAGGCTTTTCAGACCGCGCCCCGCCGCCGGGCGCTGCTGACCGTCTTCCTCACCATTCTGCTCGACCTGATCGGGTTCGGCATGATCCTGCCGTTCCTGACCTTCTACGCGCAGGAGTTCCACGCCACGCCGCTGCAGATCGGCCTCCTGTTCTCTTCCTACAGCCTGACCCAGCTCCTCTGCGCGCCGCTGCTGGGGCGCCTCTCGGACCGCGTCGGCCGGCGCCCCGTGCTGCTCGCCTCGATCGCCGGCAGCGCCATCTCCTACGTGATCTTCGCGCTCGCGCCGTCGTATGCCGTGCTCCTGCTCGCCCGCTCGCTCTCCGGGGTGGCGGCGGCCAACTACGCGATCGCCCAGGCCTACATGGCCGACGTCTCCTCCCCCGCCGAGCGCTCGAAGGCGATGGGGCTGGTGGGGGCGGCTTTCGGGCTCGGTTTCGTGCTCGGGCCGGCGCTCGGCGGCATCCTGGAGCAGGCCGGCGGCGTCCTGCCGGCCCTCGCCCACCTCGGGCCCCGGGTGGTGCCGTTCGCCGCCGCCACGCTCTCGGCAATCAACCTGCTGATCGCGTCCTTCAGCCTGCCGGAGTCGCTCTCGCCCGAGCTGCGGCGCGACGCGGCCTCCCGCGGCGGCGCGTGGCACGGCATCTCCGACCTGCGGGAGGTCTGGCGCGACACCCCGCTGCGCGGGCTGATGGTCCTCTTCTTCCTGGTGATGTTCTGCTTCTCGATGATGGAGACCACGCTGGCCCTTTTCTGCCAGGCCCGCTTCGGCTTCGGCGCCCGCGAGACCTCGTGGCTCTTCGTCTTCGTGGGCGTGGTGCTGGTGATCGTCCAGGGGGGGCTCCTCGGCCGCTTGGTCCGCAGGTTCGGCGAGCGCCGGCTGATCCTCTCCGGCATTGTTCTGATGGCCCTGGGGCTCCTCCTGCTCCCGGGATCGCAGCTCTGGCTTCTGCTGGTCGGCCTGCTCCTCCTCGCCGTCGGGCAGGGAGTCCACAACCCCTCCACGACGGGCCTCCTCAGCCGCCTCACCGACGAGCGCTCGCAGGGGAGCACGATCGGCCTCTCGCGCTCCTTCGGCGCCCTCGCCCGCATCCTCGGACCGTCGGCCGGCACCTTCCTCTTCAGCGCGGCCGGCCCCGGCTGGCCCTTCTGGAGCGCCGGCCTGCTGATGGTGGTCGCCCTGGTGGTGGCGATCGACGTCCTGCGCAAGGTGACGGTCCCCGTCTAGACTGTCGTCCGTGCTGACCCGCGACTTCGACTACGCTCTCCCCGCGGCGAGCATCGCCCAGGAGCCCGCCCCCCGCGGCGAGAGCCGCCTGCTGGTCCTCGACCGCCAGGGGCCCGAACGGCATTCGCGGATCGGCGACCTGCCGCGCCTCCTCCATCCCGGCGACCTGCTGGTGCTCAACGACACGCGGGTGATCCCGGCGCGGCTCTACGGGCGCAGCGCCGGCGGCGGCCGGATGGAGATCCTGCTGATCGAGCGCGTAGCCGAGCGCGAGTGGGACGCCCTGGTGAAGCCGGGGCGGCGCGCCCGGCCGGGCGCCGTGTTCTCGCTGGACGAGAGGCTCGCCGCCGAGGTGATCGACAAGCGGGAGGATGGGCCCTCTCACCGCTACCGCCTGCGTTTCACGGAGCCGATCGAGCCGCATCTCGACCGGCTGGGGCACATCCCCCTCCCCCCCTACATCCACCGGCCGGACACGCCCGAGGACCGCGAGCGCTACCAGACCGTCTTCGCCCGCCAGCCCGGCGCCGTCGCCGCTCCCACGGCCGGGCTCCACTTCACGGCGGCGCTCCTCGCGGAGATCGCGGCCGCCGGCATCGAGATCGCGCGGGTGACCCTCCACGTCGGCATCGGCACCTTCAAGCCGGTCGCCGCCGAGCGGATCGAGGAGCACCGGATGGAGAGCGAGCGCTACGAGATCGGCGAGGAGACCGCCGGGGCGATCCGGAACGCCCGGGCCGCCGGGAGGCGGATCGTGGCGGTGGGGACCACGGTCGTCCGCACCCTGGAGAGCGCGGCGCTGGCGGGGGACGGCGAGGTGCGGGCCGGGAGCGGCGCGACCCGGCTCTTCATCACCCCCGGTTACTCGTTCCAGGGGGTCGACGCTCTGCTCACCAACTTCCATCTCCCCCGCTCGACCCTGCTGATGCTGGTCTCCGCTTTTGCCGGCCGCGAGCGGGTACTGGCCGCCTACGAGGAGGCGATCGCCAATGGCTACCGGTTTTACTCCTATGGCGACGCCATGCTGGCAGAACGGCGATGAAAAGGGCTTTGGGAATGGAATGGGACGCTCTGGCCGCGGCGAAAGCCCGTTCGCCGCAGGCGTGAGGTCAAAGCTCCGCTGAGCTGGCCTTTGCCGCGGGGAAATGCGCTCCGCGCGCGATCCGGCTGGCCAATACCGCCGCGCCATAGCCATTGTCGATGTTCACCACCCCGATCCCGGGGGCGCAGCCATTCAGCATGGTCAACAGGGCGGCGAGGCCGCCGAAGCTCGCTCCATAGCCGACGCTGGTGGGCACGGCCACGACCGGCGCCGGGACCAGGCTGGCCACAACCGTGGGGAGGGCGCCATCCATGCCGGCCACCGCGACGACGACGTCCGCCTGGCGGATCGCGGGGAGGTTGCCCAGCAGCCGGTGGAGCCCGGCGATCCCCACGTCGTAGCACCGCTCGACCGCGTGCCCGAACCAGGAGAGGCAGACCGCGGCCTCCTCGGCGACCCCGAGGTCGGAGGTGCCGGCGGCGAGCACGGTGACGGCTCCCGGCAGCGAATCCCCCTGGCCATAGGTAAGGATGCGGGCCCGCTCGTGGTAGACCGCCGCGGAATGATCCGCCAGCAGCTCCGCCGCCGCCTGGGGGCTCAGGCGAGTGACCAGCACTTTGCCGTGGGCCCGGATCATCCGTTCGGCGATGGCCCGCAGATCCTCCGGCCGCTTCCCCTCGGCATAGACAGCCTCGGGGAGGCCGTTGCGCAACTCGCGGTGGAAGTCCAGCTTGGCGAAGCCGAGGTCGGCGTAGGGGAGCTCCGCGAGGTCCCTCAGGGCATCCTCCGGAGACCGCTCGCCGGCCGCGACCGCCTCGAGGAGGCGCTTGAGCTGATCGGGATTCACGACGGAAGGGAACCCAGGTCGGCGCCGCCCCGGCGATACCCTTGGGGGTCGTAGGCCACCCGCGCGAAGCCGAGGGAGAGCAGGCGCGGCTCGAGCTCGCCCCAGATGGCGGTCAGCCGGGGCACCTCGTCGGGGCCGACCTCGACGCGGGCGGCACCCTGGTCGTGGCGGACGCGGACCACGCGGAACCCGGCCGCGGCCAGGACGTCCTCGGCGGCCTCGATGCGGCGGAGCTTGCCGAGCGTGACCACCTGCCCGTGCGGGATGCGCGAGGAGAGGCAGGCGTTGGCCGGGCGGTCCCAGACCGAGAGCCCGAAGGCGCGGGCGATGGCGCGGGTCGCTTCCTTGTCGACGCCGTTGGCGAGCAGGGGGGAGTAGACCCCGCTCTCGCGGACGGCGCGGAGCCCCGGCCGGTCCGGCCCCGGATCGGAGGCGTTGGTGCCGTCGCAGACCACCGCGTAGCCGCGCTCGGCCGCGAGGCGGACCATGGTGCCCATCCGCATCCCCTGGCAGACGTAGCACCGGTGGCTTGGATTGGCGACGAACTCCGGATCGTCCAGCTCGCTGTAGGTGACCACCTCGTGCCGGATGCCGATCTCGGCCGCGACGAGGCGGGCATGATCCAGCTCCGCCCCCGCGAGCGTCTCCGCCGCCGCCGTCACCGCCAGCGCGCGGTCGCCGAGAGCCCTGTACGCCAGGGCCGCCACCACGGCCGAATCCACCCCGCCCGAGTAGGCGACGAGCGCCGATCCCCGGGCGGCGAGGTCCAAAACGATGCCTTCGATGTTCAGCCGAGCCCCATTTCTTGAAATGAGCTCGCGGTCAGGACCTTGTCGGCCATCGTCTCCAACTCCTGAAGAGAGGAAAGGGCATTGACCTGGGCTCGCACACGCCTCGGCACCAAACCGAAACGCCGGGTCATCAGCCGGAGCAGGGCCTTCCGAGTCCCCAGGAGCAGGCCTTCCTGACGGCCCTCTCTCCTGGCCTTCTGCTCCCATTCTCTGATTCTTTCTTCCAGCATGGGGACCTCCTCCAGATCCTCGACTCCAGGGATTGTAACGCCTCGATGGCTTCGCCGCAGTACCTGCAGAGTCCAGGCGGTGAAGATGCGCCGCAAATCGTTCTGCTCTCCTCTCGGCAGCAGGACCGCCAGGTCCCGGGCACTTCGGGAGAATTCTCCGGAATCGAGGCTCGTTTCCAGCCGGGCCAGGATGGAGACCAGATTCCCCGCCTGCTCCCGCTCCTCTGGAGTGAGACGGTTCTCGTCCACGAGGAGGTACTCCAGGCGGGGAAGGCGCCGCCACAGATCGTCCGGAACAGACGCGAAGAGGCTCAGCAGATCGCGAGGAGCCTTCCAGGGGCGCTTGCCGTTGTACAGGACGACCGGCAGGATCGGCGGCAGCCGGTCGGTGCCCTTCAGTCCCTGGGTCCGGATCAGCTCCTGCAGAAGGAGACCCACATAGACCAGGAGCCGCACCGCCATGAAGGGCTCGGGTGTCGACTGGAACTCCAGCAGCAGGTAGAGGTAGAACCAGTCGTCTCCGCCGTCGCGCCAGCGGAGCCTCCAGACGACGTCGTTCCGGCGATCCTTCAGGTCTTCACTGACGAAACTGCCGTTCACCCGCTCCAGTGTTCCGAAGTCGAGTTGCGTCACCCAGTCCTCATGGACGAAGCCGCGCAGCAGGTCCTCGACCATTCTCGGGTGGGAAAAAAGCAGCCGGTAATTGGGATCGTTCCCCGCCATCCGCCCTCCGTCTCGGAGACAAACGTTCCCCTAATAAGACGTAAAATCCGGGCCATCCTGACAAACCCTGACAGGAGAGAGACTTACAAGCGGTTTTTTGACGTTGCTAGCGAAGAGGCCGGGGAAACTTCATCGTCACCGGGACCAGAAACAGAATGCTGAAAGCCCCGAAGGCGTACAGCGGAACGAAAGGCGCCGCGCCCTGGTCGGCCCAGGGGGCCATGGAGCGCAGGAGACCGAGGATCGCCGGCGGGCCGAGGTAGTAGATCAGGAGGAAGCGGCGGCGGATCGGGGCCGGGAGCCCCCAGGTCCGCCGCACGTAGACGATGCCGAAGGCCCACCCCAGCGCCACCGCCACGCCGTAGTAACTGTAGAGCGTCAGCGGCAGGCTGCCGGCGAGCGCCACCACGCGGGTGAAGCTCAGCAGGCTCAGCGCCCAGCAGGCGAGAAACAGGCCGAGGACGATGGCGTCCCCGCGGGTGATCTCCCCGGCCGGCCCCGAGGGCCCGGAAGGGCTGGGGGACGCCGTCACCGGGCTCCGGACCGCCCGGGCTCAGTCATACGAATCCACCGGCGGACAGGTGCACATCAGGTTGCGGTCCCCCCACGGATTGTCCACCCGGTTGACGTACGGCCAGAACTTCCGCTCGCGCACCCAGGGGGCGGGGAAGATCGCCTGCTCGCGGCCGTACGGCCGGTCCCAGTCGTCCGCCGTCACGTCGTCCGCCGTATGGGGAGCGTTCTTGAGCGGGTTGTTCTGGCGGTCCATCTTCCCCTGCTCGATGGCGCGGATCTCCTCGCGGATGCGGATCATCGCGTCGCAGAAGCGGTCGAGCTCGGGCTTCGACTCGCTCTCGGTCGGCTCGATCATCAGCGTCCCGGCCACCGGGAAGGACATCGTCGGCGCGTGGAAGCTGAAGTCCATCAGCCGCTTGGCCACGTCCTCAGCCTCGATGCCGGCGGTGGTCTTGAACGGCCGCAGGTCGAGGATGAACTCGTGGGCCACCCGCCCATGGCTGCCGGCGTAAAGCACCGGATAGTGCTCGCGCAGCCGCGCCGCCATGTAGTTGGCGTTGAGGATCGCCGTCTCGGTGGCGAGGGTGAGCCCCCGGCCGCCCATCAGGGCGATGTAGACCCAGGAGATCGGCAGGATGCTCGCGCTCCCCCAGGGGGCCGCCGAGACCGGGCCGATCGCCTCCTCGCCGCCGGTCGGCACCACCGGATGCCCGGGCAGGAAGGGTGCCAGGTGTGTGGCGACGCAGATCGGCCCCATGCCCGGGCCGCCGCCGCCGTGCGGGATGCAGAACGTCTTGTGGAGGTTGAGGTGGCAGACGTCGGCGCCGTAGTCGCCCGGCCGGCAGAGCCCCACCTGGGCGTTCATGTTGGCGCCGTCGAGGTAGACCTGGCCGCCGTGATCGTGGACGATCCGGCAGATGTCGCGGATCCCCGGCTCGAAGACGCCGTGGGTCGAGGGGTAGGTCACCATCAGCGCCGCCAGCCGGTCGTGGTGTGCCTCGGCCTTGGCCCGCAGATCGTTCAGATCCACGTTGCCGCCTTCATCGCAGGCGACCACCACCACCTTGAGGCCCGCCATCACCGCCGAGGCCGGGTTGGTGCCGTGGGCCGAGACCGGGATCAGGCAGACGTCGCGATGCCGGTCGCCGCGGGAGTGGTGGTAGGCGCGGATCACCATCAGCCCCGTGTACTCCCCCTGCGAGCCGGCGTTCGGCTGCAGCGAGCAGGCGGCGAAGCCGGTGATCTCGTTGAGCCAGGACTCGAGCGAGCGGAAGAGCTCCTGGTACCCCTGCGTCTGGCGGACCGGGGCGAACGGGTGGATCGCCCCGATCTCGGGCCAGGTGACCGGCACCATCTCGGCCGTGGCATTGAGCTTCATGGTGCAGGAGCCGAGCGCGATCATCGACTGGTCGAGTGCCACGTCCTTCATCTGCAAATGCCGCAGATAGCGCAGCATCTCGGTTTCGGAATGATACATCGAGAAGACGGGATGGGTGAGGAAGCTCGAGGTGCGCTTCAAAGCGGCGGGAATGACGTCCTTCAATCCTGTGTCGATGGCATCAATCGAGATCCGCTCCAGCGCATCCGTCTTGAACACAGTCAGCAAGGTTTCAAGTTCCTGCCGCCTCGTCGACTGGTCAAAGGCAATCCCTAAATGATCGGCATCGACGAAGCGCAGGTTGATGCGCTTTTCCTTGGCCTTGGCCCATAGTGCATGGGCCCGGCCCGGCGCCAGAATCGTTACCGTGTCGAAGAACGACTTCGTCGTCACTTCATAGCCGAAGCTTTTCACCGCGGCGGCGAAGATTTCCGCCATGCGATGCGTGCGCTGGGCCATCTTGGCGATGCCCTTCGGGCCGTTATAGACCGCAAACATCGAGGCGATGATCGCCAGCAGAACCTGCGCGGTGCAAATATTGCTCGTCGCCTTCTCGCG
>JBDSHF010000040.1:0-5453 GCA_039918595.1 Thermoanaerobaculia bacterium
AGCAGGCCTCCGCCTATCTCCGGGAAGGCCCGATCAAAAGCTACGAGATGCACGGCCATGGGGCCTATGTGGTGGCGCTCAAGGAGTCGCTGCAGCCGATCGGCCTCTGCGGCCTGATCAAGCGCGATGCGTTCAAGGATGTCGACATCGGATATGCCTTCCTGCCCGAGTTCTGGTCCAAGGGGTACGCGCTCGAAGCCGCGGCGGCGGTGCTGGACTATGGGCTGAATACCTTGCGGCTGCCGAAGATCATCGCGCTGGTTTCGCCCGCCAATACGGGTTCGATCAAGCTGCTCGAGAAGCTCGGGTTCGCATTCGCCAGAGAGACTCGGATATCTGAGTCTGACGCTTCCGCTGTGGCCGTCTACGAGCTACCCGAGCCGGCCGAATCGCCGCGGGGGTAAGGATTCGAGGTGGGGGCCGCGTTGTAGGATCGCGACTATGCGAATCCTCGCCATCTCGGGGAGCCTGCGGGCGGCCTCGTCGAACACGGCTCTGCTCCGCGCCGCGGCCGCCCTGGCGCCTGAAGACATCGAGGTCGTCCTGTATGGCGGCCTCGGCGATCTGCCGCATTTCAATCCGGATCTCGAGGGGGCCGCGCCGCCGGCGGTGATCGAGCTGTGGGCTCAGGTGCGGGCGGCGGACGGTCTGCTGATCGCCTGCCCGGAGTACGCGCACGGCGTGCCCGGGGCGATGAAGAACGCTCTCGACTGGCTGGTGGGGGGCGACGAGTTCATCCGCATGCCGGTGGCGCTGCTCAACGCCGCGCCGCGGGCGACCCACGCGCAGGCGTCGCTGGCGGAGACGATCCGGACGATGTCGGGGCGGATCGTCGCCGAGGCCTCGATCCCCGTGCCGCTGCTCGGCAGGCACCTCGACGCGGCGGGGATCGTGGCCGACCCGGAGATCGCGGCCGCGCTGCGCGAGGCCCTGGCGGCGTTCGCGCGCGCGATCGAGGTCTTCCGGGCCGAGGACGCCGTTCTCTACGGCGTGTAGCCGTCGATCTCCACGCTCACGGGAGGGCGGCTCAATACCGTCTCATTCCAGGAGGTCCTCGGCCGTGATGAGCATCAAGCCTTCCGGGACCTTGACCGCACTCCTTCTAGATGCGATCGCAGGCACGAAGAGCGCTCGAATGAGCTCGGCACCTGCCAACCGGGGCGGCAGGGGAGGAATAGGTCTGGTGCTCAGGTCGTACAAAGCCGGTTCCAGGGCTCTGCGGTCGAACGGACGAGCGCTCCATTTGACCTCGCCCAGCAGCACTCGCCGGCCGTCGAGGGAATCGCTGACCAGATCCCACTCTGGCTGCACGCCGTGCCACCAGCGCGATGCCATACCCCAGGGGCCAAGCTGTCCCAGGGACTTTTCAGCCGGCAAGCGGGTCACCTGATGGCGGCACAGTTCTTCCCAGCTTTGCGCACAGAGGTTGTCCCAAAAACGGGCCAGGAGTTGCCGGCGAGCGGCGGGTGTGCCGCTGGCGAGTTGAGCCCGGTAGGGAGCTACCACGCGGAACCAGAGACGAAAGAACGGATCGGCGATCTTGTAGAGGCTGCGTCTGCTGTTTTTCTCATTCTCACCGAAGGGCAGTTCACGGCGGACAAGGCCGAGGCCGATCAGGCGGTCGAGCGGTCTCGCCATTGAGGTTGCGGGGCGACCCAGGCGGCCCGCAATTTCAGAGACCCGGTGGGCACCAGCTCCAATGGCATCCAGCAAGGGCCGTGTTTCGAGGGCGGAAGGGATTTCTTCCAAAAGCAGCCGGTCGGGTTCTCGGTGGAGAGGAGCCAGGGGATCCAGCACGAAGAGCGGAGCCTCCCCGGAGAGCACGAAGCCCTGCATCATGCGCTGGCTGGAACCGGCAACCGCCACCTTGAGACGCGCCGCTCGGGCCTCGTGATCAATCCAGCGCTGGAGCACGCTTGGCAATTCCTCCGGCCGTAGACGACTACCAGCCCGCTTTCTTTCGCGGTCGCGACGCGGTGCAGCCGTTCGAGCTCGTCCCGGCGGTTCACAAATTTCATTATGCAGAAGAGAATAATGCTCTTCTGCATAATGTCAAGGCAAGCGCTCCTGAACCCTGGGGTGAAGCGGCCTACGGCGTGTAGCCGTCGATCTCGACGCTGACCCCCACCGTGCCGTTGCTGCCTACGAAGGGGAGCAGGGTGAGGGTGCCGGCCCCGTTCGGCGCCACCGGGAGGTCGAAGGTGGCGCTCCGGCTCTGCCCGCGGGAGAAGCGGAGGATGCCGGCGGAGGGGGCCGCGAGGTCGCCCGGATAGAACCGCACGTTCCCCTGGCCCGTGCCCTGGAAGACGGTCACCTTGGCGGTGACCCGCTTCGCCGTGGCCGGCACGCCGCAGGCACCGGTGGCCTTGACGACCCGCGCGGCGTTGGAGCGTAGCGCCGGGCCGTTGGCGGGGCGGCGGGTGTCGAAGAGGACGCATGGGGGGAGGCTCACGGGACCGCCCGGGGTGGAGACTCCGAGGCTCAGGAGGTAGGGATCGGTCCGCCGATTGAAGTCCCCGTAGAGGAGGTCGATGGCGCTGTCGAAGGCGATCCGCTGGCCGCTGGCGCTGAGCAGCGGGTTGTCGGCGCCGCCGGCCGCGGTCACGGCCGAGCCCTGCCACCGGCTCAGCAGGAGGGTCTTGTCGGCGACCCGGTCGTAGAGGTAGGCGGAGAGCTCGAATCGCCCCCGCCCCGATGCCGGGACCTGGCCGGCGACGAGGTCCTGGCCGTCGCTCACGAAGGCGAGATAGCGGCCGTCGGCGCTGAGGACGGGCTCGTCGGCGTACCCATGGCTGGGGAAGCCGTTCTGGCTCTGGTGGGTGGCCAGGGTGAGGGCTCCCGTCACCCGGTCATAGAGGTAGAGCTGGTCGAAGTCCCCGGAGTTGACGCCCGGCACCAGCCCGGAGCGGCTGAGGAACGCGGCGAAGCGGCCGTCGGCGCTGAGGGCGATCCGCCGCGGGTGGATGTCGTCGGTGCCGATCTGCCGGTAGGTCTTGGCGGCGTTGTCGTACAGATAGAGGACCGAAACGAAAAAGCTGGAGCTGGGGGGACCGTTGGGGTCGAGCCCCGCGGTGGGGCTGCTGAAGAGGAGGAAGCGGCCGTCGGCGCTCAAGGCGGGCGCCGTCTCGGCGTTCCCCGAGCCGACCGCCGACTCCGGGGTGCGGCTCACCAGGACGGTGGCACCGGTGGCGCGGTCGAACAGGACGGCGTTGCTGCCCCTGTCCGCCTGCCCGGGGACGAGGTCGCCGGCCTGGCTGCGGTAGGCGACGAAGCGGCCGTCGGCGCTGAGGGCCGGGCCGTCGGAATCGCCGTTGGCGGCCACCTGGAGGCTGGAGGCCGCGTGGCTGACCAGGGTCGAGGCCCTGGTGACCCGGTCCCAGAGGAAGACGTCGTAGTTCGGACCGGAGCCGAGGTCCGGGTCCTGCTGACCGGGCACCAGGCTGGTGGCGGAGCTGGTGAATGCGATCCAGCGGCCGTCGGCGCTGATCTTCGGCCCGAGGAGCAGGTAGAGGTCGCTGGACTGGAAGCGGTCCCCGCCCCGCGCGACGAAGGTCACGGCGCCGGTGACGCGGTCATAGAGGAAGACGCTGGTCTGACCGGAGGGGTTGGCGCCGGGCACGAGGTTGCGGGCGCTGCTGAGGAAGGCGACGTAACGGCCGTCGGCGCTGATCGAGGAGCTGAAGGAGGTCCCGAGCGGCGCCGTGGCGGCGGAGGCCGGGACGTGGCTGACCAGGACCGTCGTCTTCGTCACTGCGTCGTAGAGGAAGACGTCGGTCTGCCCGTTGATATCCGCCTGGCCGGCGACGATGTTGGCGGAATCGCTCTCGAAGGCGGCGTAGCGGCCGTCGGCGCTCAGGGCGCGGATGTGGCCGCCGGCGCCCGGCGAGAGGGAGGGGAGAGCGGGGGCGCGGCGGGTCACCGCGTCGAGGCTGCGGGCGGCCACGCTGTAGGCGAAGAGGTCGGGAGCCACGTTGAGGTCGGCGAGGCCGTCCACGAGGCGGGTCGCCTGGCTGGTGAAGACCAGGCGGGCGCCGTTGGCGCTGATCGCCGGAGTGGAGGAGGCGCCGTCGCCGGCGATAACGGGAGAGGTGGCCGCGTGGCTCACCAGGGTCGTCTTCCCGGCGGCGCGGTCGAACAGGAAGACGTCGAGGTCCTGGGCGGAGGAGCGGTCGGGGTCGATCTGGCCGGGCACCTGCTCGCGGTCGGCGCTGGCGAAGGCGACGAACCGGCCGTCGCCGCTGATCACGGCGGACTCGGCCGAGGCGAACGTCGAGCTCGCTCCGGCGGCGCGGCTCACCGTGGTGGTGGTCTGGGAGAGGCGGTCGAAGATGGCCGGGGTCGGCTGGAGCGTGGCCGTCGGCGTCGGCTGGAGCAGGAGAAAGGCGATGAACCGGCCGTCGGCGCTGAGCGAGTAGGCGGGGAGCCCGGCGGGGGTACGCTCCTGGATGCGGTCGGCCGCCCGGACCACCGGAATCGTCACGCCGGTCTCGCGGGAGTAGAGCGACAGAGGGGCGGAGAGTCCCGGGCTGAAGGCGACGTATTTGCCGTCAGCGCTGATCGTGGCGCTGGTCCCGGGGATCAGGATCAGGGAGTCCGCGGCGCGGTCGTAGAGAAAAACTCTCTCGCTGGGGGACGATCCGGGCAGGAGGTCGGAGAAGCTGCTGAAGAGGATGAAGCGACCGTCGGCGCTGAGCCCCAGGGTTCTTTCGGCGCCCGCTCCGGTCGTGGGCGAGCCGGCCGGGTGGCTGATCAGGCGGAGCGCGCCGCCCATCCGGTCGTAGACGAAGGCGTTGGTGTCGGCTTCCCCCTGCTGCCCGGGGATGATGCGCGTTCCTACCCCCGTAAACGCGAGATAGCGGCCGTCGGCGCTGAGCGCAAGGCTCAAGAAGATGCCTTCGTGGAAGCCCGAGTCGGCGGCCACCAGGGTGGTCGCGCCGCTCACGCGGTCGAACAGGAGCAGATCGAAATCCCTGTGGCCGCCGGTATTGCCCTGCTGGCCGGGCGCCAGATCGGTGGCCGCGCTGACGAACGCCACCCAGCGGCCGTCGGCGCTGAGGACGGCCTGGGTCGAGCCCGCGTTCCCCGTCGTGGTCGACGAGCTCAGGGAGTGGCTGACGAGGGTCGTGGCGCCGGTCGCGAGGTCCTCGAGAAAGACGTCGCCGCCGTTCCCGTCATCGTCCTGGCCCCCGTTCACGTCCTTCTGCCCGGGCGCCAGATGGGTCGCCGAGCTGGTGAACGCGACGTAGCGGCCGTCGGCGCTGAGCGAGGAGCTCAAAGGGACGAAGGAATCGCCCAGGGGGTGGCCGCCGGCGGCGGTATCGGAATACTGGCTGGGATCGACCCGGGAGACCAGCTCCAGGGAATCGGCCGCGAGGCCGGGGGCGGCGCCCAGCATCGGCAGCGCGAAAATCAGTACGAAGGCGCCTCTCATCCGCGCAAGCGGGGTCTTCATG
>JBDSHF010000041.1:0-29451 GCA_039918595.1 Thermoanaerobaculia bacterium
GCGTGCGCGCGGACCATGCCGAGCACGCTCTCCATCTCGGCGAGGGCCTGCTCGTGGGAAATTTTGGGCATGGGATCTCTCCTTGTCTCGTTACCTGATGAGGCTCACGCGGTCCACGCACATCTTCTGGGTGCCGCTCTGCGGATCCTGGCCGAAGTCGCGCACCCCGGCCTGCACCTGCCGTCCCCGGAAGAACGACTCCCGCAGCAGGTCATAGGCCGGATCGTCCGCCTTCACCGGCGTCGCTTCGCCAGTGTAGGGATCGCAGAGCCGGATCAAGGCCGTGGCGCCGTTGGTGTCCCGCAGCATGAACGTGTAGAAATTCTCTTTGGGCTGTACGAGGATCTGGGTGATCTTGCCCTGGACCCACTTGAGAGGCGGCGCTTGAGGCGGCAGAGCCAGAAGCCCGGACGGGTGGACGGCGGCCATCGCGGGGACCAGCAGAACGGCCAGAAAGAACGGCGCGATTCGCCGGGCTCGTCCAGACAGGCTGAGCATGAGGAACCTCCTGCCACAGGGTGGCAAACAGAAGCGTATGGCCTCATGATAAGGCTGTTGGCAAAAACTTCAGGAGATCCAAGGAGGAGTACCCATGAGGAAGAGAATTCAGAAGAAGCTGGAGCTCAGCCGCGAAACCCTGCGGTCTCTCGCGGAGACCAGCCTGCGCGAGGTAGGCGGGATGCGCTCGGAGACGTGCCCCTGGATCTGCGGGTCGGGCGCCAACACGGCCTGTTTCGATACCTGTCTCTGCAATTCGACCCTCTGCTGACAGGCGGCTCATCCGGCGCCCTTGCGCCCGGCCACCTGGGCCAGGATGCGCCGGAGTTCCTCGTCAGCGGATCGTGGGCATCAATGTCGGAATCATGGCCCGCCGATTCCTGCGGTAGATCCTGAAATCGGAATCGAGGGTCAGCAGAACCGCGTCGGGATGCAACTCCGACATTCGCACGAGACAAGCGTCCGCCAGCGCCATCGGCACCTCGGCATAGCGCGACAAGAGGCGCTTCAGAGACGACGCTTCCCGCTCCAAGTCGAACGCAATGGCGAGGAGACCCCGGTCCACGAGATCCATCACCGCCTCCGGTCCCTGCTTATAGCCGCTCAAGAGAAAACAGGACTCCGACAAGACCGCCTCACAGGTCAGCAATGGCGGCTCGGCCTCCTGGAGATGGTCCTTGGCCCAGGTGTGATACCTGTCTCGCCGGTTGAGGAAGGCGACGAGCGGCCCCGTATCGATGAGGGTTTCCCTCACTTGCCGTAGCCAGCGAGGTAGTCTGGATTCATCGAGAGGTCCTCGGGACCCTCAACACATCCGGAGAGATCTCGAGCCAGCGACGCAAAGGACTCTCGGGCCGGCGGGGTATTCTCATTGAGATAGCCGGATATCGCTTCGCGAATTACTGCCGACTTGCTGGTCCGCAGCCTGCCAGCCAGCGACTCGAGCTGATCATCCAAAGCGTCCGGAAGTTTCAGGGATAGGGTCTTCATCTCCGTATTACCTCTCGGACAGAGAGTAATACCGGCAGCGTCCTCGGTCAAGTGGAGGCTACGGTCGATTCAGTGGAACAGCACCCTTGCGCCCGGTCACCCGGGCCACGATCCGCCGGAACTCCTCGTCCTGCCGCAAATCGGCGAAAGCGTCCCGGTTGAGCGCCGCGGGATCGGCGAGCCCTTTGTCCGCCGCGGTGCGCAGGGCGTCCAGCGCCTTCTTGCGCCCGGACTTCCCCTTGCGGGCGTGGATCGCCGCGATCTCCACCCAGGGGCCCGGATCGTCGGAGTGGATCTCGGCGCCGACCGTGAGCATGAAGATGGCGCGGTCGTACTCCTTCTTTTCGAGGAACGACTGCGGCAGGTAGAACATCGTCTGTCCCTGATAGGTGTTGAGGATCCGTTTGGCGGAGCTGCTCTCCTCGAGGTCGGTGGAGGCGGCGCGTACCTTGAGCTCCGGGATCCTGAGCTCGGCGGCGATCTGTGACGGGGTCACCGGCTCGTTGTCCGGCCTGGCGCGCCCCAGGATCGCCGACGCGCGGGCGAGGAGATCCTTGTCCCGGCGGTCCCGCTCGTCGCGCTCGCGGAGCTCCTTCCGGCAGGCCGGCGAGGCGGCGAGGGCCGCGGCCTCGCGCTCGGCCTCGGCGACGTCGCGCAGCCCGGCGTAGTCGGCGGCCATCGCCTTCCAGGCATGGAGGGCGTCCGCGGGGTGGGCGGCGGCCTGTGCCCGGGCCTGCTCGCGGTCGCCGTTCCATTCCGCCTCGACGAGCGCGGGGCTCTTCGCCCGCTTGCCCGCCTTCATCGCCTGCAGCTCCATCCAGGCCACCGCTTTCATGGCGAGGCCGGCCGGCGGCCAGTCGTGCAGGCCGGAGAAGTGCTCGATCCGGTGCGGGAGGCCGAGGGCTCCCATCGCCCGGTCGAGGTCGTTCATCTCGTAGTAATTGAAATCGCGATCGCCCACCGTGCCGAAGAACGCGAACGGGTTGTCCTTCTTCGGCGGTGATCCGAAGGGAAAACCGGCGCCGGCGCCGATGATCCCGGCGATCGTCCCCGGCGCGGTGAGGGCGAGGATGCAGGCGAAACGCACCGTGCCGGAGTAGCCGGCGGCGTAGACGCGCGCGTCGTCGATGGCGAAGCGGGCGTGGGTGTCGGCCCACAGGGCGTGCATGGCGGTGAAGTTGGGCTCGCTCGGCCCGTCGCTCGCCGTGTTCCAGGAGCTGACCAGAATCCAGCCATGGGTCTCGGCGGCCTGCTGGAAGAGCTCGGCCACCCGCCGGCCCTGCGCGCGGGCGTCGAAGGCGTAGAGGATCGGCCAGCGGCGGTCGGGGGTGTAGTTGGACGGCAGATAGAGGGCGTACGCCTGATCCGGAGCGCCGGCGCAGGTCACCTTCTCGATCAGGGTCCCGCGCGGCAGCTCGGCCGCGACACCGGGGGCCACACAGAGGATCGCCGCCAGGGCGATCAAGGCAAAGCGCACGATATGTATAAGCCTCAGGGTCTGGTCTCCACCTCTAGAACGACTTGTCCCGGTCACTCCCTCACTCAGAGTGATAAAGAATGATGCCCGAACTCGGACTGAGATGGGTAGAAGAGGTGGAAACACGACAACGGGCGCGGGTACCCGAGGGTACCCGCGCCGAGAGGCCGGACCGTCCCTAGTTCCAGGGATTCGCCGGCTGGTCGTTGATGGCAGTCCAGAAGCGGGTTCCGGAGGGGATGCTGCCGTACGCCCAGAAACTCCACCCACCCGTGGAGGACAGGTTGGTTCCGTAGTGGCCGTCGTGGAACTCAGCCATCCGCCATCCCGCGCCAAAGCTGGAGGCACAGATCGCGTCGGCTGCTTGGCGGCTGGTCAGTTGCTGGCCCCGGATGGGGGTTGTGAGCGCGACCGATCCGAGTGCCCAGCCGTTGTAGAAATCCGGCGAGATACCCGCGGGAACCCCGCTGTTGTCTACGCGCAGGCAGAGCACCGGCAGGAACGTGGTGGCGGAGGTGTCACCGGAGTATGCGTTGGTCTGGCCATCCCGGCCCACATGAACGACGCCGCCTGAGCGCTGCTCCAGCACCGTCCAGGTCATCCCTGCATGGGTGGCACTGGCGATCGGGCCGACGTACACCAGCCGGTTGGCAGAGCCGGGACCCGGGTTGATCACCACGCCTGGAGTGGCGTTGTTCTGCAGCGCGTTACGGACCTCGCCAGGGCTGGCGGTGGGGTGATCATGCAGGTATATGGCCGCCGCGCCGGCCACCACAGGGGCGGCGAACGAGGTGCCATTCACAATGACATAGCTGTTGTCGCTGCTCAGCCACGCGGTCGTGAGACCCACGCCGGGCGCGAAGATGTCGACCTTGCCGTAGTTGGCCCACGAAGGCCGCGTGTCCGTCGAGTCGGTGGCACTGACCGAGATGGCCTCCGCCGCCCGGGCCGGGGTCGAACGGTCGGCGTTCTTGCCCTCGTTGCCGGCGGCGACCACCACGGTGACGCCGGCCTGTACGGCACGCTTGACGGCGCGATCCATCGGCGTCGGCAGGCGCAACCACCGGCGCCAGAAGCCGGGGGAGAAGCCGTAACTGATGTTGGCGACCGCGGGGCTCTGGTGAAAGCGCGCCACCCAGTCCAAGCCGGCGACGATCGTCGAGGAGAACACCGAGATAAACGGGTTGTATGCGTTGCCATTGCAACCAGCGACTCGGATAGAGATGAGGTTCGCGCTAAACGCCACACCGACGTTGGTGCCGCCGGCGACGCTGCCCACCGCGGTGCCATGGCCGTTGCAATCGTCGCGCGAGCCCAGGAAGCGGATGAAGTCCGCGTCCTGCCGGGCTCGCCCGGCGATCTCCTGGTGCGTGGGGCGGAAACCGGTGTCCAGCACGTAGATGTTGACGCCAGATCCGCCGTTCAATGGAGCGTAGATGTTGTCGAGCGGCAGGTATCGCTGATCGATGCGGTCCCTGTGCCAGTACTCGAATGGCTGGCCGTAGCTGTCCTGCTCCACGGACTCCACCCGGTAATCCTGGCTCATCGCCTGGGCCTGGGCATCATTGCCGGTGAACGAGAACCCCTGCACGGCAGGAAAGACGTCGAGGATCGTGCCGCCGTAGGTCGCGACAAGGCTGCTGGCCAGCGATTGAACATCGGACTCCGGGGTGCTCTCACTGAACGTGGCCAGATATTGGTTCGGCACCGGCGCATCAGACGTGACGAACTTGGGCGTGGCCACAATGGCGGGTACGTCTCCCGCGGAATTCCAGGGGTTGGCCGGCTGATCGTTGATGGCGACCCAGAACCGGGTCCCGGGCGTCAATGCTCCTGCCGCCCAGTACGACCATCCGCTGGACGCGGAGAAATCCGAGCCGTAGCGGCCGTCGTGGAACTCGGCCAGGCGCCAGCCATCGCCGAAGGTATCCGCGCAGATCTCGTCGCCCTGCTGCTGGGACGTAAGCACGGTGCCCGCGATGGCCGGGGTCGCCTGGACCGCGCCACGGACCCATCCGCTATAGCTGTCGAAGGAGATGCCGCCCGGGGCCTCCCGGCCGTCGACCAGCACACACAGGATGGGCAGGAACTGATCGATCGTCGTATCGCCGGCGTACGCATTGGTCTGCGCGTCCGCGCCGACCTGGACGTACCCGTTCTGCTGCCCCAGGACCGTCCAGGTCATGCCGGTCCGCGGACCGCTCGGCGGAGGTGGCGGAGGAGTGCAATCCGACGGGCAGGAAACATCGTCCTCGTTCGCGTCGCAGACGCCATCACCGCAAATCGAATCGCAGAAGCCCATGTCGCCACTGAAACTCTGGTACGGACATTGAGCGCGCAGCGGCTGGCTTGCAGCGAAGGTAGCCAGCAAACCGGCGAGAAAAACTGCCCAGGTGAGCGCGGAACCATTGGTCTGCCTCTTCATCGAAGATCTCCGAGAGTCTTGTCTCCTTCATTGAAGACGTAAATGCGCCCACCTGCACAAAGATTGCCAACGCATAGTTAAATAGCTACGTCTCTTCGGGCAATGAATTGTGCCGGCCGGGAGTGCCGGCCGGCGCGTCGAGAAAGCTTCCGGTGATCGACAGACGAGAACGGGTTCAGCGGCGCTCAGGGCGGGTGGGAGCGGTCGGGGAAGAACGGGCGCCCCATTTATACAATGGGCCTGGCAGACTCTACGGCAGGGGGATCGGCAGGCGCATCACGGCGGTGTGCTTCGGCCGGTCGAAGAAGCCGGCGACGATCGCCGGAGCGAGGGGCCGGCTGAGGAGGTACCCCTGGTACTCGTCGCAACCGCAGGCGGCGAGCAGGCCGAGCTGGCTCTCGTTCTCGACCCCCTCGGCGAGGACCTTGAGGCCCAGTCCATGGGCGAGCCCGGTGATCGCGGCGACGATGGCGGTGTCCTGGCGGCTGTCCTCGATGCCCGCGACAAAGCTGCGGTCGATCTTCAGCATGTCGATCGGAAACCGCTTGAGGTAGGCGAGCGCGGCGTGCCCGGTGCCGAAGTCGTCGATGGCGATGCGCACCCCCATCTCGCGGAGCTCCGAGAGCACTTCGATCGTCATCCCGGCGTCGACCATGGCGGCGCTCTCGGTGATCTCGAGCTCCAGGGAGCCGGGCGGGATCCCGCTCTCGCTCAGCACCGTCTGGACCTTGCCGGCCAGGTCGCGCTGGCGAAACTGCAGCGCCGAGAGGTTGACGGCGACGCGCAGCGCGGAGCCGCCGCCCTTCTGCCACTGCCGCACCTGCTCGCAGGCGGTCCGCAGCACCCAGTCCCCGAGCGGCAGGATGAGCCCCGTCTCCTCGGCGATGGCGATGAACTCGCCCGGCAGCACCACTCCGCGCCGCGGATGGTTCCAGCGCAGAAGGGCCTCGACCCCGACGGTCCGCCCGCTGAGCACGCCCGCCTGCGGCTGGTAGACCAGGGTGAACTCGCCGCGCTCGATCGCCATCCGCAGGTCCCGCTCCAGGCTCAGCCGCGCCACCGATCTCGCGTTCATCGCCGGGCTGGAAAGCTGGATGCCGTTGCGCCCCAGATCCTTGGCCCGGTACATGGCGATGTCGGCGCTGCTGAGCAGCGCTTCCGCCTCCTCGCCGTCGGCGGGATAGAGGCTGATGCCGATGCTGGGGGTGACGTAGAGCTGGTGGCCGTCGATCTCGACCGGCCGGGAGACGGCATCGAGGATCTTCTGCGCCACCCGCGAGGCGTCCTCGCCGTGCTCGATGCCGGGGAGCAGGAAGGTGAACTCGTCGCCACCGACGCGGGCGACGGTATCGCTCTCACGGAGGGTCCGCTGGAGGCGGCCGGCGATCTCGATCAGCAGGCGGTCGCCGGCGGCATGTCCGAGCGAATCGTTGACCACCTTGAACTGGTCGAGGTCGAGGAACAGCACGGCGAGGCGGCCGCCACGGCGCTTCGCCCTGGCGAGCCCCTGGGTGAGCCGGTCGTGGAAGAGCAGGCGGTTGGGCAGGCCGGTCAGGGCGTCGTGACAGGCCTGATAGGCGATCTGGCTCTCGGCGCGCTTGCGGGCGCGGATGTCGCGCGCGACGAGGACGGCGCCGACGGCAACCCCGCGGTCGTCGACGAGAGGAGAGAGGGAAATTTCGATCTCGACCTTCTCCCCCTGCCGGGTGCGGAAGGCCATCTCCGCGTCGCGCACGACCTTGCCCGCCGACACCAGTTGGCGCACGGAGGAGCCCACGAACGGCTCGGCCAGCAGCTCGATCGGGGCGCCGGCGAGCGCGCCGGTCGCGTAGCCGAAGATCGTCGACGCCGCGTCGTTGGTGAAACGGATGACGCCCCCCGAATCGCAGACGATGATCGGATCCGCCACCGTCGCCAGGATCTGCCCGGCGGCGAAGGCCGGAGTGAGGTTGACCAGGAAGTAGCGCCGGATGGTGCGGGCGGCGATGACGATGAAGACGAGGACCGCCAGATAGCCGAAGGGGTAGAGCGGCACGCCGTAGGCCGCGACGTAGTCGAAGGCGCCGAGATAGGCGATCGCGAACCCGGTCATCAGCGAGCGGGTGCGCAGGCTGTGGGTCCCCGGGCGCGACGCCCGGTAGTCGCGCCAGTATTCATGAAGGCTCAGCGCCAGCATGACGAAGAAGAAGGCAAGGAACGGCACGCCGAGCCAGCGGAAGCGCGGGTAGAAACCCCACCAGTAGTGGTAGAGGTCGCGCACCAGCGCGCCGGTCCCGACGCTCGCCAGGGCGAATCCGGCGGAGAGCAGCCACCCGGCCCGCACCAGCCAGCGGCGCCGGGAATGCGTCACCGTGGCCGCGAAGCCGTAGAGCGCGCCGGGGATCAGGCAGATGCCGAGGTACGCCGACCGCGCCCAGATCAGGGCGACCCGCTCGTCGGCGGCGAGGTACATGGCGGAGAAACAGGCGAGCCAGACCGAGATGCTCCCTGCCACCAGGGAGAAGCGCACGGCCTCCCGCGAGCCGCGCTCGCGGAACAGCACGAAGATGCCGAGGAGCAGCATCGCGACCAGGGTCGCAAGCAGCGGGATCGCATACGCGTTGAACGCGTAGCTCGCGGGGTCGAGGATCTCGGAACGCATCTTGTAAAGGCTTCGGTCGCGGATTATACCGTCTTTTGGAAACCGGCCGGCGGCGGGCGTGGATAATACCCCCGTGTTCCACCCCACCCGCCACGACTCCCTCACCCGCCTCCGCATGGCCCCGACGCTCTTCGTCCGGCCGGTCCGCGAGGTCTCGGCCTACGCGTTCGCGGATCTGCTGATCGACACCGGCCCGCCGGCGACGGCGGCCCGGCTGGTGGCGTGGGCCCGCGGCGGGCCGGTGCGGCGGGTGCTGCTGACCCACCATCACGAGGACCACATCGGCGGCGCGGCGGCGCTGGCGGAAGAGCTGGGCCTGCCGGTCCTCGGGCCGGCGGGGGCGGTGCCGATCTTCGCCGAGGGTCTGCGGATGCCGCTCTACCGCAAGATCGTCTGGGGCGGCCGGCCACGGACGTTCCAAGCCGAGCCGCTAGGAGAGGTGGTCGAGGGCCTGGGGTACCGGCTGCGGGTGGTGCCGACGCCGGGGCACGCCTTCCACCACGTCTGTCTCTTCGAGGAGGGGCGCCGCTGGCTGTTCTCGGGGGACCTCTTCGTCCACGAGCGGGTCAAGCTGCTGCGGCGGATCGAGAACGTCGGGCAGCACCTCGACTCCCTGCGCAGGGTGCTGGTGCTGGAGCCGGAGCTGCTGATCTGCGATCACGCCGGCATCCTGGAGGATGCCCAGGGGCGGCTCGCCCGCAAGATCCAGTGGTGGGAGGATCTGGCCGGGAAGGCCCGTGGCTTGCGGGACCAGGGCCTTCCCGTCGAGGAGATCGCCCGCCGCCTGCTGGGACGCGAGGCCTTTCTGACCTACGCCAGCCTCGGGGACTTCTCCAAGCGCAATCTGATCCGCGGCCTGCTCGCGGACGGCCGGTGATCCGCGATCAGACCGCTACCGGCTGCTCCACCGGCGCGGGCTGCTCGACCCGCGCCGGGATCTCCTCGAAGCGGGCCGAGAAGTGGCGGAGCACCTTGGGGGCGTAGGTCATGCGCAGGCCGCGCAGGGTCTGGCGCTGGTCGCGGATGTCCTCCAGCACTCCCGCCACGTACTCCAGGTGGGAGTTGGTGAAGACGCGCCGGGGCACGGCGAGGCGGATCAGCTCCATCGGCGCCGGGATCGGCTCGCCGGTCTCCGGATGCTCGCTGCCGAACATCACGCTGCCGATCTCGACGCCGCGGATCCCCCCCTCGCGGTAGAGGGCCACCGAGAGCGCCTGGGCCGGGAACTCCAGCGCCGGGATGTGCGGCAGGAGCTGCTTGGCGTCGATGTAGACGGCGTGGCCGCCGGTGGGCTGCATGATCGGGATGCCCGCCGAGGTCAGCAGGGCGCCGAAGCTCTCCACCTGCCCGATGCGGAATCGCAGGTAGTTTTCGTCCAGCACCTCGCGCAGGCCGCGCGCCACCGCCTCGAGGTCGCGCCCGGCGAGGCCGCCGTAGGTGGGGAACCCCTCGATGACGATCAGCCGCTGCTTCAAGGTCTCCAGCAGCTCCTCGTCGCGGCTGGCCAGGAAGCCGCCGATATTGGCGAGGCCGTCCTTCTTGGCGCTCATGGTGCAGCCGTCGGCGTAGCTGAAAATCTCGCGCACGATCTCGGCGACCGAGCGGTCGGCCTGTCCGGGCTCGCGCTGCTTGATGAACCAGGCGTTCTCGGCGAAACGGCAGGCGTCGATGTAGAACGGGATGCCGAACTCGCGGCAGAGCGCGGAGACGGCCTTGACGTTGGTCAGCGAGACCGGCTGGCCGCCGCCGGAGTTGTTGGTGAGGGTGAGCATGCAGACCGGGATGTTCCCCGGCTCCTCGACGAACAGCTTGCGCAGGCGGATGAGGTCCATGTTCCCCTTGAAGGGGTGCCGGGCCTGGGCGTCCCGCCCCTCGGGGATGACGAGGTCGAGCGCGATGCCGTGATTGACCTCGATGTTGGCCCGGGTGGTGTCGAAGTGGCTGTTGTTGGGGATCACCATGCCCGGCCGGGTCAGCAGGGTCGAGAAGAGGAGGTTCTCGGCCACGCGCCCCTGATGGACGGGGAGGAAAGCCGGGAAGCCGAAGACGTCCTGGATCGACTCCTGGAGATGGAAGAAGTTGCGGGCGCCGGCGTAGGCCTCGTCCCCCTGCATCATGCCGGCCCACTGCCAGTCGGACATCGCCGAGGTGCCGGAGTCGGTGAACAGGTCGATGAACACCGCCTCGGAAGGGATCTTGAACAGGCTGAATCCCCCCTCGATCAGGAGGCGCTCACGCTCTTCGCGCGGCAGGAGCTGGATTTTTTCGACAACTTTGACGCGCCACGGCTCGGGCAGTGCTCTGCTCATCGGTTTTCCCCCCAGGAATCGCCGTCGGGGAGACGGCGGAAAACAAAACATTCATAAACGTCGATATACGACGAACCCTGCAAAACTGCGTCAGGTTATCTCCAGAGTGTCAGGTTCGCATGATTGCGGGACAGCTCCATCGCCGTTTCAGGAATGTCCTCCCGCTACCTGATGTTTGAAGGGGCGATCCAACCGCACCCACCCGGCTCACGGAAGGGTTCGCGCTTTTTGTCCTGACTCGGAGTTTCATCACGATGATCAGCGGGCCCTTCACGGCCGACCCTCGCCTCCTCCCTCACAATGAAGAGCGCTACCGCACCCTGGTCGAGGCCATCGCGGCGATGGTCTGGAACCGCTCGCCAACCGGCGAGTTCGAGACCGTGCAGCCGGGATGGAGCGCCTTCACCGGCCAGAGCTTCGAGGAGCTCCGCGGCTGGGGGTGGCTCGACGCCGTTCACCCCGACGACCGTGACGCCACGCGCGATGCCTGGTTCCTGGCCCTCAGCCAGGGGACTCGCTACGAGGTGGAGCACCGGGTGCGCCGCTACGACGGCGAGCACCGCTACATGGCCGCCCGCGCCGTGCCGCTGCCGGACGGCGCCGGCGGCGTCCGCGAGTGGTCCGGCCTCCACATCGACATCCACGAGCGCACGCAGGCCACCGAGGTGCTGCGCCATGCCTGGGAAGTGGCCGAGCGGCGGGCGGCGGAGCTGGACGCGGTGATCGAGAGCATGCCCGACGCCGTCTACGTCGGCACCCCTGAAGGGATCACGCGGTGCAACGCCCACGCCCTGCGGCAGCTCGGGGCCTCCTCGCTCGCCGACCTCCGCGAGCGGATCGGCGAGCTGGGGGCCAAGTTCAACGTCCGCCGCCCGGACGGCCGGCTGGTGCCGCCCGACGAGCTCTCCTTCGCCAAGGCCCTGCGCGGCGAGGTCGCGGTCGAGGACGTGATCGCCCGCAACGCCGAGACTGGCGAGGACGTCCACATCCGCGGCGCCTCGGCCCCGGTCTTCCTCAACGGCCGCGTCATCGGCGCGGTGGCGATCAACACCGACATCACGGACCGGGCGCGGGTCGCCGCGGAACGACTCCAGCTCCTGGAGAGCGAGCGGGCGGCGCGCGGCGAGGCCGAGCGGGCGAACCGGCTCAAGGACGATTTCGTCGCCACCCTCTCGCACGAGCTACGCACGCCGCTGCACGCCATCCTCGGCTGGACGCAGATCCTGCAGAGAAAGAAGGACGATCCCAAAGCGGTCGACCAGGGTCTCCAAGTTATCGAGCGCAACGCGCGCGTGCAGTCGCAGATGATCTCGGACCTCCTCGACATGAGCCGCATCATCTCCGGCAAGATGCGCCTGGAGGTCCAGGCCGTCGATCTCGGCGCGGTCGTCGAGAGCGCCACGGAAGCCGTGCGGCTCGCCGCCGAGACCAAGGGGATCGGCATCGTGGAGGCGATCGACCGCGAGGACGGCATCATCACCGGCGATCCGGACCGCCTGCGGCAGGTGGTCTGGAACCTGCTCTCGAACGCGATCAAGTTCACCCCGACCGGCGGCACGGTGCGGGTCGAGCTGGCGCGCGCGGCCGCCAGCGTCGAGATCCGCGTCAGCGACACCGGCCAGGGGTTCGATCCGGTGTTCGCGCCCTACCTGTTCGACCGTTTCCGCCAGGCGGACGCCTCGATCACGCGGAGGTCCGGCGGACTGGGCCTGGGGCTCGCGATCGTCAAGCAGTTCGTCGAGCTGCACGGCGGCACGGTGCGGGCGGCCAGTCCAGGCGAGGGGAAGGGCGCGACCTTCACCATCCTCCTGCCGCACATCGCCCCCGAGCAGACCGGAGAGACACCCGCGCGCCAGCCGGCGGCCGGTTCCGCCGCCGCGACGGAGGAAGCCTGCGTGACGCTGCACGGGGTGCGGGTGCTCGTCGTGGACGATCAGGACGACGCCCGGGAGCTCCTCGAACGGGTGTTCACCGAGTGCGGCGCCCTGGTCGAGATCGTCGCCTCGGCGGCCGAGGCCCTGGAGGCGATCCGCCGCCGCCGTCCGGACGTGCTGGTGAGCGATCTCGGCATGCCGGGCGAGGACGGCTACGAGTTGGTCCGCCGGCTGCGCGCCCTGCCGCCGGACCAGGGGGGCACCCTCCCCGCCGCCGCGGTCAGCGCCCTGGCGCGTCCCGAGGACAAGCGGCGGGCTCTGGAGGCGGGCTATCAGGTGCACGTCGCCAAGCCGGTCGAGGCGGCGGAGCTGCTCGCGGCGGTGGCGAAGCTGGTGGAGGGCGGGAGGATTTCTTATTCGAAGATCTGAGCCAGCGCGATCGTCAGGCCGGGCAGCAACGGCGTTTCCAGCCGGTCCCCCGCCTCGGCCGACAGCTCCGCGACGCGCTCGTAGACCCCGCCGTTGAGACGGTAGACCTTCACCGTCTCCAGGACGGGATCGACGATCCAGTACTCCAGCACGCCGGCCCACTCGTAGAGCTTCCGCTTCACCGTCTCGTCCGTCTTTCGGGTCGACTCGGAAAGGATCTCGATCACCAACTCGGGGACGGCCGAAGTCCTCTGACGCTTGGCGACCGCGGCACGCTGGTGGGAGATGAACAGCAGATCCGGCTGGACGACATCCTGATCGGAGAGCACTAGGTCGAAGGGAGCGAAAAAGACGCGCCCCACGCCGTTTTTTCGGACGAACCCTCCGAGGTCGAGGTGCAGATTCGCGGCGGCGATCTGATGCTTTTCGCTGGGGGCTGGGGTCACGTAGTGCTCTCCTCCGATCAGCTCGTGGCGTCGGCCGTCCTCCGGGAAGAGCAGGTAATCCTCGTAGGTGAATCTCAGTTTGTAGGCTGGCGTCGCCATATCCCGGTCCTCGGAACGCGATGGGTTGGAATCTTGTCGCGTCTTCACGATACCACGAGCCTTTCGGAGAGCGCTGGTCTCTCCCTGGATCGTTATACCATCCCCGGGCCATGCCCGCCCCCCTCATCGAGCTGCGGAACCTCACCAAGGACTACCTGGAGGGGAGCCGGCGGCGGATGGTGCTGTGCGACGCCAACCTCACGATCGGGCGCGGTGAGTTCGCGGTCCTGATCGGGCGCAGCGGCACGGGCAAGTCGACGCTGCTCAACCTGCTCTCCGGGATCGACCAGCCCAGCTCCGGCGAGGTGGTGATCGACGGCGTCGCCATCTCCTCGCTCTCGGAGCGCGAGCGGACGCTCTTCCGGCGGGACAAAATCGGCTTCGTCTTCCAGTTCTTCAATCTCATCCCCACTCTCACCGTCGAGGAGAACCTGCTCCTGCCGATGGAGCTCAAGGGGCGCATCGGCCCCGAACAGCGGCGCTCGGCGCTCGCGCTGCTCGAGGAGGTGGGGATCGCGGACCGGGCCGCCAGCTATCCGGACCGGCTGTCGGGCGGCGAGCAGCAGCGGGTGGCGGTGGCCCGGGCCCTGGCCCACGACCCCCTGCTCGTGCTGGCCGACGAGCCGACCGGCAACCTGGACCTCGAGACCGGCCTCCAGGTGCTCGACCTCCTCGACCGCCTGACCCGGCAGGCGGGCAAGACCATGGTGATGGTCACCCACAGCCCCGAGGTGGTGGGGCTCGCGGACCGGGTGTTCCGCATCGAGGACTGCCGGCTGGTGGAGCGGACGGCATGAGCCTCCTCTGGCGCTCCAGCCTGCGCTACCTCCTGCGCCACCCCTGGCAGTTCGGCCTCGCAGTGCTCGGCGTCGCCCTCGGAGTGGCTGTAGTGGTGTCGATCGGCCTCGCCAACGCCAGCGCCAGCCGCGCCTTCACGCTGTCGACCGAGGCGGTCACCGGCAAGGCCACGCACCAGGTGATCGGCGGCCCCGGAGGGATCCCCGACGCCGCCTTCCGCCGCCTGGAGCTGGAGGCCGGCCTCGACGCGGCGGCGCCGGTGGTCGAGGGCTGGGTGGGAATCCCCTCCAGCTCCCCCATTTCTCCAGGACGCCCAAATACGCCAGGACGCCCCGGCCGGATCCTCCATCTGCTCGGCGTCGATCCCTTCTCGGAAGGCCCTTTCCGTTCCTATCTCGGCGGCGCCACCGGCGGCTCGCGGCAGGGCGGGGCCGCCATCGACCTCGGCCCGCTGCTCACCCGTCCGGGGGCTGGCGTGCTGGCGGCGGGCACGGCGCGCGAGCTGGGGCTCCGCCTGGGGGACCCGTTCACCATCCGCGCCCAGGGAGTCAAGCGGCGGCTGACGCTCGCCGGCACGCTGTCGCCGGAGGACGCGAACACCCGCCGGGCGATCGGCGATCTGCTGGTGATGGACATCGCCTCCGCCCAGGAGACGCTCGGGCGCGTGGGGCGGATCGACCGTATCGATCTCATCGTGGAGGAAGGCGCCGCGGGCCGGCGCCAGCTCGACCGGGCGCGGGCGGTGCTGCCGCCCGGCGTCCAGATCCTCCCCGCCGCGGGGCGCACCCGCACCACCGAGGAGATGACGCGCGCCTTCCGGCTGAACTTGACCGCCCTCTCGATGCTGGCGCTGGTCTGCGGCGCCTTCCTGATCTACAACACGATGACTTTTTCCGTGGTGCAGCGCCGGCAGTGGATCGGCACCCTGCGGGCGCTGGGGGTCTCCCGGCGCGAGATCTTCACGCTGGTGCTCGGCGAGGCGGCGGCGGTGGCCGTGCTCGGCACCGCCGCCGGCCTCGGCGCCGGGATTCTCCTCGGACGCGGGCTGGTGCGGCTGGTGACGCAGACGATCAACGACCTCTACTTCGTCGTCTCCGTGCGCGAGCTGGCGATCCCGCCCGCGACGCTCGCCGTCGGCGCCCTCCTCGGCATCGGGGCCACGCTCCTGGCCGCGCTCGTGCCGGCGATCGAGGCCACCCAGGCACCGCCGCGGGCGGCGCTCCTGCGCTCGACGCTGGAGGCGCGGCTGCGCGGCTCGCTGCCGCGCGTCACCGCCTGGGGGATCGGCCTGCTCGCCGCCGGCGCCGGGCTGCTGGCGCCGCGCAACCTCGCGGTGAGCTTCGTCGGGCTGTTCGCCGTGATCCTGGGGTGCGCCCTGCTCTCCCCCGTCGCCACCGTCCTGCTGATGCGGCTCCTCCGCCGACCGCTGGGCGCCACTCTCGGCGTCCTCGGGCGGATGGCGGCCGGCGGGGTCGTCGCCTCCCTCTCGCGCACGGCGGTCGCCATCGCCGCCCTGGTGATCGCGGTCTCGGTGACGGTCGGCATCGGGGTGATGGTCGACAGCTTCCGGCAGACGGTGGTGCGCTGGCTGGAGATGACGCTGCAGTCGGACGTCTACGCGTCGGTGCCCAGCCGGGCCGGGGGGTTCAGCGGCGCCGACCTCGATCCGGCGGTGGCGCAGAGGGCGATGGCGCTGGCGGGCGTGGCGGGGGGTCATACCCTGCGCCGCGTCGAGCTGGCCTCGCCTTCCGGGCCGATCCGCATCGTCGCCATCGGCGCGGGCGAGCGCAAACTCGCCCGCACCTTCGAGCTCAAGGAGGGGCGCCCCGCCGAAGCTTGGCCGGCGTTTCAGACCGGCGACGCGGTGCTCGTCTCCGAGCCTTTCTCCTCGCGCACCGGCCTGGGGACCGGCTCGGCGATCCGCCTGCGCACCGCGCGCGGGGACCGCGACTTCCGGGTGATGGGCGTCTACTACGACTACGCCTCGGACCAGGGGGTGGTCCTGATGAGCGGGGCGACCTACCGGCGCAACTGGAACGACCCGTTCCTCACCGGCTTCGCGCTGGATCTGGCGCCCGGGGCCGACCCTGACCGGGTCGCCGAGCGGCTGCGGACGTCGACCGGCTCCGAGCGGGCGCTGATGGTCCAGTCGAACCGCTCGCTGAAGAAGATCTCGCTGGAGATCTTCGACCGCACCTTCCTGATCACCTCCGTCCTGCGCCTGCTGGCGGGGCTGGTGGCCTTCATCGGCGTGCTCTCGTCGCTGATGGCGCTCCAGCTCGAGCGCGCCCGCGAGCTCGGCGTGCTGCGGGCCAACGGCATGACCCCCGGCCAGGTCTGGCAGCTCGTGACCTCGCAGACCGGCCTGATGGGGCTCGCGGCCGGCCTGCTCTCCCTGCCGGTCGGCATGACCCTCGCGGCGGTGATGATCTATGTCATCAACCGCCGCTCCTTCGGCTGGACGATCCGCATGGAGCTCGCCCCCGGGGTCCTGCTCCAGGCGCTGCTCCTGGCCCTCGCCGCCGCCCTGCTCGCCGGGCTCTACCCGGCGTACAAGATGGCGCGGACCTCGCCGGCGCTGGCGTTGCGGGAGGAGTGAGGATGCGGATTGTGGGTGGGTTGCGACCTCAACGCCCGGGATTGAAATCCCGGGCTACCAACGACCGTCCCTTCCGGGACTTCCCCAAAAAATATTTGAAGTCCGGAGGACGACCGTGGGTAGCCCGGGATTTCAATCCCGGGCGTTGGCAGCTCCGAACCCGTCCAGCCATCCTCCTCCTCGCCAGCCTCTGCCTCCTCGCCTGCCAAAAACCCGCCTCCCAGCCCCACGCCTCCCTCTCCGTCGCCGACGCCCTGCGGAGCGCCGACGACCGGGGGTACGCCAGGGCGCTGGCGCCGCGGGATTTCCACTTTCCCGCCGATCACGGGCCGCATCCGGAGTTCCGCACCGAGTGGTGGTACTACACGGGGAACCTCGCCACCGCCGAGGGGCGGCGCTTCGGCTTCCAGCTCACCTTTTTCCGCTCGGCCCTGGCGCCGGAGATGCCCGCGCGGACGTCGGCCTGGGCCACCCGGCAGGCCTGGCTCGCCCACTTCACGGTGAGCGACGTCGAAGGGAAGAAGTTTCACTCCTTCGAGCGCTGGAGCCGGGACGCCGTCGGGCTCGCGGGGGCGCGGGGCACGCCCTTCCGGGTCTGGGTCAAGGACTGGACGGCCGAGGGGGCTCCGGTCTTCCCCGTGCGTCTGCGCGCGGCGGAGGGGGAGGTGGCGATCGATCTTCTTCTGCAGGCGGGGAAGCCCCCCGTGCTCCAGGGGGAGCGGGGCTTGAGCCGCAAGAGCGCCGAGCCGGGCAACGCCTCCTATTACTACTCCCTCACCCGCATGCCGACCGCGGGCACGATACGCATCGGCGGGGAGCCCTTCGCGGTGACCGGCGCCTCCTGGATGGACCGCGAATGGAGCACCAGCTCGCTCGGCAAGGATCAGGTGGGCTGGGACTGGTTCTCCCTCCAGCTCGCGGACGGCTGGGACCTCATGCTCTACCGGCTGCGCCGGCGGGACGGCACCGCCGATCCGGCGAGCAGCGGCACCGCGATCGGACCGGACGGCGGCTCCCGGCCTCTCAGCCTCGCCGATTTCCAGATCGAGGGCTCCGGCGAATGGCGCAGCCCGCGAAGCGGTGCGAAATACCCCGCGAGCTGGCGGGTGCGCATTCCCGGCGAAGAGCTGGACCTCGACGTCCGCCCCCTGCTCGCCGACCAGGAGCTCGACGTCTCTTTCCGCTACTGGGAAGGGGCGGTCGGGATCACGGGAACCCATCGCGGCAAGCCCGTGCAAGGGCACGGTTACGTCGAGCTGACCGGCTACGCCGCTCGTTAGCCGCCAGTTAATAATCTGCCGCCCGGGGCGTTGGGAGGATGTGCGAGCGCAACCTTCACGCCCGCACGACGTATCCGGGCCGGGGCCCGCCGCGTGGGGTGGAGAATGCCTCCTCATCCTCTTCCCGCCGGCGGTACCCCGGCACGGCCTTTCGCCACTCGTGAGAAGATGTACGCAATTTCTTGAGGAGATCCCCTGATGAAGACTCTACTTCGCAACACCTTGACCGGCTTGGCCATGATGACTCTCCTGGCGGGAGCCGCGAGCGCGAAGCCACCGGTGAAGCCGGCCGCCGAGGCGCCGCGGCAGGTGAAGCAGTACACAATCGACCAGTTCCTCGCCAACACGTCCTACGGCGGCTCCTCCTTCTCGCCGGACGGCCGCAAGATCCTGGTGGGCAGCAACAAGACCGGCGTCTTCAACGCCTTCGCGATCCCCGCCGTGGGGGGCGAGCCCGTCCAGCTCACCGACTCCAAGGTCAGCGCCATCCAGCCGATTGGCTACTTCCCGCACGACGAGCGTTTCCTCTACGCCAGCGACCAGGGGGGAAACGAGAAGGACCACCTCTACGTGCAGTCTCCGGACGGCAAGACGCGGGACCTCACTCCCGGGGACAACCTCAAGGCCGATTTCATGGGCTGGTCCAAGGACGAGAAGAGCTTCTTCCTGATCACCAACGAGCGCGACGCGAGCGCCTTCGACATCTACGAGATGTCGCTCGACGGCTACGAGCGCAAGCTCCTCTACAAGAATGAGAAGGGCCATCTCCCCGGCGCCGTCTCGACGGACCGCCGCTACATCGCCCTCGCCAAGTCGGTCACCAACGCCGCCTCCGACATCGACCTCTACGACCGCACCACCGGCAAGCTCACCACCCTCGCCTCCCACGAGGACGCCGGCGCCGAGGTGGCCAACTCCGCCGCGGACTTCAGCCCGGACGGCAAGAGCCTCTACTACACGACCGACAAGGGGTCCCAGTTCGCCTATCTGGTGCGCTACGACCTCGCGACGGGCCAGCGGAGCGAGGTGCTGCGCCCGCAGTGGGACGTGCAGGGGGCCGGCTTCTCCCGCGACGGGAAATGGTTCACCGTCTTCATCAACAACGACGCCAAGACGGAGCTGCGGGTCTTCCAGGCGGCCGGGATGAAGCCGGTGAAGCTCCCGGCGATCCAGGCGGACATCACCGGCCTCAACTTCCAGCCGAACGGCTCGATGATGGCCTTCTACGCCGAGTCGGCCGGACCCCGCGATCTCTACGTCAGCGATCTCAAGACCGGCAAGATCCGTCAGCTCACCCACGCGCTCAACGCGGCGATCGATCCCAAGGATCTGGTGCCCGGGCAGGTGGTACGGTTCAAGTCCTTCGACGGCACCGAGATCCCCGGCCTGCTCTACAAGCCGCTGACGGCCTCGCCGTCCGCCAAGGTTCCCGGCCTGGTCTGGGTCCACGGCGGCCCCGGCGGCCAGTCGCGGATCGGTTACAGCGGCCTGATCCAATATCTGGTCAACCATGGCTACGCCATCTACGCCATCAACAACCGGGGGAGCAGCGGCTACGGCAAGGCCTTCTACGCGATGGACGACCGCAAGCACGGCGAGGGGGACCTGGACGACTGCGTGGCGACCAAGAAGATGTTCGCCGCCACCGGCTGGGTGGATCCGGCCCGCATCGGCATCATCGGCGGCAGCTACGGCGGCTACATGGTGCTCGCCGCGCTGGCCTTCCGGCCGACCGAGTTCGCGGCCGGCGTCGACCTGTTCGGCGTCTCCAACTGGCTGCGCACGCTGGAGAGCATCCCCGCCTGGTGGGGACCGACCCGCGACTCGCTCTACAAGGAGCTCGGGGACCCCAAGGCCGACGCCGACTACCTGCGCAAGATCTCGCCGCTCTTCCACGCCGACCAGATCGAGCGGCCGCTCATCGTGCTCCAGGGGGAGAACGACCCGCGCGTGCTGAAGGCGGAATCGTCGGAGATCGTCGACGCGGTCAAGAAGAAGGGGGTCCCGGTCGAGTTCCTCCTCTTCCCGAACGAGGGGCACGGCTTCAACCGCAAGGAGACCCAGGAGAAGGCCTACGCGGCCACCCTGCGGTTCCTCGACAAGTATCTGAAGGGGGCGAGCGGCTCCTGAAATCCTTACGCGGCGAGCTCCGTCGACCGGCGCCGCCGACAACACCCTTATCTCACTCGGTCTAGAGACCGCAGCGATGCTGCTCTGGTGAGGTCCGGCAGGCCGTAATGGTCGAAATCGCGGGAGATGGCGTCGCGCCGCACCCGCGAGGTGGAGCGCCGGATGTGAATGCCGTTGGGCAGCCGCTCGAAGCCGAACGCCTTTAGGGCCTGCCGGGCGTCCGGCTTCGGATGGAAGTAGTCGACGACGAGGTCCGGCCGCAACGCGCCGAAGCTGTACGCGTAGTCCTGCTTGTCGTGTCCGGGCATGAACGCCTCGGTGCGGGGCATCCGGGCGATCCGCCGGTCGCACTTGCCCAGCACGTCGACCGTCGGCCGCTCCGCGAAGTAGGGCGTGCTCCCGGCGGCGGCAACGGCGATGAGCGCCTGAGGGTCGGTGCTGTCCCGGATCAGCAGTCCAACCCGGCTCCGCTGGATATTCATCGGCAGCTCGTAGGCGTTGTCGACAACCCACTGCAGGGTCCCCTTGCCGTTGACCAGGGCCCAGACGGCGAGGACGCAGACGATCCGCTCGCGGTCCGTCCACGCCCAGGAGCCCGCGCTCCGTCCGCGTCGAGACAGGCCGAAGAACGCGGCGAGGGCCGCTCCCGCGACCGCCATGGCGATCCCCCAGGAGAGATCGCGGGGCGAGAAGAGATGCTCGGCAGCCTTGTCGTAGAGGTACCACAACCCGCCGGCGACGGCGCCCGCGCCGACCAGGATCCCCAGGGTCCGCGGCGCCGGGCCTCCCGCCTCCCCCAGCCGCGCGAGGCCGAGTCCGGCGAGGAGCGCCAGCGCGGGAAGGGCGACGGCCACGTAGCGGTTCGCCATCCGCATGTACTCCCAGGCATCGCCGCCTACATAGACCGAATACGCCGACTGCACCAGCACCAGCGCCGCGAGCAGGAAGAGGCGCGTCCGGAGCCTGGACTCCCCCCGCCGCCGAAATGCCAGGAGCAGGAGGCCGGCCACCGCCAGCAGCGGCAGGAGGTGCTGGGTGAGGGCCGCGCCGAAAGTCAGCACGCCGCGGCCGATGCGGTCCGCCAGGGAGCTGCCGCCGAGCTTCAGATAGTAGGTGTTGGGCAGCACGTCGCCGTAGAAGGACCAGCGGAAGGCGAGGTGGATCGCCTTGGGCAGGGCGACGGCGGCGGCCAGGACCGCCGCCGTCCCCGCCCGGGACCGCCAGCCCGGGGCGGTGAGCACCGCGTAGGCCGCCAGGAGCCCCGCGAGGGTGATGGCGTCGTCACGAGTGAGCACCAGGGCCGACAGGCAGAGCGCCAGCCCGAGCAGAAAGGCCGGCCGGCGCTCCTCCTGCAGCCGGAAGGCGAGCAGCGTGCCGGCGCTCGCCAGGAGGGCCAGGAAGCCCACCTCCATGCCGCGCAGGGTCCAGTAGATCAACGGGAAGGAGAAGGCGGTGAGAAAGACCGCGAAGAGCCCGGCCCAGCTCCGCCGGACGCCGGTGAGGAGCCGCGCCGTGGCCGCCGCCACCCAGGCTTGAGCGAGCAGGATGAGCGCCCCCGAGGCCATCACGACCAGGGAGGTCTTCGACAGCGGCAGGGGGAGGAGGTGGATGGCCGCCATCCAGAGCGTCCACAGCAGATTGGTGTACCCCTCCACCGGCGGCATCTCGCCCGGGTTCCAGACCAGCCCATGCCCCGCCGCCAGGTTCTGGGCGTAGCGCATGGAGATCATGGCGTCGTCGAAGAGGGTGTAGTAGCGCTCTCCGTAGACGTCGAACCCCGTGCGCAGGATGAAGACGAGATAGAACGCGCCCGCGACGAGCAGGACCAGCCACCACAAAAGCCTGGGAGCCTCCCGGCGCGCGGCCGGATCTGAAGAAGCCTCGTGCATTCGTATCGCCTCCGGGCAACGCCCCGGGCGTGCCTCTGTTGATGATGGGGGCATGCGGGCATCGAAGCCGCGAGACCCTTCCTACGGCCCGGAGTGGCTGCAAATGCTATGCCGCTGAGCGGGTTGTGCCTTCCCGTTCCGTACGTAGGGGAGGGGCTTGTCCCCTCCCCCGCCCCGAAGGGGCGGAATTTGCCTGTACAGATCTCCCTCGCCGATTGGCGCGTCCCGCCGCACCAACCGGCAAGGGAAAATCAAGCCTCTAGTGAGATCGCAGCGAGCGGGCGACCAGCCCGAGGCCTCCGAAGAGCAGGACCAGCATGATCAGGGTGTTGAACAGGCTGGTGCTCTGGAAGTAGATCTGGAGGTTCATCAGGATGCCGGCGAGGAGGATCGCCGAGCCGGCGACCAGCAGCAGCCAGCCGAGGACCGAGCGGCCGTTGAAGAACAGCAGGCCGACGCCGAAGAGGAGCGGGAGCAGCGTCAGGCCGAAGGCGTTGTGCCCCCAGACGTTCCAGTAGCCGCTCGTCACCGTGACCTGCTGGGTCAGCAGGTAGGCGCCGCCGGCGGCCATGGCGAGTCCGATCAGGAACTCCCCCAGCCCCCCCGGCGTCCCACCGGCGCCCCGGAACCGCGCGTCGTTTTCCATGTTGTCTATCTTATATGCGGCGCAGGATCAGATGGCGGTAGGAGGCGACGGAAGCGTCGTCGCGCTCCACCGTGAAGGGAGCCCCGGAGCGGGCGAGGATCTCCCCCATCCGCCGGTTGGTGCTGGTGAAGACGAAGTCGAGCAGGGCGAGCCCGGCGCGGCGGAGCAAGCCGGGGCGCTCCCCCTCGGGGAGGAACTTGTCGAAGACGGCCAGCCTTCCCCCCACGCGGAGCACCCGCGCGGCCTCGGCGAGGCAGCGGGCCGGGTCCGGGATCACCTCCAGCACCATGTGGAGGATCGCCGCGTCGAACGAGCCGTCCGGCAGGTCGAGCGCCATGCCGTCCATCACCCGGAGCTCGATCCCGGGCCGCGCGTGGGCCATCGCCTGGCGGAGCATCGCCGGGGTGAGGTCCACCGCCAGCACCTCGACCCCCTCGGGGATCAACGGCAGGTCGGCGCCGGTGCCGCAGCCGATGACCACCAGCCGCTCCCCCGGGCGCAGGTCGAGCAGCTCGATCGAGCGCCGCCGCTCCTCCGGAAACTTGGTCACCCGGTCGTAGTGGGGAGCCCAGAACGAGTAGCGGAAACGGAGCCAGGCGTTGGACGGCATGCTTGAAGAGAAACTTGAAAAAGGGTGGGCAAAGGCGGACCCGGAGGGGAACGCCTCTACCCGAGGGGAGGAGTGGCGAGAGATGCCGGAGCGGGGCTCAGAACGGCATCCTCAGGTGTCCGAGGTCCTCGCGGCGGCCGAACGACGGGGCCGGCTCGCGAAGGGATTGATCGAAGAACTGGCGGACCTGGATGGGGTCCATGTGGGCGAGGCGGTGGTAGAAGCGGAGCGCCACCTCGACCTCGGTCCGCCAGAGCGGGCAGCGGTCCTCCGCGGCTCCCCGCGCGTCGTCGTCCTGGGGCGAGGTCACGTAGGTGCTGTGGCCGCACGCGTGCCGGGCCCAACACCCGAGGCAGGAGGTCTCCATCTCCAGATCCCCCCGCGGCTCCTCCCCCAGCCCGTCCGGGAGGTCCGGCAACGGGCGCAGGTCGAGGCTGTCGAAGAAGGAGCGCGGGCAGGCGTCGGCCATCGGCATCATCATCCCGGCGAAGCTGCTGGCGAAGCTGCCGCGCTCGCCGTAGGCCTGGCCGAGCGGCTCACTGCGCATCAGGCGGTCGACGATCCGGGTCAGCGGCTTGAAGTCGACCGGCAGGCGCTGAGCCGCGAGCTCGTCGGCCATCTCGTCGCAGACCGACAGCAGGTCGTTGCGGACCTCGCGCAGGCGGCCGGGGCGCGGCGCGCCGTCGCCGAACGCCGCGTCCTCGAGCACCGTCGCGTCCAGGTGGCGGAGGCCGGTCCGTTTGGCCCACTCCCAGAGGTCGAGGAGACGGCCGCGGTCGAGCACGCAGTGGACGGTCAGCCGCCCCTTCAGGGCCTCGTGCAGCAGGCGCACCGGCGCCTCCGCCTCCCACGTCCCGCCATTGCGAAGATCGGCGTAGAAGCCGGCGCAGGGAGCCGGGTAGCTGCCGCAGAGCAGCCGCACCTGGAAACCGTAGCCGGCGAGGAAATCGGCGCGGACGGCGGTCACCTCGCGGGCGGCGAGCGTCAGCTCGAAGGCGATCTCCTGCCCCAGCAGCGCGGCCAGGCGGGAGGACTCGACGACGATCCGCTCGAGCAGCGCCGTCCCCGGGAAGGCGCCCCCCCAGTTCAGGTGCAGCTTGACCCGGCTGGCGCCGAAGCCCTGCTTGAACACGAACCCCACCACCTCCAGCGCGGCGTCCTCGCGCGCCTGGTCGATGCGGACGTGGAGCTCGTCGTCGATCCGGTAGATCGCCCCCAGGCTCCACCACCCCCCCTCAGGGAGCGGGACGGCGCCGGCGGTCACGCTCCAGCCCGCGCCCCCCTCGCTGGTCAGCAGGTCCTCGTTGACGAGCCAGCCGAGCAGCGCCTCGTCGAGATCCCCGGTCTCCAGCGCCGGGGCGACGTGGAACTGCAGGTCCTCGGGAACCTCCACCACCGCCGCGCGCTCCAGGTCGTAGATCAGGCTGCAGGAGCCGTCCCCCTCGATCAGGGGGTGCAGGGCCCTGAGTCGCAAGGCGCCGGGCATGGGCATGGTGGTCGTCGGAAACATGGCTCGTCCTCCTCTTCGGTGAAACCGGCGATGGGTCGACCCTCCCCTGCACGTCGAGTGAACGGGACGGCTGTTCCTATCGCCTCTAATACCTTCGTTTCCGCTGAGGGGTTTTCCGGGACAAAAATCCCGAACTTTCTTTCGAGAGCCCATTTTTCGGGGGTTTGCGGATCTCTATCCCCAATGCTCAACAAAAAAACCTGCAAACGTTGAGGGCGGCCCGCGGGCCGCCCTCAGAGCTCAAAAGGAATAAAAAATCGTTTACCTGGTCCCCCCGGGCTGCAGCCAGCGGTCGAGCCAGGCCAGCACGGTGTCGTGCCAGAGAATGCTGTTGGCCGGCTTGAGCACCCAGTGGTTCTCGTCGGGGAAGTAGAGGAACTGGCTGGCGATCCCCTTGCGCTGGAGGACGTTGAAGGCGGCGATCCCCTGAGTGACCGGAATGCGGTAGTCGAGGGCGCTGTGGACGACGAGCATCGGGGTCTTCCAGCGGTCGACGAAATTCACCGGGTTGTTCTTCTCGTAGAGCTCCGGGTGCTGCCAGTAGGTGCCGCCCATCTCCCACTCCGGAAACCAGAGCTCCTCGGTGCTGTAGTACATCATCCGCTGATCGAAGGTGCCGTCATGGTCGACCAGACACTTGAAGGCGTTGGGCCAGTTGCCCTGGATCCAGTTGATCATGAAGCCGCCATAGGAGGCGCCGAGGGCGCACGCCCGCGTGCCGTCGATCCAGGGGTAGCGCTGGAGGGCGGCGGCGAGCCCCTTCTGGAGATCGACCAGCGGCTTGCCCCCCCAGTCCTTGGTGATGGCGTCGGTGAACGCCTGGCCGTAGCCGGTCGAGCCATGGAAGTCGATGGTGACCACCGCGTACCCCGCCCCCGCGTAGGGCTGCGGGTTCCAGCGGTAGTGGAACTCGTTGCTGAACGAGCTCTGCGGGCCGCCGTGGATGAGAAAGGCCAGCGGGTACTTCTTGCCCGCCTGGAAGCCAACCGGCTTGGTCACCCACCCCCAGACCGTATCGCCGTTGGCCCCCTTGAAGGAGAACTGCTCCGGCTCCCCCATGCGGATGGCGGCGAGCGCCTCCTGGTTGACGTGGGTGAGCTGAGAGACTCCCGAGCCATCGCGCCCCACGGTGTACAGCTCCACCGGCGAGATCAGCGTGTCGAGGCCGTAGACGATGCGGTCGCCGGCGAGCTTCGGCTCGCGGACGTGCCCCTGGGCCACCAGCTTGCTCACCTTGCCGGTCGCGACGTCGATGGCGAAGAGCGGCGTCTGCCCCACGTCCTCGGCCGAGGCGTAGAGCGTGCGGCCGTCCGCCGAGAAGAAGACGCCGGCCGGAGAGCGGTCCCAAGCCTCGGCGAGCACCCGCTCGTGGCCGGTGGCGAGGTCGCGCAGCCGGATGCGGAAGCGGTCGGCCTCGAAGCCGGCGCGGGACATCGCGAAATAGGCCAGGGTCTTGCCGTCCGGCGAGAAGACCGGCTGGGTATCCCAGGCGAGGTTGGCCTGCGTCAGGTTCCGGGGCGCCTGCGAGCCGTCCGCCGGCACGCTGTAGAGGTCGAAGTTGGTCGACCACGGCTCCTCGCGGCCACCGAGGCGGGCGGTGAAGACCACCGTGCGGCCGTCCGGCGAGAAGGCGAGCTCCTCGGAGCCGCCGAAGGGGCGCGAGGGGGCGTCGGCGTTCATGCCGCGCGAGAGGTCGACCGGATCGCCCTCGCCGGAGGCCGGCAGGGTGAAAACATGGTTGCGCAGCCCCGAGGACCAGACATCCCAGTGGCGGAAGAAGCCGGCATCCCCCTGGAAGAGCTGGCCGGAGGACTTCTCCTTCTGGTCCAGCCGCTCCTGGGTGCAGGCGACCGTCGGGCAGTCGACGTAGACCTCCAGGCTGAAGGCGAGCCGCGAGCCGTCGGGCGAGAGGGTGAGGTTCGCGACGTCGAGGGGGAGATGGGTCACCTGGACGGGATCGCCCACGATGTCTCCCGAGACCGGCAATTTCCAGATCTGGCTCGACTTGGAGCGGCTGGAGAGGAAATAGAGGCTCTTGCCATCCGGCGCCCAGCGGGGGGTGTCGTCCGACGCCGGATCGGTGGTCAGCCGGGCGAGGCCGCCGCCGTCGGCGTTGACGATCCAGAGATCGGTGCGCCCCCGGTTGGCGTCGAGGTCCGTGGAGCGGAGGACGAAGGCGATGCGGTCCCCCTGCGGCGAGGGCTGGGGGTCCGAGATCCGCTGCATCGTCACCAGATCATGGACGTTGAACGGATGCGGGTCCGCCGCCAGCGCGGGGAGGGCCGCCGTCAGCATCGCGAAACAAATGAACAGCTTGCGCATGGAACCTCCAGAACGAGTTGGTCCTGGAGACTCTACTCCAGACTGGCTACCCGCAGCCGCCGAACCCCTCCAACTCGGCGATCGAATCCTCGATCTGCCCGGCGTCGTCGGCCTGCGGATCGAGCTGCTCGTAGCGCCGGAGCTGCACGCAGGCGCCGCGGAAGTCCTTGCGCTCGCGCAGCAGCAGCCCCAGCTCCCGGTGCGGCGCCGGGCGGTCGCCGTCGAGCTCGATCGCCTTGCGGAAAGCGTCCTCGGCCTCCCCCTGGAGCCGCGCCCGCGCCTCCGGGCTCTGCTCGGCGACCGACTGGGCGAGCCGCAGCCGCCCCTTGAGGAAGTGGGCCTCGGGGTCCTCGGGCATCCACGTCCGCACCCTCCGGAGCTCGGCCTCGGCGAGCATCAGCCGCCCCATCTCGATGTTGAGCCGGGCGTCCTCCCGCACCAGCGGCCGGAGGTGGCGGGCGAAGGCCTCCTGCCGGCCGGCGCGGTCGATCACCACCCCCGCCGTCGCCGCGTGCGCTCCCAGATAGCGCCGGGTGACCTCGATCCGCTCACTCAGGCGCGGATGGCTGCCGAAGAAGAACGCCTCGGCCCGGTGGGGCTCCCCCTGGTCGTCGAGGAGCGCCTGGTAGACCTTCGGCGCCTCCTGGAGGTCGTAGCCCGCGGCGGCCAGCTTGGTGAAACCGCCCAGGTCCGCCTCCTCCTCCAGCCCGCGGCCGTAGCCGTTGACCGACGCCTGGAAGGCGAGATCCAGCCCGAGCCCGACGAGCAGGTTGCCGAAGAGATCGATCGCCGCCGCCTTCCCCCAGTCGCCGGCATTCAGGGCATCCCCCTCGACACCGGCGAGGATCACCGAGGCGGTGACGGCGGCGATCGAGAGGCCGATCTCCTTGTTGTGGGCGCTCCGCTGGTAGCGCAGCATGTGGCGGTTCTCGACGTGGGTCATCTCATGGCCGAGCACCGTCGCCAGCTCGTCCTCGCTCTCCAGGCGCGCGAGCAGCCCGGTGTGGACGTAGATCGAGCCGTGCGGGTAGGCGAAGGCGTTGAGCGTGGGGTCCTCGACCACCCGCACCCGGTACCGCACGGCCTCATTGGAGGCCATGCCGGGCGGATTGAGGCGGGCGACCACCTCCTCCAGATAGGCGTCGAGGCCCGGATCCTTGTAGAGCCGGATGTCCTCGAGGAGCTTCCTCTCCTCCCCCCGGGACTGGTCCCAGAGGATCTGCTCGTCGTGCAGCGGCTCGAAAGCCCCGCCCTGGCTCGAGATCGGCGGCAACCGCGTCGAGACGCAGGAGACGGAGAAGAGCAGCAGAGTCGCCAGGGCGACGGAACGGAACGCAGCGGAGCGACGCATCGGATTCTCCTCCCTCGGGCGCGTGGATCAGATCGAAGCTTTACCCTATTCTACTCCGCCAAGGAGACTTCGATGAAACGCCCCCCCTGTCTCGTCTTCCTGCTCGCCCTGCTGGTCTCCGCCTGCTCGCAGACGCGCCCGGCCCTGCCGCCCCCTCCGCCGTCCGCCAGCCCGGGCGAACCGGCGCCCGCGGGAGTCCTGCTCCGCTTCGTCGCCTACGGCGACACCCGCGACAACCACGACATCCACCGCGAGATCATCAAAGGCGTCATGAGCTTCCAGCCGGCGCTGGTCCTGCAGACCGGCGACCTCGTGCACCACGGCGACGCCGCGGACGAATGGCGGATCTTCGACGAGATCACCGGCGACATGCGGCGGCAGATCCCCTACTACCCGGCCCGCGGCAACCACGACGTGGGCAGCCACGGCTATTACGAGCAGCGGGTGACCCAGCCAGTCCTCTCCGGCAACAAGCTCTACTACTCCTTCGAGAAGGGAAACCTCCACTTCATCGCCGTCGATACCCAGCAGCCGCTCGACGCGGCGAGCGAGCAGGGGCGCTGGCTCGAAGCCGACCTCGCCAGGGCGCGGTCCGAGAGGAAATTCATCGTCCCCTTCTTCCACAAGGCGATCTTCTCGATCGGACCCCACGCCGACGAGAGCGGCATCCTGGCCCTGCAGCCGATCCTCCATTCGCTGTTCAAGAAGCACGGGGTGCGTCTGGCCTTCGAAGGTCACGACCACATCTACTACCGCACCCTGCGGGACGGCATCACCTACGTCGTCACCGGCGGCGGCGGCGCGCCGCTCTACGACGGCCAGCACCCCGAGCTCGGGGTTCCCGGCGACGTTTTCGAGAAGGTGAACCACTTCTGCGTGGCCGACGTCTACCCGGACCGCGTTACGGTCACCGCCTACCGGCGCGATCTGACCCGGCTCGATCGGTTCGAGGTGAAGACGGCTCCATAGCTCACCCGTTCAGCCGCCAGATCGTGAAGTTGAGCGCCGACGCGTAGCTCACCCAGAGGAGATAGGGCACCATCAGCCACCCCGCGAGCGGCGAGACGCGGAAAAAGGCGAGCACGGTCAGCAGGATGGCGATCCAGAGCAGCACAATCCCGATCATCC
>JBDSHF010000042.1:0-7455 GCA_039918595.1 Thermoanaerobaculia bacterium
GCGCCGTCCGCCCCGCGGACCACGCCGGAGATGGAGCCGGTCGTCTCGGCCGCGAAGGACGCCGTCGCGATCATCAACAGAAAGAGCCAGAGAAATGGTTGGACCTTACGAACCATACGAGCCTCCCTCCAGTGTTGTACCGGCCTCAATGGAGGCCGGATCTGGATCAATTTTCAGAGATCGCGATCCTAGCATGGGGCGTGACGGGGAGGTGACAGAGGGCGGGGCTGCGTGGCCTGTGCCTCACAGATAGGGATCAGGAATGCCTCGCCGCCCGGGATTGAAATCCCGGGCTACCCACAGCCGTCCCGTCCGGGACTTCCACAAACCCTTTGCAGAGCCCCGGGAAGGGGCGATTGTCGGTAGCCCGGGATTTCAATCCCGGGCGGCGAGGCTATACTCATCCTCAGCTATGAATAAAAAACCGCGGATCCCCTCGCCAGGGCTGGGCCTCGCCATGCGCCTTGCCCTCCTCCTCACCCTGTCCTTCTTCTCCGCCGCCGCCGTTTCCGCCCAGCCCGGCGGGGCGCTCCCTGGACCGCTGCCGCTGTTTCCGGCGGACAACTGGTGGAACGCCGACGTCAGCTCGGCGCCGGTCGATTCCCACAGCGCGAGCTACATCAACTTCCTCGGCGCCGGCGTCGGGCTGCACCCCGACTTCGGAGGGGACTCCGATCCCTCCCCCGAGATCTACGGGATGGTCTACGTCGTGGTGCCTGGCACGCAGCCGCTGGTGCCGGTCACCTTCGTCGAGTACGGCGGCGAGAGCGACGCCGGGGCACCGGGCCGGCCCGCCGGTTATCCGATTCCGAACGAAGCGAAGACCCAAGACAAGTGGATCGAGGGGGGCTATCCCGGCAACGCCAGCCCCGGCGGCGACCGCCACCTGCTGATCGTCGACCGCGACCATCGCCTCCTCTTCGAGCTCTACCACGCCCGCTGGAACGCCCCCCTCAACCGCTGGGAGGCGGGCTCCGGGGCGGTCTTCCCGCTCGGCTCGAACCTCCGCCGGCCCGACGGCTGGACCAGCGCCGACGCGGCCGGCCTCGCCATCCTCCCCGGGCTGGTGCGCTATGACGAGGCGTTCGGCTCGGCGCCCATCCAGCACGCCCTCCGCTTCACCGTGGAGGAGAGCGACGGCTACGTCTTCCCCGCCTCTCACGACGCCGGGAGCAGCCGCGGCGCCCTCCCCATGGGAGCGCGCCTGCGCCTCAAGGCGGGCAAGGATCTCTCCGGATACACGCCCGAGGTGCGCAGGATCTTCCAGGCGATGAAGACCTACGGCCTGATCGTGGCCGACAACGGCTCCAACCTGTTCATCTCCGGGGCCTATGACACGCGCTGGAACAACGATGTGCTCAACCCCGCCTTCGCCAGCCTCGAGGCGAGCGACTTCGAGGTGATCCAGCTCGGCTGGAAGCCGGCCGCGACACCGCCGATCTGCGTCCCGGGCGACACGCGGCTCTGCCTCAACGGCGGCCGCTTTCAGGTGGAAGCGCAATGGACGGCCAACGGCTCCAGCGCCGCCGGCCACGCCGTGCCGATGACCTCGGACACCGGCTACATCTGGTTCTTCGCCGACACCAACGTCGAGATGGTGATCAAGGTCCTGAACGCCTGTGGCTTCAACCAGCGCTACTGGGTCTACGCCGGCGGCCTGACCAACGTCAAGGTTCATCTCACGGTGACGGACACCCAGACCGGCGCGGTCAAGACCTACGACAACCCGCAGGGGACCGCCTTCCGGCCGATCCAGGATTCGAGCGCGTTCGCGACCTGCCCGTGAACGGGGATCAAACGGCCGGCTGGTACATGCCCAGGAACTGTGGCGCGCTTTTCGGGGAGGCCACCATCCAGGCCGTGAAGTTGGCGAGCAGGTTGATCTGCGTCGGGGTCAGGTCGGTCTCCAGCGTGCTGTAGTGCGGGAAGTAGTCGCCGGTCGACGGATTGTCGAACGGCGCGAGCAGCGCCTGGACCTCGGGGCTCAACTGGCTGAACCAGTCCTGGGCGCGGTTCGGGTAGACCCAGAGGACGCTCACCGTCCGCCCGCCCTGGACACCGAACCAGGCGTTCGCCTGAACTTCCAGCGTCTGCTTGTAGAGGGCGCTGCCCTTGTTCGTCCCAGTACCAGCGCCGCTGCCGCTCGCCGTCCAGAGCCCCTGGATCACCTCGGCCAGCAGCGCGGACTCGAAGACCTGGCTGTTCTTCCCCTGCGGGAAGACGGGGTTCGGCTCCCCTTCATAAAGGACATACCCCTTCAGCGGGTTGTACGGCTGATAGCCGAAGAGCGGCGGGATCTCCTCGGTGATGACCACCCGCGTGCCCGGCACCTCATTGCCGGACTCGTCGATCATGCCGAAGCCCGCCGCCGCCATCGCGGTGCTCGAGTTGAGGAAAGCGATCACGTTTTCGATGTCGGTGTAGGAGAGCATGGCGTTGACGCCGCTGTTCTCGAGGCTGCCGCCGTCGGCGAAGCGGGTGGGGTCGGTCCGCGGATAGGGCGCGGCGTTGGCCACCGGCCAGTATTGATATCGCGGGATCAGATCCTTGAGGCTCCCGAGGTCCAGCTTGAGCGCGGTGAATTCCTCCACGGTCTTGATCCGGGGCGGAGCGGCGATGAAGGCATGGGACGCGGCGAGGCCGGCGTCTCCGAGATGACCCTCGAGCCATTCCCAGACGTCTTCCGCCAGCTCGACCAGGAGCTCCAGGAACTGCGCCGGGTCCTGCTCCCAGATCGCGAACTGGTTCTGCAGGGTATCCGCGAAGGCGGCGCTGCTGATGCCGACGATGTCGGTGAGCGCGAGCTGCCGCGGCTGGCTCGCGGTGACCTCGGTCCCCTCGACGGCGGTGGGGTTGGAGCTGAAGACGAACGAGGTGACGCCGCCCCCACCCGGCGCGCGGCCGTTGGCGTCGGTGCCCGTGGGCGAGCCCACGATGCCGGTCATGAACCCGGTGCCCTGGACCGGCGCGAGATACTGGATCGCGGTGCCCGCCTCGCTCAGGAACATCCCCATGTTGCAGATCAGGAACGGCCGGCGGGCGCGGCCGGCGCCCACAGCGATCAGATGCGCCGTCTCGTCCGCGAGCTCGGGGTTCGGGCCGGTCACCGCGGATTCGAGCGCCGCCTGATCCCACGAGAAGAGCGAGGTCGGGAGCATCCCGTTCTCGGGGTCGATCTCGTAGAGCCCATAGGGCGCCAGGATGTGGAGCCCCATCAGCGTCTGCCAGAGGGCGTTGGGCGGCGTCTTGAAATACTTGTAGAGGATGTAGGCCTCGACGGCCAGCGCGGGCACCGAGAAGAGGTCCGAGTCCACCGCCGACCCGATGTTCCCCTCCGGCAGCTCGTCGAGGATCTCGGCGACCGGCCGCCCGGGCTCGGCGGTGGGGACGAGCCGCCCCGGGTCCGGCACGTAGTCGTTGAGGAACGCGCTGTCGCTGGTGCCGGCGGTGAGGAACTCGAAGGTCACGCCGAGCCAGGAGCCGCCGGAGACGGTGGAGATCGCCTTGGTCTGGCTGAGCAGGCTCTGTCCGTCGAGCTGCAGGTAAGAGAGCGCGCGCAGTTGCCCCATGCCGGCCGAGAGCGCCCGCGAGCCGCCGCCGCTGAGGCAGATCCCGACGTTGCCGGGGGTCTGGGCCAGCTCCGGGACGAACCGCCCCACCGTGAGGGACTCCGAGGTCTCCGTGAGCTGTGCCTTGAAGCTGCCCGGCAGGCTGACCTGGGCCATGGGGATCTCCTTCCGTGAAAAGTCTCCTCGGAAGGATATCCCAAGGCCGGACGACTGGCCCGCGCGCTTCTTAGCGCTTACATCCGCAGATAATCGCCGCGCCAGCTCGTGATCATCTTCTTGATCTCCTTCGGGGTCGTGATCCCCCGGTCGAGCACCGCGCGGGTCAGCTCGGGGAGCTCGGCGTCGCTGGCGAAGCGGAGGGCGATGAGCTGGCCGGCGCGGAGGTCGCCGATGCGCGGCCGGAGGTCCGGCGGCAGGAGGCGCTCCAGCCGCAGCGTCTCCTCGAGGCGGATCACCCGGTCCTGCGCCTTCAGCGGGAAGATCCGGAGGTACCACGCGAGCAGGACGAGGGCGACCGCCACCGCGAAGCCGAGCAGGCGGTCGAAGAACGGCACTCCCGGCAGCCCCGGCGTTCCCGTCGGAAAAACCAGCCGGTAGAGCGACCAGAGCAGGTTGATCGCCAGGATGCCGAAGGCGACGAAGTGATACCCCGGAACGAGCTTCGGGTGGTTCGCGAAATTTTGTGGCTCGGCCATGATCCCCTCCCCTGAGTGGCTGCTTGGGTAGCTGCTTGGATACGGGGCGCCATGGTATCCCAGACCGGGGTAGACTTCCCTGTCATGGACGCGGAGACCAAGAGCCTGCAGTGCCTGGATGCCTCGGTGGTGGCTGGCGGATGGGATCATTTCGTGCGCTCGTTCCTCGACGGCTACTTCGAGCTGCACCCCACCTTCGCGTCCGGGGCCGGGCGGCACGAATTCGACGGCCGGCTGCCCGACTGGAGCCCGGAAGGGTTCGAGCGGGAGATCGCCTGGCTGCGGGCGGAGCGGGCGGGGGCGGCGGAGTTCGATCCCGCGACGCTCGACGAGCGGCGGGCCTTCGAGCGCGAGCTCCTGAATGTCGTCGTCGACTCCGATCTCTTCTGGCTCGAGGACGCCGAGTGGCACCGGCGCAATCCGCTCTTCTATGCCGGCGCCATCGATCCCAATCTCTACCTCGCCCGCGATTACGCCCCGCTCGCGCGGCGGATGCGGGCGTTCGTCGACTACGCGCGCGCCGTCCCGCGCGCGGCCGGTCAGATGCGGGCCCAACTGCTCACCCCGATGCCGCGCACCCATGCCGAGTTGGGGGAGATGACTTTCGCGGGGCTTGCCGGCTATCTGGAGTCGGACGTCCCGGCGGTGTTCGCCGGCGTGGCGGACCCGGCTCTCCAGGCGGAGCTCCAGCAGGCCAACGCCGCTGCGGCGCGGGCATTGCGCGAGTTGGGCGCCTGGTTCCACGAGCAGATCCCGCTGCCGGGCACGGACGCCGGCGAGTTCCGCCTCGGAGCCGAGCTGTTCGCCCGCATGCTGCGGGAGACGGAGCGGGTGGACATGCCGCTGGCGGAGCTGGAGGCGGCGGGCCGGCGCGAGCTGGAGCGCAACCTGGCCGCCCTGCGGGAGGCGCTCGCCGCCTTCGCTCCGGGTCTGCCGGTGGCGGACGGCCTCGCCAGGATGCACGTCCGTAAGCCCGCGGAGGGGCCGGTCGAGGCCGCCCGCCGGCAGCTCGCGGGGCTGCGCCGGTTCGTCGAGGAGCAGGGGCTGGTCACGATCCCTGGGGAAGAGGAGGCGCGGATCGCGGAGGCGCCCCCCTATCAGCGGTGGAACTCGGCGTACATCGACATCCCCGGCCCGTACGACCGCCACCTGCCGTCCGTCTACTACATCGCGCCGCCGGACCCGTCCTGGTCGCCGGCGGAGCAGGAGCAGTACATCCCGAACGAGGCGGACCTCCTGTTCGTCACCATCCACGAGGTCTGGCCCGGCCATTTCCTGCAGTTCCTCCACTCGAACCGGGCGGAGTCGGAGCTGGGACGGCTGTTCGTGACCTACGGCTTCGCCGAGGGGTGGGCCCACTACTCGGAAGAGATGATGTGGGAGGCCGGCTTCGGCGGCGGCGACCCCTTTCTCCGCCTCGGCCAGCTCCAGAACGCGCTGCTGCGCAACGTTCGCTACGTCGTGGCCCTCGGGCTCCACGCCGGCACGATGACGCTGGAGGAGGCCGAGCGGATGTTTCGCGAGCAGGGGCTCCAGGACCCGGCCAGCGCCCGGCAGCAGGCCGCCCGCGGCGCCTTCGATCCTGGCTATCTCAACTACACGCTGGGGAAGCTGATCGTGCGGAAGCTCCGCGACGACTGGACCGCCTCGCTTGGCGGCCGGGAGGCGTGGCGGGAGTTCCACGACCGGTTTCTTTCCTACGGCGGACCCCCGGTGCCGCTGGTGCGCAAGGCGATGCTGGGGGAGATGGGGAAGTTGTTGTAATTACAGCCCGTTCAACAATTCCATATACTGCTCCGCTCCCATCTCCCGCGGATTCGACGCGTTCGAGCCGTTCCGCGCCGCCTGCTCGGCGATCCAGGGGTAGTCCGTGGCGGGGAGCTTGAGGTCGCCGAAGCTGGGGATGCCGAGGTCCCGCAGCAGATCCTCGATCGCCTGGAGCACCCCTTTGGCGCCGGTTCCGCTCCCCGGCGGCAGGGCGGCCTCCAGGGTGGCCAGCTTGTCCGCGCAGGTCTCGAGGTTGTAGCGGGTGACCGGCGCCAGGAGCATGGCGTTGGCCAGCCCGTGCGGGAGGTCGTAGCGCCCGCCCAGGGTCTCGGAGAGGCAGTGGACGGCGGCGACGTCGGCGTTGCCGAAGGCGAGGCCGGCCAGGGTGGAGGCCCGCATCACCGCCTCGCGCGCCTCGGGGTCCCCCGCGATGTCGGCGGCCGCCCGGCGGAGATAGCGGAGCAGCAGCGCGATAGCCTTCTCCGCCAGGGCGTCCGAAACCGGATTGGCGAGCCGGCAGGTGGTGGCCTCGACGGCGTGGGTGAGGGCGTCCACCCCGGTCCAGGCGACGAGGCGCCCCGGCAGGGTGGTCAGGAGATCGGCGTCGACGATCGCCCAGTCGGGGAACAGGGTCTCCCCCTTGACGCTGATCTTGGCGTGCCGCTCCTCGACGGTCAGCACGGAGACCCAGGTCACCTCGGAGCCGGTGCCGCAGGTGGTGGGGATGGCGATGAACGGCAGGGGCTTCTCGGCATAGCGGTCCCGCCCCTCGTAATCGATCACCGAGCCGGCGTTCGTCATCATCATCGCGGCGGCCTTGGCGGCGTCGAGGACGCTGCCGCCGCCGATCCCCAGCACCAGCGACGCCCCCTCTTCCTTCCCCCACTCCGCCAGCCGGTCGACCGTCGCCGCTCGCGGGTTCGGCTCGACGTCGTCGTAGGTGACCGCCTCGATCTCCCGCTCCGCCAGCGCCTGCCAGACCCGCTCGGGCAGGCCGGTCTCCTCGATCCCCGGATCGGTCACCATCAAGACCCGCTCCGGAGCGTAGCCGGCGACGATTTCCGGGAGCTGGTTCAGGCAGCCGGGGGACATGAGGACACGGGTGGGGACTCGGAAGGGGCTCATGGGCGGTATCGTATAGCCCCCCGCCCCGAATCCTCACCCCCCGGCCCCTCTCCCACCGCACTCCCCCCGACCGGGAGAGGGGAGCTTGACGGGGGAAACCTCGCTTGTAGGGTGCGCTGTGCTTGTAGGGAGCGCTGTGCGCACCATCACAGTTTCTGGTGCGCACAGCGCACCCTACAAGCCACGCCTTCTCAGTAAAGTCCCCCCTCTCCCGGACGGCGGGAGGGCGATGGGAGAGGGGCCGGGGGTGAGGATTCGGGGTGGGGGGATCTCTCCTACTTCGCCGCCGCCGTCCCCCC